>JACVXU010000341.1 GCA_015661185.1 Bacteroidota bacterium
AATTGGTTTTTCTCTCGTTTCACTTTTGTTCGCGAATTGGATTCATATGAGCCTTGGCAATAATTTCGCCGGTGCTTTAGAAATCGTATTGGGACAACAGCTGCTGACTCGCGGTCCATACCATTCGATACGGCATCCGCTCTACCTCGCACACTCGGCATTTCTTATATGTATCTCTGTCTCCACGGCCAGTGTATGTGTATTGTGTCTTGCTATCACAGGTATTGTTCTCATGAGGTTCATGATCATACCGAGGGAAGAAGCTGCCTTGATCGACAGGTTTCAGAACCGATACAGGTCTTACATGAGTCGGACTGGCATTTGGTTTCCACGATTGGGAAGGCGACGTCGTCGACACAGCGTCCGATTTCAAAATACGAACAGCCAGGTCAAAACCTACCGGTAATGACTGCACGAGGCTCTCTCAAATGATACCAAACCATCGGTCAACGAAGAATGCACCAGCCGCTGGTCGCAAGATTGGTTTTGGGTGGCTCCCAGACTTGCCAGACCACCGTGATAAGTACTATGATGAGATACGAAAGAAACCTGCTCGACTTCCACGCCGCGTCGATTTACGGCCGCTTTGCTCCGCGGTCAAATACCAGAGGCATCTGCAAAGCTGCACCTCGCATGCCATCTCAGCTGCGTTGGAATTCCTCGAGAAGAAAGATCATGTCCATTTCGAGGACTTGAGCAGATTATTTATTTACTACAATGAGCGACTCTTGACGAAAAAGACCAATATCGATTCTGGTGCTCGCTTGAGGGATGGGATTAAAAGCCTTAGAGAATACGGGGTTTGTCCCGAAAAACTTTGGCCATATGTCATTTCAAGATTCAGGCAAAAGCCACCTCCGCGCTGTTACCGTGAAGCGAGAAAGCACAGGATCACCTCATATCATCGCATAATGGCCGTTGATGAAATGAATGTTTGTCTCGCAGAGGGATACCCCTTCGTTTGTGGAATCTCAGTGTATCAAAGCTTTCTGTCGAGGAAGGTGGCGCACACAGGCCACATTGATCTGCCAAAGAAACACGATCGAGTGATCGGAGGGCATGCCGTCCTCGTTGTCGGCTACGATGAGTCAGCAAAGAGTTTCTTGTTGAGGAATTCCGCGGGACATGACTGGGGTCAGGGAGGCTATTTCACGGTTCCCTATAAATACCTTGAGAATAGACGCTACAGCTGGGATTTTTGGACGATACGTCGAGTGGAGAATCTATAACACTTTTGAGTCCGATGAAGATCGTCCTCATTTGGCAAATTGCTGCTTCCATGAATTGACCGATATCATGCGATGCATAAGACAAACTCCTGGTGATTATTCGGAATGATCGGCCAAACTATATCACACTATAAAATCATTGAGAAACTTGACGAAGGCGGCATGTCCCCCGCCCGAACGACCGTTCGGTCGGGCGGGCAAAATCACCCACGAGCGCTTTTCGCGAGTGGTTGGAAATTTGAGAATCCCTGCCTGCGTGCCGAAGCACTTCCGCTTACGCTACGCTTCAGCGGACAGGTCGGCAGGCAGGTTTGAGACTTCGTGGCAAAATCGATGTTTTCGACTGCGGTTCTGAAAATAAAAAGCCGAGAGTTCATCCGTTGCGATGGCTCTCGGCTTCTTTCGTTTGCAGGGCTCTACGGCCCGGAGAACCTTCCTAATACTGCATTAGTCCGACAAGACTCCTCCCCATGACCCGATAGGAACCCTGATCGTTAAGGAACACTTCCCGCCCCTCCTCTGAGATATCGAGAGGAGAATCGAGCGACGTATCGAGAAACCGGTGCCACCGTTTACCCGGTGCGACGGACGGCATATCAAAAGTCAGATTCCCCTCGAAAGCATTAAACACAAAGAAGAGATCCGAATCCTGCCCCTCAAACTGCAGCTCCACTGCGATGGCCTGTGAGTGCCACGACCAATCGGGTTGATGAAGCCTGATGCCGTGCCAGACGAGTTTCGGAACATGGCGGCTCCCCTGTCCGAAAAACTCCCTCTGCCTGAACAGCAAATGCCTGCTCCGGAATCCGATGAGGTTCCTGATGAACCTCACCTGGCCTTTGTTCTCCTCGAGGCCGGACCAATTCAACCAGCTGATCTCGTTATCCTGGCAGTATGCGTTGTTGTTGCCGCGCTGTGTGCGGCCGAATTCATCGCCCGCGAGAATCATCGGGACCCCTTGCGACAATAGAAGCGTTGCCGTGAGGTTTTTCATCTGCCGCCTCCGCAATGCGAGAATTCCCGGATCCGACGTCGGCCCTTCCGCACCGCAGTTCCAGCTGTCGTTTTCATTCAGGCCATCGTTATTCCCTTCGCCGTTCGCTTCGTTATGCTTCAGGTTGTAGGAAACAAGGTCGGCGAGCGTGAACCCGTCGTGGCTGGTAATGAAATTCACGCTGTGGTAGGGCGCGCGGCCGCTGCCGCGATAGAGATCTTCGCTCCCGCAGAATCGCGTCGAGAGTGCGCTGACCATGTCCGGCGCACTTTTCCAGAACCGGCGGATATCGTCGCGGAATCTGGCATTCCACTCTGCCCACCGCCCCCAATTCGGGAAACTCCCAACCTGGTAGAGTCCGGCCGCATCCCACGCTTCTGCGATGAGCTTGACGTTCGCCAATACCGGATCTCCTGCGATGCGCTCGAGCAGCGGAGGATTCGACAGGACCTCCCCGTCCGTTCCACGTCCAAGGATTGAGGCAAGATCAAACCGGAAACCGTCGACATGCATCTCCGTGACGAGATACCGGAGCGAATCGAGTATCAGATCACGCACGACCGGATGGTTGCAGTTCATGGTATTGCCGCAAGCCGAGAAATTGAGATCGCGGCCTGTTTCCGGCTCAATGATGTAGTAAACGGAACTGTCAAATCCACGGAAGGAGATTGTTACGCCCCTCTCATCACCTTCGCCGGTATGGTTGTAGACCATGTCGAGAAAAACCTCGATGCCTGCATCGTGGAATGCTTTGACCATCGCCTTGAATTCGCGAATCTCTCCGCCGAGCGCGGAGTCGGCAGCATAGGATGCCTTCAACGCGAAGAAGCTGATCGGATGGTACCCCCAGAAGTTCAGCATGGGCAGTCCGGTCACGGGATCAACCACTGTCGAGTCGGTCTCGAGAAAATCGGTCACGGGCATCAACTCTACGGCGGTGATCCCCAGTTCTTTCAGGTACGGGATTTTCTCTGTCAGGCCAAGATACGTTCCTGGATGCGTGGTGCGGGAGGACGGATGGCGCGTAAACCCGCGCACATGCATTTCGTAGATCACGGAATCTGCCAGGTGCCGGTTCAGCGGGTGGTCATACTTCCAGTCGAACTGCTCGTCTGCGACGCGGGATCGACGCAGAAAGGACGCCGTGCGGTCAACACGTTCCCCTCCCCAGACCTCCCCGCCGCTCAGCGACCGGGCATAGGGATCGACGAGAACTTTGGATGGGTCGAATCGATGTAACGGGTGGGTGCTATTGTTCTCCCGTGTGACACGAAAGCCGTACTCAATTCCCGGGTCGATTCCCCGCACGCAGGCATGCCAG
>JACVXU010000105.1 GCA_015661185.1 Bacteroidota bacterium
CAAACGTCGGTGATGATGACCTCATTCCGTATCTGGCAGAGATCGCAAAAAACGATCCGAATGAGAAACTTGCACGCACAGCAGCATATTCCATCGCCAATGTGAACAGCGACGAGTCGACGAAGGCACTCCAGTCACTGCTGAAGGAAGCAAAGTCGAAGGATGTACGAAAAGCCGCCCTCCATTCATTGGGCAATAGGGGGGATGCGACTGCAGTCTCAACATTGAAAGACATTGCTGTCAATGAATCGGATAGCGACATGAAAAGGTCAGCGACGTTTGCGCTGGGGAATATCCACTCCTCAGCCTCTTTTGACGCATTGAAATCCATAGTCGCGTCCGCAAAGGACGTAAAGATCAAGGAAGCCGCAGTTCAAGCGATCGGAAACAATGGTGGAGCGGAAGCGCGGGAGTTTCTGAAGAAGGTTGCACTCTCGGATCAAGATGCGAATGTTGCTCGAATGGCAGTCCTGTCTATTGGACATTCACGTGAAGGTTCGGATGGTTCCGACGCGAATTTCTATATCGAGGTCTTGCGCAACGCCAGATCTCTCGAGGTCAAGAAAGCAGCGCTCTATCAGTTCGCGAATACGAACAAGTCCTCCGCCGTCAAGACCCTGGGTCAGTTTGTGAAGGATGAGAAGGATCCCGACCTGAGGATAGCCGCAGTCTATGTCCTGGGAAATACGAAGAGTGATGATGCGGTTGACGTGTTGCTGGATATTGTGCGGAACGATACCAACAAGAAGGCCCGGACTGCCGCGGTGAGCGCGTTGAGCAATATCGGGACCAAGAAGGCACAAGACGCTCTGCTCCAGATTCTTGAAGGGAAGACGAAGGAGTAAGTAGAGTTCACTGAAGAAGCTTGATGTCTCAAACATGGAATTGTATGTCGATCTGAAGAAGAAGCCGTTGCTGTGGCTGGGAGGGGCGGAAGATGATCAGAGCGTTGGCCTTCTGAAAGATCTCTACGATCAACAATCATCAACTGAGATGAAGAAAGATCTCTTGACGGCGATCGGCATCCACCAGAATTCAAGAGAAGCATTTCCATTTCTCGTCGGTGTCCTTAAGGGTGAACAGGCCGACAACATCCGGGCCCAAGCCGCCTTCTGGCTCGGGCAGCAGAATCGCTCGGAAAGTCTGTCTGTGTTGATGGACGCCGCGCAGGATGATCGCTCCGCAAGAGTGAAGGAGCAATCTGTTTTTGCGATAGGTCAGCTTTCTTCGGATGAGTCAACAGAGGCACTGATCACTCTTGCGCGCAAAGCGAGGGATACCAAAGTCCGCGCAAAGGCCGCATTCTGGTTGGGCCAAAAGGCGTCGCAAAAGGCAATGGCGACACTCGAATCCATCATTGCCGATGATGAGGAGATTGATGTCCAGCGGCAGGCACTGTACGCGTTGGCGCAAATTCACACCTCAGAGGTGCTCGATCGGTTAATAACGACTGCCAAGTCGCACCGGAATCCTCGCATCCGGAAGCAAGCGATCCAGTGCCTGGGACAGTCGGACGACCCCCGAGCACTCGACGCATTGATAGCAATCGTGCGGAACTGACCTTGAAATGTAGGCCGAAATTATGTTTCGGCCACGTGATTGATCGTGAAATCGCCATCGATAGAGGAGTGTTGGTGCCGCTCAGGAGATCGATGGTGATTTCGAACAGCCCCGTTCTCATTTCTTCCCACCATGCAACCTTTTCCACCTCGCACAGGTCTTACTAGAGTCTGACACAAACGGGAACGCTAGAGGAGAGCTTCATATGCGCATTCGTTGGTCCCAGGTAGTACTGTGTATGCTTGGCTGTTTCGCCTATCTGCAATCTCAGACTCCAACACCGCCAACCAAGATCTCGGCGGAACGGATTCGGGAGGCGATGACGATTGATGGAAACCTTTTAGAGCAAGCCTGGCAAGGCCCGGGCTTAACAAATTTCACGCAGAGGCTGCCCAATGAGGGAGCCCCTCCCTCACAGAAGACTGAAGTGTGGCTTGCGTACGACGATGAAGCGCTCTACGTCGCGGCGAGGATGCACGACACTGCCCCCGACTCGATCATCCAGGTACTCGGACGCCGCGATGCCGACATGACTGCTGACTGGTTGAAATTCTACATTGATCCATATCATGACAGAAGGAGCGGATTCTACTTCAACCTGAGCGCTGCGGGCACGATGCAGGACGGGACGCTCTATAACGATGATTGGGATGACGATTCCTGGGATGGAGTTTGGGAAGGGAGAGCCCGGATCGGCAAGGATGGATGGACGGCGGAAATGCGCATTCCTTTCTCGCAACTCCGGTTCCATCCCGCAGAGAAGTATGTGTGGGGAGCGAATTTTAGCCGCAGTATCGGACGGGCAATCGAGAAAGACTACTTAGTCTACACGCCTCAAAAAGAGAGCGGATTTGTGTCGCGATTCATCGATGTCATTGGAATCGAGAAGATTGCGCCACCAATGAACATTGAAGTGCTTCCCTATGTGACATCACGCGCAGAGTATTCTCAACGTCCTCATGGAGATCCATTCAATGATGGCTCCAAATACTCTCCCGGAATAGGTGCCGATTTCAAGATCGCTCTCGGCTCGGGTCTCACGCTCAACGGAACCATCAATCCTGATTTCGGCCAGGTTGAAGTCGATCCAGCGGTGGTGAACCTGAGCGACGTTGAGACCTTCTATCAGGAGAAACGACCATTCTTCGTCGAGGGAGCCAACGTATTCCAATTCGGGCAGGGTGGTTCGAACAACTTCTGGGGATTCAACTGGGGAAATCCCAATTTCATCTATAGCCGGCGAATCGGCCGAGCTCCCCAAGGAGGAATCCCATCCCATGATTTTGTTGACATGCCCCTCGGCACGCACATTCTCGGTGCTGGGAAAATCACCGGGAAGGTGGGCGGTGACTGGAATGTGGGCATGATCCACGCGGCCACTTCCAGGGAATACGCGAATATCCAGACCTCTGGCAGGCAGGAAGAATTTGAAATCGAGCCATTGACATACTACGGGGTCGGTAGGGTGCAGAGAGATTTCGATGACGGGAGACAGGGAATCGGATTCTTGACGACGTTCACGAACCGGTTTTTTTCTGACGGAAGGCTTCAGGACGCGATCAACAGCCGAGCGCTGGTTGGCGGGATTGACGGATGGCAGTTCCTTGATTCAGCGAAGACCTATGTGGTGACAGGCTGGGGGGCTTTCACTTCTGTGAGCGGTAGTCAGTCGAGAATCACTTCCTTGCAGCGGGGTTCACGCCACTACTTTCAGCGTCCGGGGCTCTCTCAGTTTCAAGTGGATAGTGGGGCGACGAGTCTTTCCGGGTACGCTGCTCGATTCACATTGAACAAACAAAAAGGTGCGATGCAGCTCAACGCTGCTGTCGGTTTGATTAGCCCGGGATTTGATGTTGACGACCTTGGATTCTCCTGGCGAACGGACGTTGTGAATTACCATATAGTGTCCGGGTACAAATGGACAGATCGGACCGAGTTCTACAATAATGTTCGGTTCGATGTGGCGGCCTTTGGAAGCAACGACTTTGGAGGGAATAAGACCTGGCAAGGGTATTTCTTCAGGGGCAACATCGAGTTCCCGAATTTCTATGAGTTCTCATTGATCCAAGCCTACAATCCCTATACAATTGACACGCGCTCCACACGAGGCGGCCCGCCAATGCTGAATCCAATAGGGAGGGAATGGGACATCAACGTCGGGACAGATAGCCGCAAATCGGTTGTCATGAATATGTTCGCGTTCACGTATCTCGGAGGCGGTGGTGAGCAATTCCAAGGGGGATTGGAGATTGAATTCAAGCCCCTCCCGAATATCCTCCTCTCACTGGGGCCTGACTTCGGCAGAAATCTGAATCAGGCTCAATGGGTCGGGTCGTATAGCGATCCCACCGCCGTCCAAACAGACGGCACGCGTTACGTGTTTGCTGATTTCGATCAGAAGACCATATCCGCAAACATCCGCCTCAATTGGACATTCTCGCCACAATTGAGCCTGCAATTCTTCCTCCAACCTCTACTCTCATCGGGGAATTATCGCGACTTCAAACATTTCGCAAAGCCAAGGACTTTCGAGTTCGGCACATATGGCAGTGGCAGTTCAACGATCACCCTCAATCAGGACGGGACAGGGTATTCGGTTGATGCGGATGGAGCCGGACCAGCTCCGGGCTACTCATTTAGCAATCCCAACTTCAGCTTCGCCTCCCTCAGGGGAAATGCGGTCCTGAGATGGGAATACCGTCCGGGATCTGCTCTCTATCTCGTCTGGACTCAGACCAGGTCGGACAATGAGTCGGTGGGCGAATTCCGGTTTGGTCGCTCGATGAACAGGTTGTGGGAAATCAAGCCTGACAACATCTTTATGCTCAAATTCACATATTGGTGGTCACCGTAGGTTTTGATCGAACAAGCTACTCCACGCATCACCATTGCCGGACAAACATCTTGCCCGGCAACTGCCTCACGAGTCCCTTGAATTCAAGAGAAAGGAGATTGACGAGCGCATCTGCCGTCGATGTCTCTGCCAGTTCGGAAATTGTGTCGATCTGTATCGGCTGGTCCCCTAAAGTGTCGAGAATGTTCCTCTCAAACAGCGTCAATTCAACAGGCGGGTCAATCGCACGCTCCTTCTTGAGTAGGTGGCGCATCTGGGGTCCAAGTTCTTCAAGAACGTCCTGCACCCGCTGCACCAACTTCGCCCTCCCTTCCCGGATCAGCTTGTTCGGCCCGGCACTCCGCTTCTCGGTAATATTGCCGGGCACTGCGAAGACTTCCCGGTTCTGATCGAGAGCCGTTGATGCAGTGATCATCGCTCCTCCATCCTCACCCGATTCTACAATCACAGTTCCAAGCGAAAGACCGCTTATGATGCGATTGCGCCGCGGAAAATTCGTGGCATCGGGTTTCGCCCCCATCGGGAACTCGGACACGACAGCTCCCTGATCCGCAATGGCTTCCAGGAGCTTTCGGTTCTCCGGCGGATAAGGGACATCGAGACCGGAACCAAGCACCGCGATGGTCCGACCTCTCGACTTCAATGCGGTTGAATGTGCTTGTGTGTCGATGCCACGGGCGAGTCCGCTCACGACGGTCAACCCGAGCTCGGCCAACTCCCGCACAAATATCTCGGCTGTCGTCTGGCCGTACAGCGAGGGATGCCGCGTACCCACAATAGCTATTGCGTTCTTGTCATTGGACATGAAATGCCCGAGCATGTACAAAAGGGCGGGAGGATCGTATGTCCTCTTCAGGAGATCAGGATATTCGCTGTCCCAGATGGCCAGAATCCTTCCCCCGATCCTGTTTAGCCGCTTGAGTTGCTCGTCCGCGAATTTCTCGCCTCCGTTATTGTGGACGATATTCGATGCCAGCTTCTTGTCGATGCCTGGCACCCTGATAAGATCGCGCGGTGATGCCTTCAAGATGGCGGAAGGATCGTGGAAGTGCGTAACGAGAGCCCGGATCTTATGAGGGCCGATTCTCGGCACGAAGGAGAGTATCAGGAGATCTCGAACCTTGAACATGATCAGTTGGTCGTGGGACAGAAGGGACGCGGTCAACATTCATGAAGCAGGAGAGATGCAAGAACGGAGGCAAAACCGGAACCGGCCCGACTTGTCAGGTTTTCCGGATTTCGCTGATAAAAGTAGAGACCAGTTCGTCTGCTTTCGCTTTTTGAGGGGCTTCTGCGATGATGCGTATGATCGGTTCTGTATTCGATTTGCGGAGATGAACCCAGTATTCAGGGAAGTCCAGCTTCAGGCCATCGGTTGTCGTGACCTTGCCTTTGGCGCTGTACTTGTTCTGCAGCCGCCTGAGGACATCGTCCGGGTTGAGAGTGCCCAGATCAACTTTGCCCTTCGTGATGGAGTACTGCGGAAGGCTTTGTTTGAGTTCGGAAACGGTGCCGCCGAATTCTGCAAGGTGCTGGAGCGTCAACCCGATCCCCACCGGCGCATCTCTACCGATGTGAGAAGCCGGGAGTATGACCCCACCGCTTCCTTCACCGCCGACGATTGCACCGACTTCCTTCATTTTCTTCGCTACGTTGATCTCTCCGACCGGAGTTCGTATGAGCTCCGCACCAAAGTGTGCGCAAATGTCGTCGATCGCCCTCGTGGTAGAGAGGTTGACGACAACGCGGGGCGCTTGCGATTGTCGATTCGCGATACTCGATTTGCCTAACGACTCCTTCTCCAGGACAAACTTCACCACGCTGGCAATCGTATACTCCTCGCCGATCGGTTCCCCCTTTTCATCGATGAGGACCAAGCGGTCAACATCGGGGTCGACGGCGATCCCGAGATCCGCGTGCTCTTCTTGAACACGGTCGGAGAGACCGAAAAGGTTTTCGGGTATTGGCTCGGGAGTGTGGGAGAAAACTCCTGAGACGTCGCAATTCATCTCCACCACATCGCAGCCGAATTCCCTCAGCAACTTTGGGATTATGATACCTCCAGCTGCGTTGACGCAATCCACGACGACCCGAAACTTCCCTCTTTTCACCTTCTCTACATCCAGGTAGGGAAGAGAGAGGACATTATTGATATGCCTGTCAATCATGCCGGGATCAGAAGTGTGTTTCCCCTGTCTGTCCCACGGAGAGTAGCTCCTCGGTTGCTGTTCAGCGATAGACCAAAATGCCCGGTTTTGATCGATGTCGAGAAAAAGTCCGGTCGATGACATGAATTTCAAGCCGTTCCATTGCATCGGATTATGGCTGGCCGTGATGGCGATGCCGCCGGCCGCTTTGTTCATCTCGACGGCAAGCGCAACAGTGGGCGTTGGGCAGATACCGATTCCAATCACATCGCAACCCATCTGAGACAATGTCGACGAGACGATATGCGCGATGCTCTTTCCGGTGATTCTCCCATCCCGCCCGATGACAATCGTCCCGCGATTGCAGTATTCCGCGAAGGCCGAGGCATATTTCACGACCGTCTCTGGTGTGAGACTGCTTCCGACGATACCGCGAATTCCTGAAATACTGACCATCAATGACATTGCCGATTCATCCCCGTTGTATGATGCGAATGTAAGAAATGAGGCCTCCAGAAGCAAGGAAAGCCTCTGGACTTCGCTTGGCGTTTCGGTTGCTTGAATGTTTTGCTCCGCATCATTACATTGATCCAAATGATCCGGTGTGAGACACATGCAACTAAGCGTTGCTAACAAGAAAGAGCTCCTGAGAATTGCGAGGGTATCGATTGCCTCGGTTCTGAATGATCGACCCGGCGAACGAACCGAACAGAGTGAAGCTTCGTTGAAGGAGCATTGCGGAGCTTTTGTCACCCTCCGTCTTCACGGTGAGCTGCGCGGTTGCATTGGGTACATCGAAGCCCAATTCCCTCTGTTCGAAACCATCGAAGAAGCTGCGGTCAAGGCGGCGGTCGAAGACCCCAGATTCCCTCCTCTGACTGCCGAAGAATTCAAAGACGTTGAAATAGAGATCTCGGTTCTTTCCCCATTGACAAAAACCTCGAGCGTCGATGAAATTGAAGTAGGAAAGCACGGGCTCGTGATTGATGGAGGATACACTCGCGGGCTTCTCCTTCCACAGGTGGCAACCGAATACGGATGGGGAAGGGAGCAATTCCTCTCCCAGACGTGCCGCAAAGCGGGATTGCCGGCTGATGCTTGGAAAAAGAAGGGGGTCACCATCTATAGCTTCACATCGGACGTGTTCTCAGAGGTTGAGATGTTCCGTAAGGGCCACTGAAAAGAGGAGACTATGTCCCGAGTCAGAAAACCTGCAGTTGCTGGATCGTTCTATGACGGGGATCCCGAACGTTTACGCGACCATGTTGACCTACTCCTTTCACAGGCTGAGGACAAAGGCTTAAAGGGGACAATTCGCGGATTGGTTTCTCCGCACGCCGGATACATGTATTCTGGGTCGGCGGCGGCTGTAGGATACAAGGCGTTGCGAGGTTCCTCCTATGACGCCGTATTGATGGTGGGACCAAGCCATCGGGAGTTATTCGACGGTGTGTCCATCTATCCCGGTGATGCTTATCGAACCCCTCTCGGAGATGTGCCCATTCACAAGGAAATCCGTGCCGCGCTCGCGGCGCAATCTCCCGTGTTTGTACTGTCTGATGTCGGGCATCGTAGCGAGCACTGCCTCGAAGTTCAACTTCCGTTTCTCCAGAGAGCTTTGGGAAAGTTCTCTTTCGTTCCTATGATTGTCGGCAACCAAAGGAGAGAGATCTGCCTATCGCTTGGGAACGCAATCGCCGAAGTGGCACAGGGGAAGAACATTCTTCTCGTGGCCAGTACCGACCTGTCACATTACCATCCATACAACGCTGCCGTAAGCCTTGATCGCCTCGTTATAGATCAAGTCGAATCCTTCGATGAACTCGCCATGATGGAACAAATTGAATCCGAACGTGTTGAGGCTTGTGGTGGAGGACCTATGGTGTCTGTGATGCACGCTGCAAAACTCCTCGGTGCGAATCGATCGCAGGCTCTTTTCTACTGCAATTCCGGAGACATAACAGGCGACAAAAGCGCCGTCGTCGGCTACCTTTCTGCAGCATTTCTCCAGGTCCACTAAGACATGAGCCGCCGCATCCGGACTGACGTGGGCGCGTGCGGCTTGCCGCAGGGAATTGCTTTTCTTGTTCACAATCCCCTCTCAGTTCCATAAGAGGAGAAAATTTCGTATTATTTTCTTCAGCACAGTTGCTCGCCCTGCACGATGGGCAAGCCCATTGAAGAGGATCCCGACGAAAACTGAATGATAGTAGATTATCACACGCATAACAGACTCTGCAGGCACGCACAAGGAGATCTCGAAGAGTATATACAGGCAGCAATTCGGCTCGGGCTGGATGAAATCGGATGCACGGATCACTCCCCGCTTCCAGGTAACTACGATGCCCGCCATCGGATGACGGTGGAGGAGTTTTATACTGACTACGCCCCGGCGGTCTCGGAACTGACTGAGAAGTACGCCAAGAAGATTCGAATCAGGCGTGCGATCGAAATCGATCACCTTGAGTGGGCCACCGATTGGAATCAGAGGTTCATAGCCGAAAACGATTTTGATTTCGTGCTGGGGTCGGTCCATTTCATCGGTCCGCTGGGTCAGGAAAAACCTCTTTTCGGTCCGGAGTATGGGCCGGATGAATTAGAGTCACTCTACGAAGGCTACTACCTGGCGATCGCTGATTCAGCGAAGTCAGGGATGTTCGATATCATATCTCATTGTGATATCGTCAAGAAATTCGGGTCGTTTGCCAGCAAACGGGTTGACGAATTGACCAGAGAGGCGATGACCCAGATCAAGAAGGCAGACATTTGCATTGAGATCAACACGTCAGGGCTGCGGAAACCGGAAAAAGAGACTTATCCAGGCGAACGGATCCTGGCGATCGTCCGGGAATTGCAGATTCCCCTCACTATCGGCTCCGATGCGCATACGCCGGAGGATGTCGGCCGGGATTTCGACACCATTGTCGATCTCGTGGAAGCTTATGGCAGAGGCAAGATCTCTCTTTTCGACAAACGACAGCGGACTGAAATGAAGATTTCCAAGCTGCGCCAGAACGGCGCCGGGTAGTCACAATACGATTGCGAGGAAATGCGATGGGGTATCAAACATTGTTGGTAGAGAACAGAAACCGGATTGCGTTCGTTACAATCAATCGGCCGGACAAACTCAATGCTCTGAACGCACAAGCCAAAGCGGAATTGAAGGCGGCGTTCGAGGGAATCAGGGATGACTCGGAAATCGACGTGGTGGTTCTCACCGGAGCCGGTGAAAAGGGCTTTGTCGCAGGAACGGACATCAAGGAGCTGACACAGCTCGATGAGCAGTCAGGGAAGTCCTTCTCAGAAGGGGGACAAGCTGTTTTCAACACGATCGAGAATCTTGGAAAACCTGTGATTGCAGCAGTAAACGGCTATGCGCTCGGTGGTGGGACTGAGCTTGCCCTTGCGTGTCATATCCGCATAGCTTCTGAGAATGCAAAATTTGGCCAGCCAGAGGTCAATCTTGGGATAATCCCGGGCTATGGGGGAACCCAGCGTCTTGCCCGTCTCGTTGGAAAAGGAAGAGCCCTCGAAATGATTCTCAGCGGAGATCAGATCGACGCTCAGGAGGCTCTTCGCATCGGACTCGTCAACAAAGTCGTACCTCTGCCGGACCTCTTGAAGACTGCTGAGGCTTTGGCGACCAAGATAATCAGCAAAGGACAGATCGCAGTAAAGCTCGCTCTCCAGTCAGTGAATGCGACGCACGAACTTTCATTAGCGGCTGGTCAATCGCTGGAAGCCGAGCTGTTCGGTCGCTGCTGCAAATCGGAGGATTTCAAAGAGGGGACAACGGCGTTTCTGGAGAAGAGGAAACCGGTGTTCAAAAACAAGTAGTGGAGTAATAGAGTAGTGGAGTGATGGTGCGACGAAAGACGGTAGACAGTAGACAGTAGACGTGAGACGTAGGTTGTAGCCCGAAATTCATTTCGGGGATAGTGAGAACCAAACTTGGAACTCTGAACTCACAACTCGAAACCGAATTATCATGAGTCAACCGAAAAGCACGGCAAACGACCCATCGAAAATAATGGAAAAGATTGTCTCCCTGGCCAAACGGAAGGGTTTCGTTTATCAGTCGAGCGAAATATACGGCGGCCTGAATGGATGCTG
>JACVXU010000342.1 GCA_015661185.1 Bacteroidota bacterium
ACCCACTTACGTCTTCGTTCATGTCATAAGGGATAGAGATGACACACGCTATGCGCTCGTTGTACTGGCGAATCAGCTTCTCCGCAACTTCGAGGTTTCCCCAGGGAATTACTTTGACGTAGTCCTTGAGCATTTCCGGGACACCGTTGTTCGGGCTTTCTTCCACTGCAAACCAATCCGGGTAACCATGATACCCGCTTGTTAAGATCATATCTCTTTTTGTGTGAGCGCGGGCGATGCGGATGTTACTCAGATTCGCATCTTCTCCCGTTTTCATGAACCTCACCATTTCCGCATTTGGAATAACTTCGTGAATCAGCTTCGCGAGTTCGAGCTCAATAGGACTTGCCATACTGAAAAGCACGCCTTTTTCAAGCTGGGCCCGAACCGCATTATCAACCTCATCATAGCAATATCCAAGGGTTATGGGTCCGAGGGCCAAACGAAAATCGATGTATTCCTTGCCCTCCATATCCCAAATCCGGCATCCCTTCCCGCGCACGATGTATTTTGGCATCGTTTCATTGAATGCAGCATACGGCCTCTTCGCGTTTGTCTGCGTCCCCCAGGGAATGATCTTCAGGGCTTCTTCAAAATGCCGGTTCATGAGGTCCATGAGCGTCTCAGTCGATTGTCAATCAAATTGCACAAGTGGTTTTTCTCCTCCCGGTCGGATGGAGACCTTGAACCCTTTTCCATTCTGCTTGCCGGTTGCCAGCCAGACTCCATCTTTGGAAGAGACCTCAACGGTGGATGCCGCCGTAGCCCCACTGCGGGCAACGCTTGCTGTCACGATCTCATGATCGTTCCCCTGTTGCGTTTCGGCTTCCAGATAAGGATAAACCCCGATATCTGCTGGTACGTCGAATTGACCGAGCCGGACGACAACATCGCTCTTGGAACGCAGCCTTGTATCAAGAGAAGCATGAGGACGTTGGATGACAAACCCGGATTGACGTACTTGCCCGCTTCCTTTCCCATCTTCATTATATATCTGGAAACGAAGCTGAACGTTCGAGGGGGACTTCAACTTGACACGGTCAAAGAGAAGGAGAATATCCGGCTTGAGAAAGATCACTGTCCGTTGTACCAGTTCGACGGCGGGATTAACCAACCGGTAGGCATCAGTTGCATCGCTCGTCACCACAAGCCGTTTGCCGTCGGTATTGTAGTCAATAATCTTAGCCTCAGCCCACGATGCGTTCGTTCCCTCGTGCCCATCATGATACTGGTGCCCCTTTCCGCCGATCAGCACGGCGGTGTGTGCTGCGGTTGTTCGTAAGACCCAATGTTTCAGCGTGTACGGGTAGGCAGCTTTAAACGGGTCATGGAATAGTCGCTCACCATACGCTTTGAAGATGACGCTGTTGCGGTCGGCATGTTCGTGGTTCGCCGGAAAGCCGCTGCGAAGCGCCATGACGGAGCTTTGCTCATCCCATCCCGTTCTGGAGACGACCCAGTCGTTGGCAAAACGCACGTCATAAAGTTCCGGGCCCGGCGTTGATGGAGGAACGGTAGCGTCATACCAGATGATCCCGTAGTGATTGCGAACCTCGCCGACGGCCGTGGCAAGATACTGCGCGATACCATCGCGTTTTGTACGCGCAACCCACGCGGCAACAGAAACATCGCCGATAACGCTCGCATCGCCAAAGTTCACACAATCGCCCACCTTGCCGGTGGTCGGCATCGACATCTGAAGTCCGTAGCGCACAGTGCCTGGAAAGTTGATGAGCGAGCGCTCATCGATGCCAAGTTTCCGGTTCAGGACCTCTAAGAACATCGCCAGGTGCAATGCGGTGTAGCCCCAATAGCTTACCCCTTCATCATAACATCCGTCTGACCCGAACATTGGTGCGAACGCTCGGGCGCTCTGTAATGCCAGCTCGACCCACCGTTGCGCTTGGGGATTCTTTCCGTACAGCAGACACCCGGCGATGCCGAGACCGGCGATCGGGATGACTTTCAGATTCGTGGAATTTAAAATGAGAGGCCACCTGCTCAGATCGACCCGAAATGGGTAATCACTTGCCGGGTCGAAACCCCATCCCCGCACGCGATCCGGATGTTTCATGCCCCAGAGAGTTCGATAGCACGCGGGGGCACCCTTCTCACCGATCTGTTTTTCAATTTCATTCTTCAAGTCAACTGTCAACGCTTCGTCGAGCCACTCGAGTGCGAACGCCATGGCGATCGTGGTTTCTGGAGCGCGTTGGAGGCCGAAGGTAAATTCACCCGCTTCAAGGAAATAATCCCACTTCGGGTACTCAAGGATTCTACTGATGGCAAGTTTGGCGACGGCGAGCTGCCGCGCGTCTTTTGTCAGAAGATAGACGAATGACGAACGTTCCAGGATCGTCCTCGCACGCAGGAAGTCGGCAACGTGATTGTTCAGCCGGAGCTCGTCCCGCAGGAATTTCGTATCCGCATCCAGGTCCGCCTCAGTGATCGACTTCCAGTACGGGGCAAACCGCGGATGCTTGATTGTTTCGAGCATCCGTGGGATCTCCGACTTGTCGAACAGCAATCCCTTCTCGTTCGGGGAGGGAGTTGCGTTAGCCAGGCTTTTAGCGCCAAGGCCACTGGGCTTCAGCGCAAGGCCAGCAGCGATCAATGCGGTGCGGTTGAGAAAATCTCGTCGTGAGTTGTTCATTGTTTGTTCTCCAGGATGTCTTTGAGCTCGATTACCTTCCTCGTCTTCAGGGAATGCACCATTGCCTCGATGACTGCAAGCGCCTGCAAACCCTCTTCACCGCCTGTTTCGGGCTTGTTGCCGGTCAGCACGCATTCACCGAACTCGTTCATCTCCTCGACAAAGCTCGCCTGGCCCTCTGAGCTGAAATCCTCCTCGAGCGCACGTTGCAACGAGCCGTTCCGAAGGAGCTCAAGTCTGAGACTGGAATTCCAGCACTGGAGAATTCCCTCGGTTCCATAGATCCTCACATCGTACACATCCGGCGTGACATAATAGCAAGAAAGTGTAACAGGAATTCCTGACTCAAGTTGCAGGACAGCGGCCGATGCGTCGAGGGCTCCGCCCTTCATAGCTACGTTTGTGGCAACACAGCTGACGCTCTTTGTGGCTGACTCGGTCAGATAGTGGATTGCATCGACAAAATGAATGCCGAGTTGAGTCATAGGGAGAAGAGAAGTGAGCTTTGGATCGGCTTTCCAGGCGGGCACGTCGTCAAACAATCCTGCCGGTCTGGACACATTCATTTCGACGCCGACAATCTTTCCGAGCTGATTCTCTTTCAGAACTTGCTTTGCACGTCGGAACACCGAGCGTCGACGAGTGTTATGCCCGACCATCAGGACAAGACCCGCTTTTTGCGTTCGGGAAATCATCTGCCTTGCTTCTGCCGCTGTACTTGCCATGGGTTTTTCCACGAAGACATGCTTTCCGGCCTTCACTGCTTTCTCGACCTGCTCCGCGTGAAGATGATTCGGCGTCGCAAGAGCTACGGCCTGAACATCAGGGTCCTCGAGAAGATGTTCGTAATCTTTGGCCAGTTTGACTCCGAATTCACGCGACACT
>JACVXU010000343.1 GCA_015661185.1 Bacteroidota bacterium
TGTCATCAAAACCATTGGTGAGATAAACTTCATAAGCATATACCCAATCCTTTGAATATTTTTTTTACGCCAATAATCCAGATCATATCGAACCCTCTAAGGGCATCCACGGATAATATGCGATCCTTGGATACAATGCTTTGGCGATCAATGCCGAAATAGTCGAGTTGGTGAAACAATGTTTTCATAGAATGATCAATTAGAATGTGATTTTCAATTACTTGCTATTCCCATTGATATGCAATCGGTACTTCTTCTTTTGATGCGGTCCGTACTGAATACCCAACCCCTCTCAACGCGGATAGTAACATTCTATTGTTCCATAAGAATCTGCAATTTGAGATCGTCGACGGCTCTAAACTCTCCAAATGTACTATTTCCTTATCAAACCTCAAGACGTGTTATGAAAACCGTTCTTCGTGTGGATGACGTGAGCGACATAGCTGGGTGATACGCGGGAAAATGGCGCCGTTTCAACTACGAGTCATAAGCGATGATGATCTTGAAAGCTATCAGGAGAAGAACGATTCCTCCAACAATCTGGGCACGTGGGCCGATCCGACTGCCGGCTCTATGTCCGACAAAGATCGCAAGGACGGACAGAACCATGGTAATAAGTCCGATGACGACGCTTGGATACCAGACCGAGATTCGAAGAGCCGCGAGCCCGAGGCCCACAGCGAGGGCATCGATGCTCGTGGCTGTCGCAAGTGTCACGAGGGTCCATCCACGAGTGGGATCATTCGCTTCCCGCGTGTCGGGTGGTTTGTTCGCGGAGCGGATCATGCGCACGGCGACGAACGCGAGCAGACCGGCTGCGATCCAGTGATCGAACAACTTGATGTGAGGCTCGATTCGTGTCCCGATGGCCCAACCGGCCACCGGCATCAGGAACTGAAAGAGGCCGAAGTGAAATGCGATCCTGAACTTCGCACGCGTGTTGCCGAGGTGCCCGGCCGCGCTCAGCGCCAACGAGACGGCGGCTGCGTCAAGAGACAGTGAAAATGCCAGGATGAGGCTTTCAAGATTGGACATTGTTGGTCTGGGTTTGAAAAAGAAAAACGGGTTTCCCTAGAAAGGGCGTTCGATGACCTCGTAGTGAGCAGACCGCTGATCGAATCGTGACAGGAGCTTCCGGGCTGCGGGAGGCACAACAGCGACCTCGTAGTCAGATCCCGCGAATTCCGCTTCGTATTTCGAGATTCGGATTTCGAATTTGCAGTGTCATCGCTCCTCGAACCATGCGGCCAACAAATTATTCTACGGGTACCGTTTGATTTACTTCAGCCATTTGCCATACAGCTCAGGCCGACGATCGCGCAGAAACAACTTTTGTGCATGTGATCGTTCGATCATGCTCAGATCGAGATCGCAGAAAAGAGTCTCCTCTCTTGCTTTTCCGGCGCGGGCGATGACTCTTCCATCAGGGTCGCACACGAACGATTCGCCTCCGAATTCGAGTTTCGGCTCCTTACCGACACGATTGCACAGCGCGGTGAAGTATCCATTCTGGAACGCGGCTACGCGCATTTCGGCTTCATAAAGTCCTTCCGGCCATTCGTCGACGGCGCCTGCCTGGGGGATGACGACAACCTGCGCTCCTGCCAGTGCCAACGCACGCATGTATTCAGGATAGTGCCGGTCATAGCAGATAGCGACACCGACCTTTCCGAATTCTGTTTCGAATACAGGAGCGCCCTGGTCGCCAGGCGCGTAGTAGCCCTTCTCGTGAAAGCAAGCGTAGTCGGTCACGTGGACCATGCGAGTCCTGCCGAGAAGATTGCCATCGCTGCCGATGACGGGTGAGGTATCGTATGTGCGAGTGCCATCGCGCTCGAAGAGATTGAGCACTATGGCAGCGCGGTATCGTTGGGCCAGCGCTGCGAATGCCTCGGTTGTCGGGCCGGGGACGGTTTCAGCCAAATCCGCCACGTTTCCTGAGGCTGGTTCTTGTGGGTAGAACGGCTCGAATGCCAGCTCGGCAAAGCAGATAAGCTGAGCGCCTTGCCTGGCGGCAGCTTCGGCGGCTTCAAGTCCCCGCTTCACGTTCGATGATTTGTCGGTTGAGGCCTGCTGCTGGATGAGAGCGATGATCATGTGACGGTATCTCCTCTCTTGCTATGATGAAAGGGCTGTAGCCGATTTCGAGTATCTGCTTTTGAAGAAATAATAGGCAGGTATTCCGACAACAACGGTCAGGATCGAGATCGAGGACTCAACTGGGCGTTCCAAGAATGACAGCAAGAGCATCGCAATCCCGAAGAACAAGTAGAAGAGTGGGACAACCGGGTACCCCGGCAGCACTCGGTGGTGCTTCTTCGACCTTCTCAACCTGAAAATACCGAAAACTGCCAGAAGAGGAAAGATGCCGAGCGAAAATCCCATGTAGGTCAATATCTGGTCCATCGTGCCAGAGAGAACGATGACAGCGGCAATGGTACCCTGCAGCACAATTGCCTTGGATGGTACACGAAACTTCGGACTGATTTCAGAAACGAACCTGAAGAAGTATCCATCCTTTGCCATGGAATAGTAGACTCTCGGGCCCAGTATGATGAATGCGCTGAGCGATGACAAGAGCGCAAGGGCGATCATGAGGGAAAAAAGAGTCTCCATGCTTCGACCGACGAGGTTTCCCATAGCCAAACCTCCGATCGAAATCACGCCTTTCATGGTGTCAGGATCGATAGCGTAGACATAGACAGCGTTCAGACTGAGATAGAGGAGGGAAACGATGCCTGTTCCGAGCACTAGCGACCGTGGAATGGTAGCTTCGGGATGTTTCACTTCAGATCCGATGTAGGTGGAAGCATTCCAGCCGCTGTAGGCAAACATGATCCACAGAAGAGAGAGGCCGATTGTTTTCCAGCCGCCGAAATCAAACGAAAAGCTGGTTCCGAGGGTGAAGTGATTGAAATCTCCATTTCCGAATGTGAGGCCGACCAGGATGAGCGCTACGATTAACCCGACTTTGAGCACTGTCAGATAGTTCTGTATCAATGTCCCGAAGTCGATTCCCCGAAGGTGGACAAACGTTAAGAGGGCAATGACAAGAATTGAGAGAATATTTTTTGAGAGTGCGGGACTTGTTAAACCGAGGGCAGCGCCCCAATCGAGAACGTGTGGGAACGCTCTCGCGAGGTATTCACTGAACCCGATTGATGAAGCGGCGATCGGAGCCGAAAACCCGACAATGAACGAAACCCAGCCGCTGAGAAACCCAAGGAGAGGATGGTACAACCTTGAGAGGAACGCGTATTCACCGCCGGCTTGAGGGATCGCTGCGCCAAGTTCGCCGTAACAGAGGGCACCACAGAGCGCGATGACGCCGCCGGCAATCCAAAGAACGATCATAAGAACGGGATTGCCCAGATCGCTCATCAACAAGCCGGACGTCGTGAATATTCCGGCGCCGATCATGTTGGCGATGACGATGTTGGTAAGCGGAAAGAGTCCGAGCTTCCTTTCCAGCTTCCCTGTTGAGTTCTCTTCCACGGTGAACTACCTGACGGGCTTCTTAGAATCTGATGGAGGCC
>JACVXU010000006.1 GCA_015661185.1 Bacteroidota bacterium
CTGACCTGGGTCCCGAAGGGTATCGCCTGAGCGTTTCGAAGAAATCAGTGCGCATCGAGGGACTGGGTGCGTCCGGAGTGTTCTATGGCGCCCAGACACTCTATCAGCTCATGCCGGTTGAGATTGAAAACAAACAGCTGAGTCCTGGAGTTGCTTGGTCAATTCCATGCGTGCGCATTGAGGATAAACCACGATTCTCGTGGAGAGGCATGCACCTGGATGTGGGCAGGCATTTCTTCTCGAAGGATTCTGTCAAACGCTATATCGACCTAATGGCTTCATACAAGATGAACATGTTTCACTGGCATTTGACGGAAGACCAGGGCTGGAGAATTGAAATCAAAAAGTACCCCCGGCTCACCACAGTCGGCGGCTGGCGAAGAGAGACGATGTTCAACGGGACGCCCCACGGCGGCTTCTACACGCAGGATGACGTACGAGAAATTGTTCAGTACGCAAAGGAGAGATTTATCACTGTGGTGCCCGAAATCGAAATGCCCGGCCATTCAATGGCTGCGCTGGCTGCATACCCGGAACTGTCGTGCTCGGGCGGTCCATTCAAGGTTGGCACAGAATGGGGTGTTTTGAACGATGTCTATTGCGCGGGGAACGAGAAAACATTCCGATTCATGGAGGATGTGATCGATGAGGTGGTCGCCCTTTTCCCGGGAACATTTTTCCATATCGGAGGCGATGAATGTCCCAAGATCCGCTGGCGTAACTGCAAGCGTTGCCAGGATCGCATCGTCGCCGAAAGCCTGAAAAACGAAGAGGAGTTGCAGAGCTATTTTGTCAAGCGCATTGAGGAAATGCTGAACGCGAGGGGGAAAAGGCTTGTCGGGTGGGACGAAATCCTCGAAGGTGGTCTGGCTCCGAATGCCACGGTCATGTCGTGGCGCGGCATCAAAGGCGGAATCGAAGCCGCAAAAACAGGGCACGATGTCGTCATGACTCCAACATCGCATTGCTACTTTGATTACTACCAGGGTACGGTTGGCGAGCCGTTGGCCATCGGCGGATACCTCCCGATCGATACGGTGTACTCCTATGAGCCGATACCGGATGAACTCACTGGTCAGGAGGCAAACCATGTTCTTGGTGCGCAAGGGAATGTCTGGACGGAGTACATGCCGAATTTTCGTCAAGTCGAGTATATGGCGGCAACACGTATGATCGCACTCAGCGAAGTTGTGTGGTCGGCAAAGGCACAACGGAATTTCAAAGATTTTCTCCAACGACTGGAACCTCAGTACCGGAGGCTGGCAATCAGCGACGTCAACCATCGCGTTCCGACTCCGCTCGGAGTCGGAGGCCGTCAGGTCATTGTTGGAGATACGGTCGCTGTCATCACGAGCCCCATTCCGGTTGCAACGATCTACTATACGCTTGATGGCACAGATCCAACCCCCACATCATCCCGGTACACTGCGCCGCTTCCGATCAAAGGCGACCGCACTCTGAAAGCCGCTCTTCAGCTCCCCGGCTCAAACATGAGCGCGACGATCACGACGGAGTTCTTCTTGATTGATCCGAATGTGAACGGCGTACGATACGACTACTACGAAGGGGAATGGGATCTCTTGCCCGACATGAAGACGCTGTCACCTCGCAAATCGGGCGTCATGTATGACATCGGGCTGAACGAAAAGAGCGGGCGGATGAGGAACTTCGGTTTCGCCTTCTCGTGCTTCGTCTCGCTTCCGGCGGACGGAGAATATACGTTTACGCTCGCTTCGGACGACGGGAGTAAACTCTATTTTGACAATAGGGAACTCATCAATAACGATGGACTCCATGCAGTGAATGAAGTAAACGCGAAGGTGGCTGTGAAGCAAGGGAAACATGCTCTGGAGGTCCGGTACTTCCAGCGTGGTGGCGGATATGATCTCAAAATCTTCCTGGAGGGTCCGGGAATCCCAAAACAACAGATGTCACCACGAATGCTCTCCGTCAGGTAGGGGCGTTATGAGAGCGAGGGGTCCAATGCGCATAGCTATGCGTCTTGTTGTCCTGTTGGTATTGGTCTGCGGCTTCTGCGTCGGGGCGTTTGCGCAACGAGTACTCACTCCTTTGGTCAATCCTTTCGTTGGTACGGCCAAGAACGGCCACACGTTCCCGGGCGCATCTGTTCCCTTTGGAATGGTGCAGCTCAGTCCGGATACGCGTACGGAAGGGTGGGATGCATGCTCGGGGTATCATTACTCAGACTCCAGCATTCTTGGCTTCAGTCATACGCACCTGAGTGGAACCGGTGTCGCTGACTATGGCGACATACTGGTGATGCCGACAGTCGGGCCGCTGGCTGTGATGCAAGGGGACCCGGGTGGTCTTGTGCGGGGATATCGTTCGCGGTTCCGTCATTCGGAAGAATCGGCCTCGCCGGGTTTCTACAGGGTGAGACTCGACGATTACGACATCCGGGTTGAGCTGACTGCGACAACTCGAGTTGGGGTTCATAAGTACGTATTTCCGAAGGCCGACAGTGCAAACGTCGTGATTGACCTGACGCATGGTCTTGGACTCGATAAGGTCGTAGAGTCCAAACTGCAAGTTGTCGGAGACAATGAGATCGTTGGTTTCCGGAGATCCCAGGGTTGGGCGAAGGACCAGGTCATCTATTTCGTTGCCCAGTTTTCAAAACCCTTCAAATCGTTTGGGATCGCGGTTGATGACGTCATCCGGCAACAGCGACGGATCGCCTCCGGCAAGAATCTCAAAGGCTTTGTTCGCTTCAAAACCCAAACGAACGAAACAATCGTCTTGAAGGTCGGGCTCTCCTCAGTGAGCATCGGCGGGGCGCGGCGGAATTTGCGGACGGAAATGCCTGGTTGGGATTTCGACAGTGTGAAAGCGGCTGCCGGCAAACGTTGGAATACCGAACTCAACAGGATCTGGGTTGATGGCGGAACTGAGGCACAGCGTCGCACATTCTACACGGCGCTGTACCACTCGATGCTCACCCCGAACACTTTCAGCGATGTCGATGGTCAGTATCGCGGTATGGATGGGAAAGCCCGCTCGGCGAAGGGATTTGAAATGTACACTGTGTTCTCTCTGTGGGACACATTTCGGGCCGAACACCCGTTGTTCACCATCATTGACCGAAAGCGGGCGCTCGACTTTGTCCGCTCCCTGCTGGCGAAGTACGAGGAATCCGGTATCCTCCCCGTGTGGGAGTTGGCGGGAAATGAGACCTGGTGTATGATCGGCTATCATGCGGTCCCGGTGATACTCGATGCCTTCGTAAAGGGAATCCGATCGTTCGACGCCGAGAGAGCTCTCGTGGCGATGAAGCATAGTGCTCAACTTGACCACCTTGGTCTGAAAGCGTACCGGGAAAATGGATACATTCCCTCTGAAGCTGAGTCTGAGTCGGTTTCGAAGACGTTGGAATATGCTTATGACGACTGGTGCATAGCGCAGCTTGCCTCAGCGATCGGGAAGAAGCAGATCGCAGCAGATTTTGACGAGCGGGGACAGTACTATCGTAATCTCTTCGATCCGTCCTCCGGATTCATGCGGGCGAAGGAAAACGCGCGCTGGTTTGAGCCATTCGACCCGAGGTCCGTTACGTTCAACTACACAGAAGCGAACGCGTGGCAATACAGTTTCTTCGCTCCCCAGGATGTCGCCGGATTGATCGAGCTCTACGGAGGAAGAGAGAACTTCGTGAGAAAGCTGGATCAAATGTTTTCAGAAAGGGAAGGACTCTCAGGGCGGAATCAACTCGACATCAGCGGGATGATTGGACAGTATGCCCAGGGAAATGAGCCGAGCCACCACGTTTCGTACCTTTACAACTATGCGGGTGCTCCGTGGCGGACGCAAGAACTTGTTCGTCGCATCGTGGATTCACTCTATAGTGCGGAACCCGACGGCTTGTGCGGCAACGATGATTGCGGTCAGATGTCAGCGTGGTATGTTTTCAGCGCGATGGGCTTCTACCCGGTCACGCCGGGACTGCCGTACTACACCATCGGAAGCCCGTTGTTTGATCGCGTGACCATTCGGTTGGAGGACGGCAAGCAGTTTGTCATCCGGGCGGAATCGAACTCGGCTCGCAATAAGTTCATTCAATCGGCCCGCCTCAACAACATCAACCATACTCGAACCTACATTCTTCACGAAGATATCACACGAGGCGGTTCCATTGATTTCGTCCTGGGTCCCAAACCAAACAAACAATGGGGATCTGCCATCGATGATGCCCCGCCGGCTGATCCAACGATGAAGACTGTATCCCCGCCGGTTCTGCAGGCGGTATCGACCATGTTTGCGGACTCCCTCGAGATCAGCATGACCTGCACAACACCGGAAGCGACCATCTACTACTCTTTGGAAAGGGAAAACACGGCTCCGACTTACTGGAAGTATACAAATCCTGTCGTGCTGAAGGAGAGTTCTGCGATAGTGCTCTATGCGGAGAAGGAAGGTCGTCAGAAAAGCAAAACCATCACAGCATCGTTCACCAAATTCACTCCCCCGGGAAAGATTACGCTCGGTTCTGCTTATAGCGCGCAGTATACGGGGGGTGGAAACGGGGCGTTGATCGATGGCAGGCAGGGAAATACCGACTTCCGTCTTGGCGCCTGGCAAGGGTATGAAGGGAACGACCTGGATGCCGTGATCGATCTAGGAAGCGTCAAGTCTGTCCGTCGTGTCTCTCTTGGTTGTCTGCAGGACAACAATTCATGGATCTTCTTCCCGAAGCATATCGAGTTCTCGTTTTCATCTGACGGTCTGGCATACGGCAATCCTTTCAATGTTGGAAACTCCATCAGTCCCAAAGACGAAGCAGTCCGGTTGAAGGAGTTTTCGTCAGAAACCGGTTCTGTCAAGGCACGGTATGTTCGAGTCCGTGCGAAGAACATCGGCGTCTGTCCTGATTGGCACAAGGGCGCCGGCAGCAAGGCATGGATTTTTGTCGACGAAATTACATTGATCACAAGATAGTATCAGCAAGAAGGGTAATCGGTGTAACCGAGCTCGCGCGACTATCGTCCAGATTAGAGAGCAATGCACATGAAACGACGAACGTTCATCAAGACAGCATCTCTTGCAGGCGCTGCAACAATGATGAGGGGGGAAGTCATCTCGAGGGACAGAGCCGAAGTCATGTCCAACAAAAACTCAGCGCCTCGAGGACCAGTAATCGTGTCGACATGGGATTTTGGCCGCGAAGTACCGGAAACGGCATATCGAACGCTCCAACAAGGAGGGACCGTTGTTGATGCAGTGGAGCGTGCGGTTATGATCCCCGAGGCTGATCCAAAAGTGACGAGCGTGGGATACGGAGGCTATCCCGATCGTGACGGGAAAGTCACATTGGATGCTTGCATCATGGATGGCGAGGGTAACTGCGGATCGGTGGTGTTTCTGGAGCATATCATTCATCCGGTTTCGGTGGCAAGGTTGGTGATGGAAAAAACGCAGCACGTCATACTCGCCGGCGAAGGGGCACTCCAATTCGCTTTGGAAAATGGCTTCAAGAGAGAGAACCTCCTCACGAAGGAGGCCGATGCCGCCTACAAAGAATGGCTGAAAACCAGCAGCTACAAGCCGCAGAAAGTCGACGAGCATAACCACGACACCATCGGTCTCCTGGCGATGGATGGAAAAGGAAACATGGCCGGTGCCTGCACGACGAGTGGGATGGCATGGAAAATCCACGGACGGGTCGGGGATTCGCCCATCATTGGCGCGGGGTTGTATGTAGATAGTGACGTCGGTGGAGCGACCTCTACGGGCTTGGGTGAGGCCGTGATCAAGGTAGCAGGGAGTTTCCTCATCGTTGAGTTGATGCGCAACGGCAAATCGCCGCAGGAAGCATGCAAAATCGCTCTCGAGCGGATCGTCCACAAGCAGCCAAAGTATGCAAAAGGGAATGATTTCCTCGCAGGATTCGTAGCGATGACCAAAGACGGCGAAGTTGGGGCGATGAGCTATAGGAAAGGCTTGCAGTATTCGCTTCACAAGGACGGAGTGATAAGCGTAGTTGACGCTGAATACATGGTGAAATGAAGATTGGAGGGACGCGCTCTGTCGCGTCCCCACAGGAATGGTCACGACCCTGCGCGGTTAGGTGACCGGCACCCATTGGGGAGCAACGAAAGGTGACGGTCACCGTGTTGAGGAGCAAGAATGATTCTCGAAGTGTGTATCGACTCGGTTGAATCTGCTCTCGCTGCGCAAGAAGGTGGAGCGGCAAGGGTCGAGTTGTGCGCTGACCTTGAGCGAGGCGGCACAACGCCGAGTGCAGGGATGATCGAAACCGTCCGCGAGCACATCTCCATTGCCCTCTATGCGATGATAAGGCCGCGACCGGGTGACTTCTGCTATTCTGAGTGCGAATTTGAAGTGATGAAGAGTGACGTTGAGAAAGCAAAGGCACTCGGAGTCGATGGTGTCGTTTTCGGCATTCTGACATCTCGTGGAACAATCGACACTGAGCGGGCAAGGAAGGTAGTTGAGCTGGCGAGACCACTCTCTGTCACATTTCATCGCGCGATTGACGATTGTATGGATCTCCTGAAGGCGATGGAAGATTTGAAGGAAATCGGCGTCAATCGTCTGCTCACCTCGGGTGGAAAGACGAATGTGGCAGATGGAATCGAAACTCTGAAAACGTTGGTCGAGAACTCTGGGCCATCATTGCGCGTCATAGCAGGGGGCGGAATCACGTTCGAGAATGTTCGGGATGTGGTCTCTCGATCCGGCGTTAGGGAGGTCCATGCTTTGTCGGCCCTTTGCTCAGCCATGCGGGTTCAACCACTTTCGAATTCCCCAGACCCACCTCGGTATCTCGTCGATTCGGAGAAAGTCCGGCTGATGCTTCAATTGTTCCGGCAGGCATAGGGTAACGATGGGCTTGATGAATTGCCATCTTGCCTCGTTATCCAATAGACTGGTCGGCACGATAGTCAAGAAAAATCCCTCCTCCTTGCGTTGCTCCTAACTGAAAGAGGAGCCGGCTTTCAGTCGGTATTGACCCTCTCGGTGTCCCCTCGGGTCACGATTTCTCGATAAATCACACACAACTTCTTCAAAGATTTGCTTGACTTTTCAATTTAGAAATCGTAAGATATTCCTCAGATGTTAGCGATAACATCAGCGCGATACGGTCTTCCTCTCGGATGATAATACTCCTCGATTTGCGTGAAGTTGGAATCATGCGGCCGCGCTGATGGCGCTTACGGCAGGCGTTGATGCAGGTTTTGCTGCTCTCCAGTCACCGATTGAATTTGATTCCTCCTAACGGATACTTCTCCCATACCCATAGATCAGCCCATGCAATCCATCCAACTCGCATTCTCTGATTGGCTCATCATCGCGTTATATTTCGGTTTCGTGCTGGGGATAGGATTCTATCTCAAAAGGTTCACAAGAAATGAAAACGATTTCTTCCTTGCGGGCAGGAAAAACAGCTCTTGGGTCGCGGGACTCGCCTTCCTCTCGGCGAACCTCGGCGCACTCGAGCTGCTTGGCATGACGGGCAACACCTTCAAGTACGGCATGTATGTCGCCCACTTCTATTGGATCGGCGCAGTTCCGGCGATGGTGTTTCTTGGCCTCTATATGATGCCGTTCTACTACAGCTCGAAGATCAAATCCGTCCCAGGATATCTCAAGCTCCGCTTCGATGAGAAAACCCGTGTCCTGAATGGCATCGCCTTCGCCGTGATGACCCTCCTCGTATCGGGCATCAACCTGTACGCCATGGCACTCGTGCTGCATACATTCCTCGGATGGGACTGGAACGTCAGTATGTGGATCTCCGCTGCCACGGTCGCCGCGTATGTCACCATGAGCGGACTCTTGTCTGCGATTTTCACTGAGATCATTCAGTTCTTCCTCATCTGGTTCGGATTGTTCCTCGTGTCTGTTTTCGGCATCATCGAGATTGGAAGCGTCAATGACATCTTCCGCCGAGTGGACGAACTCTACAGCGCGGTTTCGTACACGACACTCTGGTCTACGAGTGCCGATCCATCGTTGAATGGTATGGTCATCACATGGGGCGGCATCGTACTTGGACTGGGGTTCGTGCTCTCCTTTGGCTATTGGACCACGGACTTTCTTGTAGTGCAGCGTGCATTCTCTGCCAAAGATCTGCGCGCCGCACGAATGACACCGATCCTCGCGTCATTCTTCAAGATGGCGGTTCCTTTCATCGTGATTCTCACCGGTCTGATAGCGATTGTTCTCGCGAACGATTCAAAAAGCGGTTTCAGCTTGCTGCAGGATGGGGGACAGGTCAACTACGACTCGGCGTTACCACTCCTCATCGCACGATACTATCCGCCCGGACTTGTCGGCCTCGGAGTGACGGCTCTTCTGGCGGGATTCATGGCCGGCCAGGCGGGCAACATCAGTGCGTTCAATACAGTCTGGACGTATGATATCTATCAATCCGTCCTGAACAAGAATGCTTCCGAAGCACATCTTCTTTGGATGGGTCGTGTGGCAACGATTGTTGGAATCCTTATCAGCCTCGTGACCGCATATTGGGCGAAGAGTTTTCCCAGCATCATGGATTACATGCAGGCAATCTTCTCATGGGTCAATGCCCCCCTGTTCGCAACCATGCTACTCGGCATGTTCGTTCGTTGGATCACGCCGAACGCCGCGTTCTGGGGCTTGCTTGCGGGCATGGGTTCCTCGATCACCCTCTTCCTTGCCGTGAAGTTCAACTGGATCGACGGAAGACTCATCACGTTGTCGAGCGAAGCGAGCGACATGGCTGCCAATTTCTGGCGTGCCTGGTGGGCGTGGCTCATCTGTTTTGTCCTTACCATCGTTCTCAGCTTCTTCACGAAGCGGAAACCTGATGACGAACTTGTTGGACTCGTGAGGGGACTGACTCTTGAGGTCAGTTCGGAAGGAATTCCCTGGTACCGAAAACCTGAGCCGTATGCCGTTATTTCGGTCCTCGTGTTCATTCTTCTGAATATCTACTTCTGGTAAACGGGAGCTTCGTATGGAACAAGAACCGAAGAAAATGAAACCAATCTGGTATTTCGTCGGATTGATGTTGACTGCTATGGGTGTCGTCATTGTCCTTTCCGGTATCGCGAACTATTCAGATGCGGAGAGCTCAAAAACTGTCCTGTCCCACCTTCATCCTGCGCTTTGGTGGGGACTGGTCATGATTGTCTCAGGATTAATCTTCCTGCTGGCGAACAGAAAAGCGTCGGTGGAGTGACGTGAGGCTGCTATGGGACTCGATCGCCTGCAGAATCTGAAAATCGCCTTCCGAAACCTCTTTGGAGAGAATAAGAGCGCAATCGCCGTACGCTCTCCCGGCCGTGTGAATTTGATCGGAGAGCACACGGACTATAATGAAGGCTTCGTCTTGCCCGCCGCAGTGGACAAGGCCGTCCTCTTCGTCGTTGCTCCGAGAACCGACAGCCAGTGCAGATTCTTCGCAGCGGACCTCAATGACAGCTTTTCAACGGATATCAGCCAACTCAGACAATCGGACAAAGGGTGGCCCAACTACCTGCTCGGCGTTATCTCTGAACTCCGGAAGGATGGCCTCACCGTTCCTGGCTGCGACCTTGTGTTCGGCGGGGACGTCCCAATCGGTGCGGGCATATCGTCGTCGGCAGCGTTGGAGTGCGGGTTTGCTCATGCAGTGAATGAGCTCTTTGGGTTCGGTCTTAGTAAACTCGACCTCGCCAGGCTCGGACAGCGGGCTGAAAACAATTTCGTCGGCGTCAAATGCGGCATCATGGACCAGATAGCCAACATGTTCGGCCGGGATGGGAAGGTACTGAAGATCGATTGCCGGTCGCTTGAGATCGAATACTTCCCGTTCGAACGGAATGACCTGAGTATCGTCCTCTGCGAGACTGACTCGAAACGATCGCTTGTGTCGTCTGAATACAACATCAGGCGTCAACAGTGTGAAGCGGGAGTGAGTATCCTGCGGCGTCACGCGACGGAGATCAGAAGCCTGAGGGATGTGAACGCTGAGATGCTGCGGGACCATCGCAGCGAAATGGAGTCGATCATCTTCCAGCGCTGTGCATATGTCGTGGAGGAGAACGCAAGGGTTCTTGGTGCATGTGCGGACCTTCAGCGTAATGACATCCGATCCTTCGGTCAAAAGATGTACCAGTCGCATAGCGGATTGCGCGACGGCTATCAAGTGAGCAGTCCTGATCTCGACTTCCTTGTTGACGCAGCCGGTTCTATCAGCGGCGTGTTGGGAGCGCGGATGATGGGCGCGGGCTTCGGCGGGTGTACAATCAATGTCGTCGAGCAGGAGAAGGTCGAGTCCTTCATCGATGCGATCCAGAATCGAACCCGGGAGCGATGCGGAAAAGCCAGTAACGTGTATGTAACACGCATACAGTCGGGAACATCATTGGTGGTTGAAGAACAAACGTGTGTCGAACATATTTCGTGAAAGGAGGTGGGAGAACGGCAGGAGCACAGTATCGTTCTGAACGTCTCTCGACGTTCGCAGTACGCTGTAGTGGGGGAAACCTTCACAATTCCCAAACAACTCACTGAAGGGAGACACGACAATGAAATCCTTGGTTTCCATCGCTCTTCTCGCACTGTTCGTGATGCAGAGCGCGTCGGCTCAAACGCTTGAACAGGTCGGCGGACCGTACAACGCTGACTCGGTCACCGTGTTGCTGCTGCATTTCGACGGCAACTTCACGAACAATGCTGCCGCTCTTGGAAAAACAGCAGCGGCTGCCGTACCTCGCAGTACGAATCCAGCAAAGATCTTCTTTCTCGACAATACCGGCGTCTCAGGAATGGGGAAATGCGTGCGGATTGATAATTCGTCGATCAGCGATTCGTCCTACATCACTGTTGACGATACGGTAGCGTTCGACATGACGGGCAACTGGACAATCGAAGCTTGGGCAAACATCTTCACGTTCGGAGATAACTCCAACGACTATCGGTGGGTGCCGCGCGTGGTGATGAAACCTGGCGATGATGTGTTCTACTTGCCAAATTACTGGCTCGAAATGTGGGGCGACAATCGCCTGTTCCACGCAGGTTTCTACACAAAGAATGCTGAATGGATCAGCCTTTCATCGCCCAACAACATGTTTGTGCCAGGAGAATGGGTCCACCTCACTTTCATACGGGATACGGCGCGCGCATTCATTGCTTGTATGGTGCACGATAAGAACAAGAATCTCAAATCGTTCATCACAAGAGGAATCGATAAGAGCAAAGACATTCCATTGACAAACAAGCAAAAAGTCCACATCGGTTGGGCAGGCGCTGTCGGCATCACCACTGCAAGCACCGATTCTTGGCTCGATGGCTTTGTGGATGAAGTGCGCATCAGCAATGTCGTCCGCAACTTCGCTGGACCTCCTGTCATCTCAACCGTGAGTAGGTTGGCGAATCAGCCATCCACACTGACATCGTACCCGGTTTCGGTCTCGGTGTTCCCACTCAATGCCGGCGGCAGCATTACAAGCGCGAGGCTGTATTACAGAACGGATACCGTGGGCGCTTTCACCAGCATTTCGATGACATCGGCCGGAGGTAACAATTACACCAGTGCGATCCCCGGCCAGGCGTTCAAAAAGAGAATTCAGTACTACGTGAAATGCACCGACAACAATAGCTACGCTTCGATGTCTCCTGTCGATGCGGAGGCGATGACGAATCCGACCTACTATTCGTTCATGATCTATCAGCCGAACATGAAGGTGCTCGATGTGAATTTCGAACAAGCTCCGGGCAAACCGGTCGACCTATCTCCGAACGGCGCGACTATGATTACCCGCAAGTTTCTTGAGTTTGCGACCGATGTACCGATGGGTGGCGGGACGTCTTCGCTCCTGCTGAAGTCACGTCCTGGCGTCAACGTTGATTCTAACTGGGTGGAAGCTGAGTCCCCGTTCCTCGCAGTTGAGGAATTCACGCTTGATGCATGGATCAAAACTGACTCGGCAAATCTTCACGCTACACGTATCATCATCAATCCCACGAAGGCTGACGACTGGAACAACGCGAACTTCGAGCTCAGTTTCCGGAACGGTGCTGCGGGTAAGCCGGTGTTCACAGCGCGATACTGGGGTGCTACAACCTCGACCACACTCCAGGATACATTTGTAGCGGCTACGGCCCACGTTGGAAAGTGGAGGCATGTCATTCTTGAGCGGAGCAAGACCAACAGTGTGTTTGGCATGGCGATCCGGGATGAGAACGACGTGTTGATGTCCAAGACGTTCAAGACGCAAGCTGACCCTCCCTTGATGGCAGGTGCACCTCTTCGAATCGGAAGAGCTCATTTTCTTCCCGAGGACAACTGGTATGTTGCACCTTTCCGCGGAAAGATCGACAACGTCAAGGTCTACAACTATCCAGCCGCTGGCTTGGTGACGGATGTCGATCGCGACAAAATGGGTGAAATGCCGTGGGCGTTCGACCTGGCGCAGAACTACCCGAACCCATTCAACCCGTCGACGATAGTTCGATTCACTGTTCCAAAGTTCCAGAATATCTCCCTTGTTGTGTATGACCTTCTTGGCCGCATTGTGAAGACGCTGGTGAATGAGGAGCGCCACGCAGGTGAACATCGCGTCACTTGGGATGGAACGAACGATCATAGGATCGGCGTGGCTTCCGGGGTCTATTTCTACCGGTTGAAAGCTGGTGATCTTGTCAAGACCCAAAAGATGTTGCTGGTGCGCTGATCGAAACGCTTTCGCGGAGGCTGTCCAAAAAAGCCCTCAATCCCCTCCGCTCATTCCCGGATGTTTCTGTCGGCCTGTCCCAAAAAGCGGGAGAGGCCGACCAAGATGTTCGTGTATGACAGTGGGGTGCTTTTGAGACGGCCTCCGTTGAAATCATGGTTCTGATCGTAGACCGAGAGGATTGACTATGCTCAAGCGGTTGACGTGCTTCGCAATCGTACTCGTGCTCAACAGCTGTCAAACCGTTGTTGAGCCTTCTCCAGACCCGGGCATCTTGAGGGTCACACTAAAGGCGAACGAAGCGGATACGACCATCATTATCCAGAGCGACACCTCGCGTTTATCAAGGTGGGATGAATTCAACCTCACCGTTTCTCAGGGGAGACTATACCGGGGCAGCAACCATGCCTTGCTGTATGCGAAACGAAGCATCGACCGCATCCAGGGGAGCACCGTGAATATTCTGCATCGGGAGTGGCTGAACGGAGTTCCGATCAAGAAGACAGACATCACAGAGATCAACACGAAGAACAGCCGCTATATAACGGATGTTGTTTTTGAGTGCTTTGTGCCTCCTGGCACATATGACTCTCTTACATTCACCCTGACGGCCACCGAGATTCTGATTTTCATTCCAAAGGTGTATCAGAACCCGATTCAACTCCCCCCAGGCACACGTCCGCAGATGCAGTTGTCGACGAACATGACGGTCAACGAGGGTCGCGTCACACAGGTCAATCTAGAGATCCTTCCCTTTGGTTCGCTCAGCCGCTACCGGGACTCGTACCTCTTCGACAGGAAGGTAAGGGTAGTAGGCGTTGACAATTTGTAGGTGCACACGAGGGAGGTTCCGTGATCGTTTCTTTGGAAAGTCCCTGAAATTTCAACTTACGAGTGCGAATGCTTCATTTCACATTTTGAAGGTTCTATGGGCACAATGATTCAACGTGTTTCTATGATTGCGGCTGTTGGGGGGATGTTTCTCTGGATGTCGTGTGAGCGTCCCACGTCGCCGCCTCGTCCCAATGTCGCTCCAACAACAAAGCTTGCAAACGTTCCCAAGGACAACGATACGGTCTTCGCCTTGGTGACACTCAATTGGAGCGGCGGCGACTATGATGGCTTCATTACAGGGTATCAATATCGGTACTTTACGCACCATCTTCTCGCCGGATCGACGACCAATTGGGTGTTATTCGATTCAACGAATTGGATTGACGCGACCAGTTCAACAGCGACGATTGCTTTCAATTCGACTGAAGCATTGAACCGTCAACGGTTCCTTGCCCGCGCGATCGACAATGATGGCGATGCAGATCCGAACCCTGCCGAGAAGATCCTCTACACGACCAGAACTACACCGCCCATTTCGAAAATCATCTATCCTGCCAAGAACAGTGTCGTACTTGTCGTTGACCGTGTCACGGACTGGTGGGAGGGAGTCCCACTTGTTTTCAAAGGAACAGATCTCACCAAAGGCGGGAAGGTGGTGGACTTCGCATGGTCTGCCGATGGAAGCCCATGGAACTGGGGATCGGACACGTCGATTTTTATCTCTCCGAGCAAATTCAAACAGCCCTTGAATGGCATCCACACAATCAAAGTAACGTGCAAGAACAATACGAATCTGATGGATCCGATCGGAGATTCCATCTCGGTACAGTTGACGATACCACCGTTCGACAAGAAGATACTGATCATTGACGAAACGGATGAGTTCAACAATCCTTTCATCACATATGGAATTCATGATTCGACGATTGACCGGTTCTATGCAGAGGTTTTCCCCGGATCGGATTCGTGGGACTTCAAAGAAAAAGGTATGCCGCCTCGCGAAGTCCTTGCTCGTTACAAGTTGCTTGTTTGGCAAGCGGATGACATTCCTGCCGCGCGGCCGCACAAGATTTCCGACCCCAACAATATTGCGGTTTTCACAGACTACCTCAAGGTTGGGGGCAAGTTCTTGATGAGCGGGTGGAGAATCCTGAAGTCGTTTGCGTACTACAACAATTTCCCCTTTACGTTCCAGCGAGGAACCTTCGTCTATGACTACCTGCATATCTATACCGTGGATGAGACGCAGATCATGGGGGATTGCCTCGGCGGGCAAGGGAAGAAGGGACTCCTCAGCGATTTTCGCGTTGATTCGATCAAACTTGCCTTTTTCCCGAACGACGGCAAACTGGGGCAAGTCAATCTGATCACGAAGATGGCCGGGTTCACGGACGTTCTTTACTCGTATGTGAATCTAGACAACAGTCCTTTTGTCACATACCGGGGGAGGTCGATTGCTCTGCGATACTATGGCACGGTCTTCGACGCGGTTGTCCTTGGGTTCCCGATGTATTTCATCGAGAAAGACGATGCAAAAGTGATGGCACGGGAAATCCTGCAAAGTCTACACGTCAATTGAGGAATTCTTCATGGTGACGACCATGTTCAGAGTCAAAGCGGTGAGAGGGATTCTCCTCGCGACACTCCTCTGGAGCGTTAGTTCCGCGACCCTTGTTGCACAGAACACCGGCAAGATCGCTGGAACAGTCAAGGATAAACAGACCGGCGAGTTGCTGTTGGGTGCGAATATTGTTGTGAAGGGTACAACCCTTGGTGCCTCAGCTGACCAGGATGGATTCTATTACATCCTGAGGGTGGCGCCCGGCACGTACGAGCTTCAGGCATCCATGGTTGGTTACAAAACTCTCACCATTCGTGGCGTTCGTGTAGATGCGGACTTGACAACGGAAATCAACATTCATCTTGACCAAAAATCCGTTGAGATGGGAGAGGTTGTGATCATCGCCGAGCAGAAAATGGTGCAAAAAGATGTGACGTCGACCCGCCGCATTGTCTCGCGGGAAACGATCCGAGAAACTCCTGGACTGGAATCCGCAACGGACGTCTTCAAGCTGCAGGCGGGTGCGATCCTTTCAAGTGTGCCCCCGACGTTGAAGCTTGCAGACGGCACGCAGATCCAGGTACGCGATGAGAGCCTGAAGGACATCCATGTTCGCGGCGGTCGTGGCGGCGAGATCCTCTACATGGTAGATGGCATGCCCGTAACCCACCCGATCTATGGCGGCCGCAGTGTGATTGACCTGAATGTTGTCGATGTCGAGAGCGTTGAATTGCTGACGGGTGCCTTTAATGCCGAATATGGTCAGGCGCAGTCGGGCGTCGTCAACATCACGACCCGGACTGGGGGCGAGAAGTTGAAGGGCGGACTCGAGTATAAGACTGACGAGCTCAAGGTGTTTGGTGAATCGTATAGCACCCACTATGGCTCCTTCTACTTCGGCGGCCCTGAGCCAATCACGCGGAATTTGCTTCCATCGATGGGCATCACGATTCCCGGCGAAATGAGCTTCTTCCTGTCCGGGAACGGAACGCTCACCAACACCCCGTACAACAACAACAAGACACGAGAGAAGTTTTCGCTCTTTGGCTTTGAGGTGCCGGAGAAACAGGACAACACGCAAAACCTCAATGCAAAGCTCGGCTATGATCTGTCGCCTTCAGACCGGTTCACGCTCAGTTACCACGGATCGTGGAAACAATGGAGCGGCTTTGACTGGGCGTGGAAGTACTATCCCGACCGCACGGCAGCCTACAGGAGAATCAATCATGCGGCCAACCTGCAGTTCAGCAACGTTATTTCCAAATCGACTTACAGCGTCTTGAACCTTGGATACCTTGGCGTGGCCTACAAAGGCTCTTGGAACGGCAAGTCGCCGGCAGACTTCTGGTACAAGGACAGCACAGGGAGGCTCATCACGACCACCTCTTCGCCGCAGGTTGACCCTCGAACCGGGTTCTATGATGATCGCGGGCACGAGAATATCTGGAGGGACGATCGGACGAAGACATTCACGTTCAAAGGAGATCTTACTTCACAAGTTCATCCTGCCCATTTGTTGAAGACCGGCATCGAGTTACGCTACAATGACATCAGCTACATTGATATTCAGGATGGCGGCGTGAAGCTATCGAGGTACGGGCAGGGCATCGATTCGCTCCCACCGCCGGGACCATTCCCGCTGTTCGGCCAAAACCGGTGGGTATTCCAGGTCACGCCAACGATAGGTGCGGTGTATGTCCAGGATAAGTTTGAGCTGGAGTACCTCATCATCAATGCCGGCATGAGGGTGGACTGGTTTGGTTTGGGTTCAACAGTGATGCGGGACGAGTGGAAGGGAATGTGGGAGCGGGCAACGGGTTTGACTGCTGATTGGAAATCGATCGCCTACAAGTTTAGTCCCCGATTTGGGATCTCCTTCCCCATTTCAGAGAACACTGTTGTGTTCTTTTCCTACGGGCACTTCAATCAGCTGCCGGAGTTGCAGTACTTCTATCGAGATCCGTACAGCGGTATCTACACAGGAAATCCGAAGCTCGATTATGAACAGACTATTCTGTATGAATTCGGGTTTACGCATCAGCTTTCCGATGTCTGGGCGATCGACATCAAGAGCTACGCGAAGGATATCTCGAAGCAAGTGGGGACCACGCGCGCCTACGGGAAGGAGGGGCTCCCTGTAGAGCTCTACGACAACAAGGGATATGCGCGAGCGCGGGGTCTGGAGTTCGAAGTGAACAAGCGATTCTCGGATCTTGTCTCTGGGAAGTTGAACTACACAATCCAGTGGACCAGCGGCTATTCTTCCTCAGCGTTTGACGACTATATTCGATCGATCACGAACTTCCCATACCCAATCCGTGAACGCCCTCTGGGATGGGACGTTCGACATCAAGTCATTTTCCAGGGAACGCTGGCCGCGCCCGAGAATCAAAGCGTGTCTCTCTTCGGGCTCGGACTCCCCAGCGATTGGAACCTCACTGTGCTGTATCGGTTCTCCACGGGGAACCCGTACACTCCGGGTGAAGCGTCACTCAATCCTGTTGAAGCGCAGAAACGGGAGAACACGTCCACAGGGCCATTGTATTCCACGACCGATTTGAGGTTCGAAAAAGGATTTCTTGTGGCCGGGGTGCGGCTCGCGCTCACGCTTGATGTGTTCAACCTCTTCGACCAAAAGAATATTCAGATGAGCTACGGATTCAACACATGGACGGGCAAGCCGTTCCGGTATGGTGACGTAGAGCGTCCGCAGCTAAATTTCTACGACTACTACACGATGCTGAGTATCTTGGATCCCCGTCAGTTCTCGACGGGGCGAACAACAAAACTCGGAATCCGAATTGATTTTTGACCTGGGAATGAGCGATGGAAAGGGGATTTGACAAATCTATGGTTACTCGCAACAACGTGTGCGCCCTTCTCCTGGCAATCATGCTCTGCAACTCATCGCTCTTTGCCCAATTCGCTAAACTCGATTGGAAGGTCCATAACGTCGGCAAGGTGCGACAAGTGATCACGAACATGGGGACGCTAAACAAGGCACTAACGAAATTCCCGGGCTTGATCAACTCCGAGTTCCCGCCGGGGAGCGATGAAGAGCATTTGTACCAAGGAGGTTTCTGGGTTGGTGCCATTACTCCCGCAGGGGACACATTGGTCTCAATGACTCAAGCGCACTATACGCCGAACGAGTTCTACCCCACCGGCGCCCCCTGGGATACGGTGTGGGTCGCATCAAAAGGGGATACACTCCCGATTCCGTACCGGCAGAATTACGTTGGTGTTTCCGATCAAGACTTTATCTGTCGATACAGCGACTACAATGTGCTGAACATTACCGACCATGCCCCGCTCTATCTCGATGTGATCCAGACGAGCTATGCCTGGGGCTCACCGCCAGTTGACGAGTTCCTCATCTTCAAGTACTCTATCGTCCCCAAGAAATTCCCCCTGAAGAACGTCTACATTGGCTTTTGGATGCACAGCTCTGTGGGAAGTATTAACGCTGGTGACAACTTCATTGACGAGCTCACACACTATTTCCCTGAGTATCATATGGCCGTTGCTGAGGACGATCGGTATGGTAACGACGGTGCAGCAATCAGCCCTATCGGGTTTAGGGTTATGAACCCCATCAGTCCTGATTTGAAGTGGACCTTCAAGTACTATGAACATGAAGACCTTCCAGGCAGAGATCCCATCGTGTACAGAGAGATGGCAAGTGGCACCATCATGCTTGACCGGCTGGATCCTTCACGTGCGCATATTGTCTTCGCTTTTGGTCCATTTCAGTTGAATGTGAATGATACACTCAAGGTTGACATGGCAGAAGTGTTTGGTTTTGGAATGAAGGGTATGTTGAAAAACGCTGAATACCTCGATTTCCTCAAGGCCAAAGGGTTCAAGGTGCCCTCCGCTCCCCCCAAGCCCATATTCCGTGTCACAACCGGGAACCACGAAGTCCGTATCGATTGGCGTCCACAGGATGGCAGAACGAATCCGGAGCTGTATGAAGATGCGTCACGAGGCGATACAATCAAGAAACCGTTCGAGGGGTACCGCCTCTATAAAAGCACGAAGGGTCTGAACGGGCCATGGTCACTGCTGGCCGAATATGACATCATCGATGACTTAGGGTATAACACCGGACTTGAGTATGACTATCGAGACGTTGGTTTGCTAAACAACGTCGAATACTACTACACGCTCACTGCCTATTCCCAGCCTGACCGGGTCACTAATTTCCCCTCGCAGGAGACCAGTTTGTCTGCAAACGCGCGGACGGTGACACCGGGCACGCCTCCGCCGAAGACCGTTGGCGACATCGCGGTCGTTCCGAATCCATATCGTGGCGATATCGCGTACAGCTCTTACAATCCACCGTGGGAACGACCGCAAGGGAGTCGGCCATGGTGGATGGAACAAGATCGCCGCATTCAGTTCATCAATTTGCCTGAACGATGCGAGATCAAAATCTACACGCTGGCGGGCGATTTGGTCAACACACTTCGCCACAATGATCCAAACAGAGGATTCGAGGATTGGAATCTCACGTCATCGGTTGGACAGGCCATTGCCAGCGGTATCTATTTGTATTCAGTCGAAGATCTCAGAAATGGAGACGTGCAAATAGGGAAATTTGTGATCTTGAAGTGAAGAATGGATTGTGTGTTTCTGATGATTCCAAAGGCTCTCAGAAGGTTCGTTCTAGTGTGTCTTGGCTTTCTGCTGTCCGCGACGATGTTTGCACAGAAGACCAAGCTTGATTGGAAGGTGCACACGGTGGGGAAGGTGCGTCAGCTTGTAACCAACATGGGGACTTTGTGGAGCGCTGCCACCAACTATCCTGGCCTCATCTACAGTGAATTTCCTCCCAATAGCTATGAAGAGCACATCGGCGAAGCCGGAATCTGGATTGGAGCGATTTCTGGAAAGGATACGTCGGTCTCGGTCACCACAAGCTGGCATTCATCGTTTGAGTTCTATCCAGGTGCTGAGGCGTGGGATTCGGTTTGGGTTGTCGAAAAAGGTGATACAGCAAATATCCCCTACCTACCAAACCACGTTGGTGTATCGGATCAGGATTTTGTATGCAGGTATAATGACTACAATCCGGTCAGCCAGAGAATCAGTGAACACACGCCGTTGTATCTGGACGTTGTTCAAGAGAGCTATGCATGGAGTTCACCTCCGTTTGACGAGATGATCGCTTTCAGTTTTCACATCATATCGACGCGAAATTCTCTAAAGGATGTCTACGTTGCCTATTGGCTTGACGGGAACGTTGGTAGTCGCGCGGAAGGATGGGGTTTTGCGCTCGATGATCGTTCAATCTACGACTCCACTCAGCATATGGGAATAGCAGTCGATCGGCAAGGTGGTGTGGATGGTTCAGCGTACAGCCCTTTAGGTGTCAAAATCTATCCTCCGAAAAATGTGGCCGCCAATACGCTACGATGGACATTCAATTGGATTCAAAATCCGAACGTCGGTCCTCCGAGCAGAGATCCGCCTCGCTACCTGGACATGTCCGCTGGGACAATCATGCGCGACCAGGAAGAGTATGACGGTTCACAATTCTTTATCGCTTTTGGACCTTTTCAGTTGATGAAAGGGGACACGCTTCGTTTCATGGCGGGTCTCGTTTTCGGCAAGGGCCAGGAGGGTATGTACAAGAATGCCTCGTTGCTGGATTGGCTTGTGGAAAGAAACTTCAAGGTACCTTCCCCGCCGCCCAGACCGACACTTTGGATTACGACGGCAAACAAAAGTGTGACGCTCAGTTGGGAACCTCGTCCCGGAGATGTCAACCCTGAATTATATGAAGACCCTTTCCGCGCCGATAGTGTGAAGAGACCCTTCGAGGGATATCGGCTGTATAAAAGCACCAAGAGTATTGACGGTCCTTGGACGCTTCTGGCCGAGTATGATATCGTCAATAGCATAGGATATGATACGGGGTTACAGTACACCTACAAGGATGAGGGTTTGTTGAACAACCTGGAATACTATTATGCGCTGACGGCGTTTTCGAGGCCTGATCGTGTTCTTGATTTTCCATCTCGGGAAAGCAGCCTGGGCGCCAGCGCGCGAAGAGTCGTCCCCAGCACAACCCCGCTGAAAACCGTTGGCGATGTGGCTGTTGTGCCGAATCCGTACCGCGGGGATGTTCCGTACAATTCCTACAACCCACCGTGGGAAAAACCACAGAGTACGCGACCTTGGTGGATGGAGCAAGACCGTCGCCTTCAATTTATCAATTTGCCGGAGTTGTGTGAGATCAAAATCTACACGTTGGCCGGTGACCTTGTGAACACCATCCGCCACGACAATCCGAACAAGGGCTTTGAGGATTGGAATCTCACATCGTCGGTCGGTCAGGCGATTTCCAGCGGCATCTATCTCTTCTCTGTTGAAGATCTCAAGAATGGTCAGGCGCAAATAGGAAAGTTCGTGGTCATCAAATGATGCTGATGGTATCAGTCAGAATCATATGAATGGGGCGATTGTTATGATTCGAAAGATCATTGGTCTCGTGGTGCTTCTTCCTGTCCTGCTCTATTCCCAATACAATCGTCCCGGGAGTACGGACGCGCAGTTTCTCAAAATCGGCGTGAGCCCTCGCGGAACCGCGATGAGCGATGCGTACATCGCTGCTGTGACTGGAGCGGAAGCAACGTACTACAACTCCGCTGCCCTTCCTTTGATGCAGGGAACTGATGTCGTGTTCAATCACACCATGTGGTTTGCGGGCATCAAGCATGAGTTCTTCGCCGCGGCTCACAATTTCGGAGACCTTGGCGCGATTGGCGTTTCGCTCACAGGATTGTATACGGATGAAATGAAAGTACGCACACCGCTTCAGCCAGAGGGGACCGGAGAAACGTTTTACGCGGGCAATTACCGATTTGGTCTCAGCTATGCCAGGCACCTAACTGACCGGGTGACATTCGGTGCGACGATGAGCTATATCTCAATGAATCTGTACACGGGTTTCTCCGCAAGAGCCTTTTCAATTGATATCGCTACACTCTACACCTCCAATTTCCGCGGTTTTCGATTCGGCATGCAGATAGGAAATTTCGGCTCCAATATCCAATACGTGAACGAGTCGTATCCACTCCCGACGAACTTCACCTTCGGTCTTGGCATCAATGCGATCGACGGAGAGTCCCACAAACTGTGGGTGAGCGGCGCTGCCGTGAAACCGAACGAGGGGCAGCCCGTGGCTCAGGTTGGCATGGAGTGGAACTACCAAAACATGTTTTTCTTGAGGACCGGTTACCGAGTAAACTATTCGGTTGCGCGGTACGCATTCGGTGGGGGCATTCAATTCGGTGTTGGCGACTACAAGATGAGGGCTGATTACTCGTACAGTGATTATCAGATGCTTGGAGCGTCGCACAGGTTTGGTCTCGGTCTTGCTTTTTGAACATGGCTCCCGTTGGACGAGCTACTGCCACAATGAGACGGCCTTCATCGCGAAGGCTTGAACTTCCCCCGCCATGACCTCAGGTTCCATTCCGCGCAAGCAGAGGATAGTTCGATCGGACTGAAAGTTCTCATATCTATTGCCCAGCCCTCATCGTCGCGAAAGCATATGAACGTGACGAGAAGAGTAATTCCTCCATTGCTGCTTTTCCTTTGTCTATCCACGTCACAGCTGCACGCGCAGTCTTCCCCGGCCGAGGATAAGCCCGATCGATTCGTAGCTCTACCAGCTATTGTTCCTCAGGGCTCTTTCACCCCTTACGGCTATATCGACAATCCGTACCACAGCATGGTCTTTAATCGCAGCGGTGTGATCCGGTCGTATCCACCGCTCGGTTTTGGCTGGTGGCGAACGGAATTCACAGGGAACTATGGGGGTGGGGTCCAGGATCATGTCAATTACATTTCCATACTGCAAATGAGCGTTGCTGTGGGTTCGATTGGATTTGTCAGCACAGCAGACTTCGAGGAGAACCATGTCCAGTTGTCGTCGTCCTATCACACGAAGCACATGATGAGCTACGACTGGGTGAGCGATTCCGTTGCAGTAAGCCTGAAGTTTTTCCTGGCTGGCGAACAAACGCTCTCTTGCATCGTCGAGTTGCGGAATTGCAGCGCGTCCCGGAGAAACGTCGCGCTCTCTGCCACGAACGTGTACCGGCTCGGTGAAACCAAGTGGTGGGGGAGCGATGGATTGGCGGCTCGGTATTCCAGTAAGGAAGATGTCGGGATCTCGAGCGCGTGGGCCTACGGCGATGTCTTCGTCCTCGGTTCTGACATGAGGAGCGGAGCGCATTCCGCGACAAGTGCTGAAGCGACGTGGGAACGATGGGTACGAAGTGTGGAGGAATCCTCTGCCAGCGCGGTATCGACTCGTGGGCGAGGTCCGATGTGGATGGCGTTGAGGTATCGAATCAGTCTCCCGGCCAATGAAACGCGGTCGGGAATCGTCTCTCTGAGCCGCGGGAAAAATGAGATGTGGGCGTTGGAAGAGTTCAAAAAGGGTGTGAAGGATGCCCGGCGCTCGCTTCAGGAACAACTCAAGGACGACGAGAAGTTTTGGTCGCAGTGCCCCACGCTGGCAGGTGATTGGCCCGCGCATTGGCAGCGCGGATGGATCTATGACTATGAGACATTGCGCATGAACGTACGCCGACCCATCGGCATTTTCAAGCACCCTTGGGATGCAATGCAAATCCATTCACCGCGTGTGGTGTTGGGAGAAACGTGCATCGATATGATGACGCTCAGCTATGCCGATCCTACGCTTGCGAAGGAGGTGATCTACGGAACCTTCGCTGATGCCTTGAAGCCCAATATCCCTTGTGCCAGGGAGGACGGCAGCGTCAATATGATATCCTCGGATGGTTCGGAGTGTGGGACGGCACCAATGTGGGGTTTTCCGTTTCACGTTATCAAGTCGATATTCTTGATGACCGGTGACAAGAAATGGATCGGAGACCTCTATCCCCATTTGAGAGAGTACATCGAATGGTGGCTGCGCCACAGAACGGACAAAGAAGGGTGGCTCCACTGCAACAACAGCTGGGAATCCGGGCAGGATGGCTCAAAACGGTTCTTGGTTGCCGAGGGGAACGAAGGCGCCGTTGCTGATTTCGTGCGCACGGTGGATGTCGAGGCAAGTATGGCTGAAGCAATGAGGAACATGGAGTTCTTTGCTGGTGTTCTAGGCAAGAATCGAGATCGGGCCTTGTGGAGGGGGTTGGCCGGAAAGCGGATGGGGAATGTACAGTCGATGTTTGTGGATGGGTGGTTTCGAGATTTCGATGCCCGGTCGAGCCGGCCGATTATCCTGAAGGACTATTTTGATGTGATGATGCTGTCACCCTTGACATGTTCCGTTGCGACGACAGAGCAGATAGATGCCGTGAGGCCAATGTTTCAGTACTTCCTTGACAATCCCGGTCACTGGCTTGAGTGGCCGCCGCACATGATGGTTTTCACGGAAGCTGCCTGGAACGCCGGGGAAAACCAGGCGGCGGCGGAGGCAGTGTGTGCAACTGCTGACCGGGTCTATGCGAGAATCGACTCAAGAAAGTCCTTCTTCGACAAGGCTGGAGATCCCTTTTCCTATCGCATTCCTGGAGTAGCCAATGAATTCTGGCCCGTGCGAGATATTCTTCCTGGCGGAGAAAACTACGGATGGGGTGCTTCATTGCCGATGCACATTATACGAGCCATCGTCGGCTTTCGAGAGGAAGAGAATATATCCGCCACGGAGTTTTTCCTCGCACCGTTCCTTCCAAAGGCCTTCGTCAAAGCCGGAAAGCGATACGTTGTCAGAAACCTTCACTACAGAAAGGTCGTTTTTGACGTGACCTACGAATGTGAGGAGTTCGACCAAATCAAGGTTACCATTGAGTGCCGTTCCCCTCAACCCAGGGCTGTGACCGTACGCAGCAGGAGTGGCGATGAGGTGTGCAAACAAAAGATCAGACAGAAGACTCATACCATCTCTTTCCGGGGTCAGAACCGAAGTGCATACGTTGTAAGATTGGACTAACTCTCGGATCAATGAAGGGCTTGCAGAAGCAACAACACCTGAGCTTTTGACGAGGCCTTGGTTTGACTCGACGGTTTCTCGCTTAAAACAGAGAGCATCATGGATCGGAACAACGTCATTGCCGTTTTTTTCTTCCTTTCCCTTACACCCTTCGTTCGACTCGAGGCCCAGACGCGTGATTCGGTCTTCTATGTGAACTTCGTCTACCACTCCGATGGTTCATTATGCACCCACAAGGCCCCAGCGGCCACCTTTGTCTGTTACCTGAAGGGGGACCAGGGCAGAGTGCTGACCGAGAATGCGTCGCGTTGGAGTCCAACAAATGATCCGAACATAGATGGCAAGGGGACATTCGGAGTCGAACTCGGCAATTTCTTCGGTCCAAGTCTGAAAGTTGGAGACAGCGTCTACATCCGCTTCACCTGTAGCGCACGGGGGGAGCAAGCAGTACTATCTGATTCAATAGGCGGCATTCCGTTGCAGCGGTTTCCGCTCTTTCTGAATCTTATCCGCAAATACATTCCACCACAACCCCAAAATGCGAGGCTGTCACTCAATTCCCAAAAACATCGAGTGCTCCAATGGGATTCGGTTGCTTCTCTGACGTACAGCGTGTATCGTCGCGCCTTCTCAGATACGTTATCGAATGGGAAGCCGCGGACTCTTTATGAACGCATTGCGAGAAATCTCACGACTGCTGCCTATGTTGACACCACCACCTATCCAAGCTACTATCATGGCTATATCGTTTTCGCCATATTGAATGGCGGTGATTACAGTGTGGCGTCGAGCGAAGTGAGCGAGCCTGATACGATCTCCTTCTCGCTCAGTGCCGTTCCTCGCGGCACAACGGCCGTCATTTCGTGGCATCCCTATCCCGGCCTTCACCAGGTCATCAAAGGATACACTATCTACCGGCGTTCCGAGAATGGCTCATACGATCAACCCGTCGGCTACTGCGGCCTGGACTCGATGTTTGTGGATTCTCGTTTGCCGCTCGGGACCAAGCTTTTTTACAAAGTCAAAGGTAGGGTCGAGGCTACGAAGGAAATCGGCGAGTCGAGCGAAATTGCTGTAACAACCCTGAATTCCAGAGATGGGCTCTACACCTATGCGAATCTCAAGGTGGCTGTCGTGATCTACAGGAACACCAATCGCGGCTCTCTTTCAGATGCAGACGTTGTGAAAATCCGTACGATGCTTGAGGCAGGGAGGTTGTTCTACTGGCGGAATTCCGGGATGAAGCTCAACACGCCGTTCAGCTATCATCTGATTGATGCCCTCAAGAATTTTCCCAATCGGAGTGATTACGCGGTAAATCAGACAGCGAGTGATCTTCAGGCGCTGGGGGTCATGAACACGCAGTACGATATCGTATTTCGCATCTCGCCTGCAACGAGTGGGTACTGGTCTTTCGGTGTGTTGAACTTGAACTTACCAGGACCAAACCGCAGTACAGGCTTTTCTCACTCGGAGTGGCCTGTCGGAACGGGCGTTAGCTTTCCGGTCTATCGAACTGGCATCAATTTCGGGCTCACGTGGATTTTCATTCACGAGGTTCAGCACGCGCTGGACGCGCTCTATGATGTCAACGGTGAGCCCGAAATGTACCACGGAGACCAACCATCGGAATTCCCTGTCGCCTCCGGAGAGCATCTGGATTTCCAAGCTAAGATGCTTCGTGCGTTCAATTCATATGAGAGGTTGCTACCTCAATGGGGGGGAATATACGAAGCTGTCGATGCGGACAAGGATGGTTTTCCGGACAACGATTCCCTTGTGCCATTGGATGAAGCGCGCTTCGGTAGCAGCTCTTCCAGCGCTGACACGGATGGAGATGGGTACTCCGACCGGCAGGAAGCTTTGGATGGCATCTATGGTGGAAGCGACCCTAAGAATACTGATACAGACGGCGATGGAATTCGCGATGGGGATGATCCCTACCCCCGTTATCCTGTGAACACAGTTATTCCATTCTTCACTCCCACTCTTGACGGTGTCATCGAAAGCGGCTGGCATCTGGCGAATGACACTGTAAGCTACTGCCCCGTTGGATATGAGCCGATGCTTTACCTCAACCACGATGAAAACTTTCTCTACGTCGCCCTCCGCCTGAACAATATCGGACTTCCCCAGCTCCAGTTTGATTTTCAGGGTGATGGGTGGTGGTGGGGGAGCGGGAATACGATCTTGTCGATCAGTCCGTCGCAAGGAAGGTTCACGGAGTTCCGCTCGTGGGACGCAAGCCCCGAAGTTCGGGCCTATGCCCGGACGCTCAACCAATTTGGCGGAATGTGGGATGACGAAGCGTCATATCAGGGACGATTTACACGGCGGGTGATCGATCCTACCTCAGTGACTCTGAAAGTCAATTTCAGTTTCCCTGAAGCTCAAATCGAAATGGCGATTCCAAAAAGCAACTATGCGGGCCTGACGTTGGCGGCCGGTAGCAAGATCGGATTGAATATCACTTATTCCAATGCGAAGAGCATTTCGGAGTTCTGGGCGTCAACGTTCGACCGCTACAGCTTTGTCAATTTTGTTGTTGACAAACTCGTGAGTGTGGATGAGAAGTTAGCACGGGAAAGAACCACCTCCAAATTTGCACTTGAGCAGAACTATCCCAACCCATTCAACCCGTCAACAGAGATAAGCTTTCAGCTTCCAGTAAGAAGCCTGGTGACGCTCAAAATCTTTGATGTCCTCGGCCGTGAAATAGCGACACTGATCAACGGAGAGAAGAGCGCTGGTAGTCACACCATAGAATGGAATGCTGCAAGCATGTCAAGCGGAGTCTATTTCTACCAATTGCGGGCCCACCAAACTGATGGCGGGCAGGCAGGAAATTTCGTGGCAACGAAGCAGCTAACATTGCTCCGATAAGGGGGAAAAACCATTGAGAAGCAATAGAATGTAATGAAATGTTTCTACTGGCTCCTTCTACAAACTGCAGTCTCCTTCTGCTTGCAAGCACAGAGCGGGAAACCGTATCTCTCCGATCTCGCCGCAACGAAAGATGACCCGGTGTACACAACTTATGCTGCAGCGTTGGGCCGCTCGGAATTCATCGTCGACGAGGGTTATCAATTCATCTGGTACGATTCGGTCAGAGGGGTGAATTTTGAGACTGACAAAGCAGGTGACCTCTGTCTCGGATTCAAGCTGAACGGAAATGTTCGCTTCCAGCTGAATCAGTTCTATAGTCCACCTGTGATCACGGCATCGTATAGCGATCTCGTGCAATTCCGTTTCTATCCATTCAAAAACATCCGTGTCGAGGTGTTCTTTCTGGTGTATAGTTCGCGCATTGCCGTTGAAGCTGTGACCGTCACAAATGAGGACAGCGGCAGTGTCCAGATGAGCGTCTATCCCTTTTTCCACCATAGAAACGACGTTAGCAGCGATGTTGCTCTGATACCCGAGCGTGATGGATTGACATTTAAGCACAGAGAGCGGCCTGACGGTTGGACCATTGATCATAAAATTCCGTACCAGGAAAATTATCTCGATGCCTATATCATCGATTCTCCTGCCGATGCCTTTGGCGGCTACACAGATTTGGGTACGCTGAGCCAGGGGGGATCTCACTCCTCACCAGAAGAGGTTTCGGCTGACTATTGTGTAGAATCGGGCATTGTATATCATGCGGACGGTTCATCTTGCAACCATCTACCACCGCTCGCACAGTTGATGGTGCTGCATAACGACAGTGATGCTGAATTCCTCACTGAAGAGGCTCCAAAATGGCGCGACCCTAATCGCAATATTACAGGCAACGGCTGGCAGAGCTGTGAATTGGGGAACTTCAGAAACTCATCGATTGCCCAGGGTGATTCCTTCGTAGTCGTCTTCACTTGCGCCGCAACGGGTCAGCAAGGCATTGGAAGAGGACTCGTCCCTGCGTTGCCTGCCGTGGCAGGTGTGCGGGTGGATATTCAATTGACGGAGCGCAAGCTGCCACCAACCCCAGCCAACGTCGGTGTACATTTCTCCCAAAACAATGCCAGTACAATAGTGCAGTGGGACAGGGTCTTGGGCTGCACCTACAGTGTTTATCGAAGGACCGCCTCATCCCCGGGCCGATACGATCGTATCGCTGATAATCTCGCCAGCCCTGGCTACCTGGAGATCGGATTGAATGCCGACAGTGCGTATGGTTATGTTGTTGTTGCCCGTGATTCATCAGGAGGGCGTAGTGGCCACTCGGCAGAGGTTGGAAACATTCAGCGCCAATCCGCGAAATTCCTTTCAGATGTGTTGAATCCTTCATTATCCAACTTCATTCCACAAGGAAATATGAAGGTGGTAGCGCTGCAGAAGAACTTCACACTCCGACCAGGTCAAAGTGCTCAGATGAGAATCATCCGTGGAGTGTCAGAAGCCAACAAAAGTGTAAACGATTTGATTGCGGCGTCCAGAAGTTTATGCGCGATCGACCTGCAACAGTTCGTTCGTGCAGACGAGCAAACGTACAGCAGAATTCCGCGTCTGGCATTCTCAAATCCTGATCATGCAATGCTCTACTGGAGTGCATTTTCGCTGCTTCGGCAATGCATGCTACCACCGGAAGGTCAATGTTCATACAATTACTATGTCTTTTCTCGCGAACCTCAGTGGGGCTGGGGTCACGGTGGCCAGGTGTTTCATGAAAGTCTAGCCATGTTGGCTTATGTCTTTATGGATTCCTCGAGTGCCTTGAATTCCCAGCGAGTCTTTATGGAACGACAGCGGCCCGATGGATACATCAATTACCGTACCGGTCCCTACCTGAATGAGACGATACCGTACAACGGTCAGATGACGACTTCTGCTCCGTGGTTTAGCTGGGAAAATTGGGAGATGTACAAGATCTGCAAAGATCAGGCATTCCTGGAGGAGGCATATCAGTCGGGCAAGAAGTTCTATCAGTACTGGCAGCTCAACCGTGACGCCGATAACGATGGGCTCTGCGAGTGGGGCGCGCATGCTGTGCTGGAATGTGTGCGCGATGGCAAAGTCGCGGTCTGGGATCAGGTCGGATGGCCGAGCAATTTCGAATGTCTGGATCTTAATGCCATATTGGTGAATGAGTCTCGGTCGCTAGCACACATGGCGGAAGCGCTTGGAGATTCCTCCGGCTATGCCTATTGGATGCGGGAGACCAAAGCTCGGGCTGATCTGATCAACCAATACATGTGGGATCCACTGACTGAGTTCTACTATCACGTCGACAAGACTGATCACGATTTCAGTTTTCGCGTGAGCAATGATCTGAAACGAATGGAGATTATCGGGTTCTTGACGCTCTGGGCGGGTGTGGCAAGTAGAACGCAAGCCGACAAGCTGGTGCAGAAACTGCTTGATCCGACCAAATTTTGGCGTCGGTTCGGAGTCCCAACTCTGTCTGCATCGGACAGCTACTACAATCCTATGGGGTACTGGAACGGACCTGTATGGGTTCAATGGCAATACCTGATCTTCAGAGGCCTGCTCGACTATGGCTACAGGGATGAAGCTCGACAACTGGCGGAGAAAGTTCTTGAGACGGTCATCCACCAGTTGAAAGCCGACCACTGTTTTTGGGAGCTGTATAGCCCTGATCACTACTGGGCTGGGTGGAACAAGACCTACATCTGGACCGGCATCGTCGCTCGAATGCTGATTGATCTGCAGAACCTCCCTACCGGGGTTAGCATGGAGCGCAAACAAGACTTTCCAACAGACTACCAGTTGAAACAAAACTACCCCAATCCATTCAACTCAGAGACAAGTTTTGAGTTTCGGGTTCCAAGTTCCGAGTTCGTCAGTCTCAAGATATTTGATCTCCTTGGCCGGGAAGTGGCGGTTCTCGTCAGCGAGAAGAAATCCGCGGGCGAGTATCGAGTAATGTGGGATGCCTCAGGCTTTTCGAGCGGTGTGTACCTGTACAGACTACAGGCAGGAAGCTTCATCGAAACGAAAATGGTGATGCTCTTGAGATAGCCAGAAAAGGAAAAAACGATGCACAAAATCGGGACGGTCAAAAGCAAGTCTCTCACAGTAGGACTCGTCTGTGTGGTGTTAACGGTTTTCAGCTGGCCGTTGAGCGCACAAAAGCAACTTCAAACTCCACAAGAATCCGTTTCCTTCGTTGGTGTGGCTGACTCTGCCGGAGTCTCTTTCAGTCTGTTGGACGTCAACAACTTTGAGCTGTGGATTGCAAACGATGGAAGGGTTAGAATTGCGCTTGGAAACCTAGGTAAGGGAGACTCATATCCCATAGG
>JACVXU010000344.1 GCA_015661185.1 Bacteroidota bacterium
CGCCAGCCTAACGGACGGAGCTAAGCTGCACCGGCCCGTTGTAGGATTAGAAACACATTAGTTGTTTGCTGACTGCAACGGAAACTCACTTCTGTTTCAGATACGATTACTCTTTAATAGCCCTTGCGAAGGGACGGTGTCAGCTTGAGCGACGTGTTAGGGTGGCGTTCCGACACGTTGGATGTACGAGATGCCGAACAATGCGCCGTCGGGAATCGATTCGCTGGAGCCGTTGGGTGGTTGTCAAATGCTCCACATTCTAAGGTTGTCGTCTGGTCTTAAGGTACTGTGCGTCTTGAACAAGTTCGCCCCATTAGTTCCCACCGCTCCGCGCAATCATGTTCTCAACACCATTGAGGACGCCAGCCTAACGGCCGGAGCTAACCTGCGCCGGTGCGTTGTGAGACAAGATGATGTTTACGACTGCTGTTCGTTTGGCGCTACTGAACTGCTTCAGATTGCTCCGCTACCTTCTTCTACACCCCAAGTTGCACCGAGCGCAGGTTGAGCGACCTGGTTAGGCACGCAATGCTAACTGCCGAGAGCCTTCAATGCCTGTTCGGAACGGCGGTCGCTGGACGATGCGATTCTGGTTGTGGGGATCTTTCAGATTTCTGATCTTCAAAACTCTTCTCGGTTCGACCGCCGCTTTTCGATTCCGCCACCCAAGTCAACTCTGATTCAAAACACATTTGTCAGGCATTGCGGCCTAACTAGGATTAGATGGGAAAGGGACGGTGAAAATCATATAAGTATGGGGATAGACTGAGAGATTCAGTCCCATGGTCGAAGGGCTCCCCCCTATGGATGTTTGCAAGAATCTACCCCTTTCGTATATTCCATGCAAGCACTCTGAAAGAGGGGGGAACCATGCAGCAACCCAGATTGCTCCACCACGTCCATGACGTGGCCCGCGTCAAACATCTATCCGTCCGCACCGAAGAAGCGTACATCCACTGGATCAAACGCTTCATTCTCTTCCATAAGAAATGCCATCCATCAACACTCGGAGAATCTCATATCTCGGAATTTCTCACCTACCTCGCCATAGAACGAAAAGTCTCCGCGTCAACACAAAACGTCGCCCTGAATGCGATCGTCTTCCTCTATCATGAGGTCATTCACAAGAACCTCGGCGACTTTCCTTCCTTCGTCCGCGCCCACAGACAACGACGCCTGCCCGTTGTCTTCTCCGAACAAGAGATCCTCCGCATCTTCGACCAGGTGCGCGGTCCCGCAACACTCGTGACCGCCCTTCTCTATGGATCGGGTCTCCGCCTCATGGAAGCACTCCACCTTCGCGTCAAAGATATCGACCTCGACCGACGCACCATCGTCGTCCGCGAAGGAAAGGGAGGCAAAGACCGCGTCACCATGCTGCCTGCCTCGCTCCGCGAACCCCTCCAACGTCAATTGGAACATGTTCGCATGGTCCATGCCAATGATATCGACCGTGGCTTCGGGAACGCACCACTCCCTGCGGCTACTGCCGAAAAAACGCCTCATGCCTCAAAGGAACTCGGTTGGCAATTCATCTTTCCATCACCCCAACTCACAAAAGAACCGCAGTCAGGTCGCATCGTTCGCTGGCACCTGGACCCCACCGGCGTGCAACGGGCGTTTACTGCCGCCCTGCGAGCATCCGGCATCACCAAGAAGGGAAGCTGCCACTCGCTACGCCACAGCTTCGCGACGCACTTGCTCGAACGAGGAGAGAACATCCGCATCGTGCAGGAACTGCTCGGCCACAGAGATGTGCGCACGACGATGATCTATACCCACGTGCTCATGGTCAATGCGCCACGAGTGGTCAGCCCGCTCGACTCGACACTCACCGGCGCGACGCGAAGTCTCGCACTGCCTCCCGACGTGCGTGACGCTCTGCCTCCGGCGTTGGCGGAGCCGGTCGAAGAACTTGAGGAAGAGGATGATGAACTATGAACGACAAAGGGGCCATCCCTTTTGGGACAGCCCCTTCGTGTTTTCAGGCGAGCGGTGCGTGCTTCCGAAGCCTATCGAGCGATGGCAGCCTCGACCGCGTCGCGAAGGGAGTAATTCAGGTATTTGTTCTGCAACCGCTGTGATGAAGTGACCGTGCCATTCTCGACCTTCTGCCGCAGAACGTTCATCCTCATCTCTGTCGAATCCCCCGGTGTGGGAACCAGGGTCAACGAGACGACATACGTGTTTGCCGTAACGGGTTCGGGAATGTTCGGCGGCGAAGAGGTCGAACGACGGTTCGGACCGGAAGATGTGCCAGTCGAGCATCCGTCAGACAGCCAGCCAAGCAACAGGATGAACAGGATGACGCCCAGGATCGCCCCCACCACCGCCATCACGCCGCCGCCGGCACTCTCATTGTCGTCATTCGCCTTTGACGCATACACATCTTCCGGGAGCAATTTGGACGAATACAGCTCGGCGCTGATCAATCCGGTGCGTGGATCGCTGAGCGTGACGACGGCTCCGCGATCCTGCAACGCGGCGATGGCTGCCCGATGCACAACTTCTTGCGATGCGTTCAACTGAAATGTGTCGGCGTAGGGGAGGGGATCGTACTTGCGAAACTCCCTGGATGTGGCGCCGGAACCTGAGCACGATGCCACAGCTAGAAGCATATACGCAGTGATCGTAGGAATCACGAACACACGTGCAGGAAATCGGCGCATCATTGGGTGGCTCTCCTGGTTCACTTTCATCAACGATTCTCCCGAAGGGGCGGACGGAGATTGTTGGCCCGGATCGTGTGAGTCCACCGCACGTTTCCGTCAACGTCGAGGCATTCCAATGTAAGTACACGGTCCGTCCGGAGACCGCTGAATTTCAACACACCAAAGGTGTGAACGTCCGCAACGAGCGTGCCGGACACACGATACGGATTATCGATCTCCACACCACGTGGCTTCGACAAGCCAGCCGTGAGCGACGAGCTTGTGTAGTCGTACAACGGGTAGAACGTGGAATCCTCCAATCGGATCAATTCAGACATGTGACGGTCACCGCTGACGAACACGACACCCGGTATGCGGTTCTGCTTGATGAATGTGATCAAGTCGTCGTACTCCACCTTGAAGTTCACGAGCGCTTCGAATTGGCTGATTGGATTGAGCACCTGGTTACCGTTGGCGACGATCTTGAAGGGTGCACGACTGTTCACCAATCCATCCTTCAACCACTGCAGCTGCGCCGGCCCCCACATTACCTTCTCCGGACCTTCGGGCGAATTGTTCGGAGAACGGTGGAACCTGTCATCCATCACAAAAAACTCCACATCCGACCACTCGAATCGGCTGAAGGTGCCGGGAGTCTCAAGGGTTCCGTACGTACCGTTGGCCGTGAAGAGCTTGTGTGTTGCCAACGCCTCCGTCCGGAGTCGGTAGGAACGATCTGCATCGTTTGGACCAAAATCATGATCATCCCACATATAATAGTGGTGAACAGAACCAAGCAGGGGCTGCAACTCCGGCAGGGAACGGGTATGCGTCCATCGATGCAGCAATCCCCCCAACGTATTCCAGTCTGCT
>JACVXU010000345.1 GCA_015661185.1 Bacteroidota bacterium
AGAACATACTCAAGGGAATAGAGCTTCTTGCGAAATCAAGCAATAAGTATCTGTACCCTCATGCGAGGGCATCAGCTGACAAGATACTAGAATCGCTCTCTCGACTTGCGGAAGTCAAAAGGTATGAAGTTGCGGGAAGTTTGAGACGAAAGAAGGAAGTAATTGGCGATATTGATATTGTCGTGAGCGCATCCGAGAAGAGCCGGAAGAAGATATTTGATGCCTTCGTCGGTCATCCGGATGTGGAGAGCATCATAGCTCGCGGCGATACGAAGTCAAGCGTGAAACTGAAGTCGGGCATCAATTGTGATTTGAGGATTGTGGAGGATGCAGAATACCCCTTCGCCCTAAACTACTTCACCGGAAGCAAAGAACATAACGTTGAGATGAGATCTCGTGCGCGAACATACGGCCTGAGCCTCAACGAGTACGCGTTCTCGCGGATCGAAGACGAGAAAAGAAAAGGAAAAAAGCCAGTTCCCCGCTGTCATACGGAGGAAGAGATTTACAGAGCCCTTGATTTGGTGTATGTTCCCCCCGAGTTGCGTGAAAACATGGGAGAGATAGAGGCGGCCGAGAAGCACGCCCTTCCGAAACTGCTCGAAGATAAGGACATCCGCGGGACCTTTCACTGTCACACCAATTTCAGCGACGGTGCAAATACGCTGGAGGAAATGGCGGAAGCGGCAAAGAAACTCGGGTGGAGTTATCTGGGCATTGCCGATCATAGCAAGGTGGCAGCTTACGCTGGAGGGCTTTCCGAGGCGAAGGCGAAGCAGCAACAGAAGGAAATCGACAAGCTGAACGGCACTCTGAAGGGCTTTCGGCTCTTCAAGGGAACCGAAGTCGATATCCTCGCAGATGGTTCACTTGACTATTCTGACAAGCTCTTATCCACGTTTGACTACGTCGTAGTGGCAATCCACAGCAAGTTCAAGATGACAGAGGTGGAAGCGACCAAACGCATGATCAAGGCGCTGAAGAATAAGCACGTTACATGCATCGGACATCCGACCGGTCGGTTGCTCTTGAGCCGCGACGGTTATCCCATCAACATGATCGAAGTCATCGACGCCGCGTCGGATTATGGAAAAGGAATCGAAATCAATGCACATCCGTTTCGTCTGGATCTTGACTGGCGACTTGTGAAATATGCCAAACGGAAGAAAGTCCCAATTTTTATCAATCCGGATGCCCACAATACTGAGGGATTGAAGGATGTCTTCTATGGAGTCGGCATTGCACGTAAGGGATGGCTGGAGACAAAGGACGTTGTGAATGCCTGGGATCTGAGAAGGGTCGAGAGTTTTCTTTCCTCACATCGTGCACACAGCTGATAGAAGAACATGACCCAAAAAGAAACCGTACAACAGCTGCTGAGCCGATCGAAAAAGATTCTCGCCATTCTTCGAAAGACGTATCCCGATCCGAAGACTGCGCTGAGCTATTCCAATCCACTTCAGCTGTTGATAGCCACGATTCTCTCGGCACAATGCACCGACGTGCGCGTCAACTTGGTTACGCCTACGCTCTTCAAGAAGTACCGCACCGCCGAGGATTTTGCCAACGCAAAGCAGGAAGAGCTCGAACAAGACATCCGTTCGACGGGTTTCTTTCGCAACAAAGCAAAAAGCATCATCACCTGCTGCAAGACAATCATCGCGAAACACGGTGGGAAAGTCCCCAAAACGATGGAAGAGCTCGTCGAGCTGGGGGGAGTGGGACGTAAAACAGCGAACTGTGTCCTAGGAGGAGCGTACGGAATCCGTTCCGGTGTTGTCGTGGATACGCACGTTCGCCGTGTCTCGCAAAGGCTCGGACTGACGCCGAACGAAGACCCTGAGAAAATCGAGATTGATCTAATGCAGTTATTGCCTCAGGACGATTGGTACGCTTTCGGTAACATGCTCATTTGGCATGGAAGACAAATCTGCAACGCTCGCAAACCGGATTGTCTCATGTGTCCCCTCCTGAAACTCTGCCCGACTGCTGAGGATTTTCTGAAATCGAAACGATAAGTCAGATGCTTCTTTGTTTCTCTCGCTCAACCATGAGCCTCTTGCATTTCCACAAATTTATAGACACTTTCTCAGCAATTCTGTCACTGCGAAAAGGAATGAATCATGAACTATCAGGAAGCGCTTGACCTCATGCACGAGTACACCACGAACGATGCTTTGCGGAAGCATATGTATTCGGTCGAAGCGGCGATGCGTGCTTACGCAGGCAAGTTTGGTGAAGACGTTGAAAAGTGGTCGGTGGTGGGCATCTTGCATGATTTTGACTACGAGATGTATCCTAATGCGCCTGACCACCCGTCAAAAGGCTCGGAGGTTCTAAAGGAAAAAGGATACCCCGAGGATGTGCGAAGAGCTATCCTTGGACACGCGTCGTTCATGAACGTGCCGCGTGATACGAGAATGGCCCAGGTACTGTACGCGTGCGACGAGCTCTGTGGATTCATCAGCGCCTGCTCAGTCGTGCGTCCGAACAAGATCGCAGACCTCGAAGTCTCCTCCGTGAAGAAGAAGTTGAAGGACAAGGCATTTGCCCGAAATGTGAGCCGCGAGGACATACAGCAGGGGATCCAGGAACTTGGGATCCCGCTTGATGAGCATATTCAGTTTGTCATTACCGCAATGAAGAGCGATGCAGCCCGCCTCGGGCTGGTGTGATGGAACAGGACCGCGATCAAGGATGGAAGATTTGCTCTTGCCGACATCGGCGAGTTGTTCGGTCGCCTCGCTCGAGACAAAAAGCTTTCTTTGAAAAAGAATCAAGAGACAGGGGAACATGGATAATCACTTATCGGAAATCTCGGTTCAGCATCTGAAGAACCGCCTGGAAGGGGGAGAAGAGATTTTCCTTCTCGATGTGCGCGAACCGTATGAGTTCAACATCGCCAATCTCAATGGATACCTCTTGCCGCTGGGTCAGCTCCAAACGAAGTTCGACGAGCTTGACCCGTCCCGCGAAATCGTGGTGTACTGCCATCATGGCAATCGGAGCGCATTTGCTGTTGACTTCTTGAAGAATCGGGGATTTGAGAGAGTGCTGAATCTTGCAGGGGGGATCGATCAATGGTCCCGTGAGGTTGACTCCAAAGTGCCGCGTTACTAGAATCATGGGGGCGAGTCTGCTCGCCCCCACGGTCTCCGCTAGCTTAGCTTTTCGAATCTAGCCTGGAAGAACCTCAAGTATTTCGGTTCATACACCATCTTGAGCCCCTTCGCGCTGTTGCGATTCTCATAGACCGTCTCTACCGCTTCCGCCGTCACGTCGCAGTGTGCCTGTGTGTAGACGCGGCGCGGGAAGGTAAGGCGAACCAGTTCGAGTTTTGGATAGTAGTGGTCGCCAGTCTGCTTTGAGCGTCCCGCTGAGACAATCCCTCGCTCCATGGCTCGGATACCCGACTCCAGATACAAGTCCCCAGCAAGTGTTTGGGCAGGGAATTCGACCTGTTTGAGGTGCGGCAGGAATCGTTTCGCGTCCAGGAATATGG
>JACVXU010000346.1 GCA_015661185.1 Bacteroidota bacterium
CGTCCGGAGCATCGTGTCGCTATATTCACTCACAAAACAACCATGCAGTTGTCTTTGACCTACCAGGAATATGGCTGACATTGCCATCGACGCCCGCAAATACTTCGACTACGGCATAGGGAGCTATATTCAAAACCTTGCTTCAGCGCTGTCCCAGTTACAGTCGGCTCATTCTTTCACGTTGCTCGTCTCGACGGACGATTTTGAGAGGATCAACGCTCCTGAGGGATGGCTCAAGAAGAGGTGCGACTATGGAAAGTACTCCGTTGGTGAGATAGCCTTCCTTGGAAGAGATGCACGCTCCGCAAAGGTCGGGCTGTTTCACGAGCCTCATTATACTCTGCCTGCCGGATTGAGGGGTAGGTCTGTTGTAACCATCCATGACCTCATCCATTTGAAGATGCCACAGTATTTCTCAGTCCTGCAGCGACGATACGCTAGTGCAATGATTCGGCATGCCGTGAAACACGCCGGAGCTGTCATCGCTGTTTCTCAAAAAACGAGACAAGACATTCTCGATACGTTCAATGTCGATGAAGAGACGGTCTCAGTTGTTCACCATGGAGTCCGGCCGACGTTCCGAAGGTTGGAAGACAGAGGCGCGGTTGAACAATTCCGCAAATCCCGCGGGCTGGAGCATCCCTACGTGCTGTATGTCGGCAACGTAAAGCCGCATAAGAACATTCCAAGACTCCTTGCTTCGTTCTCACAGGTTCGCGCAAGGTATCCCGATCTCAACCTCGTTTTTGCCGGAGGCTCTTGTCTTCGAGACAGCGCTTTGCTGGACCAAACACGCCAGCTTGGAATCACAGGGGCCATTCGCGATCTCGGACAGCTTTCTGAAGCAGATCTTGTCAATGCATACAATGGAGCCGATGTGGTCGTGCTGCCGTCTCTCTACGAAGGTTTTGGGTTTCCAGCGCTGGAAGCTATGGCCTGCGGAACCCCAGCCGTTGTGTCGAACGCAGGAGCACTACCGGAGATTGTCGGCGAAGCAGCCCTCATCATCGATCCGACGAACTCCGAGGAGCTCGCCCAGGCCATCCTTGGCCTCTTGGACGATTCCGAAAAAAGATCTCAACTGATTGAAAAAGGAAAAGTGCGCGCTGCAGGCTTTTCCTGGGAGACGTCTGGAAAGCAGACACTGACGATTTACGAGAAAGTGCTGGAACGATGCCGCCCAAGATGAAAAAGATCGGAATCTTCGGGGGATCGTTTGATCCGCCGCATATCGGACATCTGATCATCGCAGAACTTGCACGACGCACGTTGGATCTGGAAGTTGTTTACCTTGTCCCGGCATTTAGGCCACCCCACAAGGCTGGCAAGCACGCATCAACGGCCAGCGATCGACTCAAGATGACGAAACTCTCGGTCCGTGGTAATCCGGGGCTTCGTGTATCCGACATAGAGATCAAGAGGAAAGGCCTTTCCTACACCGTCGATACGGTCAAGAGCTTCCATCGGAGGTTCCCAGCGTCTGAGCTTTTTTTGATTATCGGCAGTGACAGTCTTCAGCAGTTTCATTCCTGGAAGGATCCAGAAGCAATCTTAGCTTTGGCGACGTTGGCGGTATACCGGAGGCCGCGCCAAGCCGCGCGAAAGTGGAAGCATTCACGATCGAAGCTCTTTTTCATCAAGGGACCTATGATGGAACTCGCCTCTTCAGATATTCGAAAGAGGACCTTTGACGGTAAGACAATTCACTATATGGTGAGAGAGAACGTTCTTGCGTTCATCACCCGCAACCGGCTCTACCAGAGTTCAATCGCAAAGTGAAAACAATGAAATCGACAGTTCCTGTAGATGAAATCAGAAAAATCGTCGACACCGATCACTACGACCCATTCACGGTGTTGGGTGTACACCCCGTGAGCGTTAAGGGAAAGAAGGGGCTCGCCATTCGGGCGTTTCTTCCTGACGCTGCATCCGCCGAGGTCATCGAGTTGAAGGGGGAATCCGAATCGGACGCCTTTCCGATGAGTAAGATCGACGACGGTGGATTCTTCGAGTTGTTCATTCCCAACCGAACAGATGTGTTCCCTTACAAGTTGCGGAGGCATTCGGCCAACGGTGAGGTTGCTACGTTTTACGACTCTTATTCGTTCCTTCCGACTCTCACCGAAGTTGACCTGTATCTTTTCAACGCCGGCGATCACCATCGGATTTACGAGAAGCTGGGCGCGCACTATGCGAACGTGGATGGCGTCGGAGGAATTCAATTTGCAGTCTGGGCCCCTGGTGCACGCAGCGTTAGTGTCATCGGTAGCTTCAACGGCTGGGACCGTCGAAAGCACGCGATGAGAGTCCTCGGTTCATCGGGGGTGTGGGAACTTTTCATCCCCGGACTGCCTGAAGGCGAGTTGTACAAGTTCCAGATCAAGACTAAGGGCGGAGCGATTCTGGACAAGACCGATCCCTACGGCTTCGAGATGGAGCTGCGCCCCAGCACGGCTTCCCGTGTGAACCTGCTCAACGGGTTCGAGTGGCACGATGAGGGTTGGATGAAAGAACGATCGGCCTCCAATCCACTTGACAAACCGATTTCAATCTATGAACTCCACCTTACTTCCTGGGCTCGCGTTCCGGAAGAGGGGAGCCGTTGGCTGACGTATCGTGAAAACGCCCACCGAATTGTTGACCATGTGAAAAAACGCGGGTTCACGCATGTTGAACTGATGCCAGTGATGGAACACCCACTCGATGAATCGTGGGGATATCAGGTTACCGGTTATTTTGCCGCAACGAGCCGATTCGGGCGACCCCAGGATTTCATGTATTTCGTCGATTACTGTCATCAGAATGGAATAGGCGTCCTGCTGGACTGGGTTCCGGCACACTTTCCGAAGGACAAGCACGCGCTCGGCGAGTTTGATGGTACGCATCTCTATGAGCACTCCGATCCAAGGAAAGGCGAACATCAGGATTGGGGCACGTACATTTTCAACTACGGGCGTCACGAAGTGAAAAATTTCCTGATCAGCAACGCGTTGTTTTGGTATGACAAGTTCCACGTCGACGGCCTTCGCATCGACGCCGTTGCCTCGATGTTGTATCTGGATTATTCCAGGCGAGTGGGGGAGTGGATCCCGAATCAATACGGAGGACGGGAGAACATCGACGCCATCCAGTTCCTGAAGCAGCTCAACGGGATTGCCCACCACTATTACCCCGGCACATTGACGATCGCCGAAGAATCTACAGCGTGGCCGGGTGTTACAAACAGCCTGGAACATGGCGGCCTGGGTTTCGACCTCAAGTGGAACATGGGATGGATGCATGATATGCTGGAGTACTTTTCGATGGATCCTATCCACCGTGGCTATCATCACCGCAACTTGACCTTCGCTCTCCTCTATGCATTCAGCGAACGATTCCTCTTGCCCCTCTCGCATGATGAGGTCGTACACGGAAAGCGCTCGCTGCTCGACAAGATGCCAGGGGATCTTTGGCAGAAGTTCGCGAACCTGCGTGCATTATTCGGGCTGATGTACGCCGAGAATTTGGCCAGTGGATCGAATGGAATCATGACTCTTCTCTCGACTGGCACCTCCTGTCCTACGAATCTCACCAAGGGGTTCAGCGGCTCATTGACAGCCTTCACAAGCTCTACAAGAGTGAAGCGGCGCTGCACGAGGTTGACTTTGAATATCGCGGCTTCGAATGGATCGATTTTCAGGACAGCGCCAGCAGCGTGATTGCTTTTGAGCGGAAGGCCCGCGAACCACAGAACCGCGTTCTGGTTGTGTGCAATTTTACGCCTGTGCCGCGATATGGCTATCGGATAGGCGTTTCTGAGCCGGGACGATACGAGGAACTCCTCAATACCGATTCGCTGTACTTTGGTGGAAGCAATCTCGGCAACAGCGGCGAGCTCGTCGCGGATGAGGTTCCATTTCATCACCATCCGGCCTCGGTGCGTCTCACGCTCCCACCGCTGAGCGTTCTGTACCTCAAACGAAAAACCGTGGCCTCGTGAAGGGATCCTAGAAGCGCGATCGAGAACATCAATTCTGCCACGAAGTCTCAAAGACACCAAGAAAAATCTTTACTTTTCCTTC
>JACVXU010000347.1 GCA_015661185.1 Bacteroidota bacterium
ACGCCAGCGTCACTGCCGCGTAGCTTGTGAAGTCGAGCGCGTCCACGAACACGCCAAGGGCGAGCATCGCGATGCCGATCGTGGCCAGCGCTACCGCGGACAGGTACGGCCAGCGCAACCGGTCCACAAGCCAGCCGGCCGCGAGGGCCGAGGTCAGGTTCACAGCCTGCACGATCTTGGGTCTTCTCAGGTACACAATCATCGCGCCTGATGGGATGATCCATAAGAAGAAGCCGACCACGATTGTTGTAAGTCCCAATGAATTGATAGAGGAATACTGACCGCCACCCAGGCTCCGTAACGCCATCGAAAGGGTCTCCTGCATGTTCTCCCATATCATGTAGCTCAAGGCACTATCGACGAGAGCATTGAGGAGTGCGATCCAGCAGGCAATCTCAAGCGCTTTTCGGCCCCAGGCCTGCAGCCGCAGAAATTGGATCCCGGCAACGAGCACAAACGCAAAGTAGAATATCCCATACGCCGTCCACCAACGGCTATAGCGGTACAAGTCGACAACCTTTTTCATCGATTGAGGCAGAAGCTGGGAAAGCAGCGGCGTGTTCAGACTCATGTCAAGGCTGTCTAACATACTGTAGGTGAGAAGACTCATAACATTCACAACGATCATGATTACAGAAGCTATGACTGTGGTCCAACCGATGATCGTGATCGAAGGAAGCTTGGGCGGAGAGATCGTCGTTTCCATACAGGTATTCACTGCCTGCTAGATTATTTGTGCGACACCGACCGTCACAAAGAGAGCGCGTGGCTGGGCGAAACGGTACGTGAAATCGACCCGGAAAAAAGTCAGGATACGACTGATGCCGATGCCTGCTTCGGAGTACCAACCGTTCGTTGTCACACCGAATGGAAGCGCCTTCGAGGTCCACGTCTGTGCGGCCGTCCCGTAGAGAGTGAGCTCGATGCTGTTCTTGTAAAGGTAGGGAATGTTGAGCATGAGAAATGGTGTGCTTCGGAAATTGTGCTCGATCGTGAACGTAACAAACCTTTGACCGGAGAACTCTTTCACTCCTCCCCCGCGGAGCACACCCAGAGGCCCGATTCCATCATAGCGCGACTCGAGGCTGAATATTCGCTGCGTGGGGACGGACCCCGTCGCGATGCCGGCTGCCAGCTTGATATTCAGCGTGGGAGGAAACAATAGACGGGCAGAATAAGTGTTGATCCGTGCTTCTCCACGAACCATTGCTCGTGTAAAATTGTACGAGCTCGAGAGGAAGTTCGGATTCGAGTGCTCGATTTCAACTTCGGCGAAGTTCGAAACGGCCAGGCCGAGCGGGACCGGCTCATCCCCGTAGTGCATCCTGAAATTGAGGCTGCGCATCGTTCCATCCTGTATCGGCGGATTCAAGCGGAACAACTTGTTCCTCTCAAAGATACTGAATTCGGTGACCTTGACAGCTGACGATTCGTCTTCGTTCCTGTATTCCATCCGGAGCGAGAGCCGCCAGAGAGGTTTCGTTTCAACGAACGCCCGCCAGCCCCGCGCATAGTAGTAATCGCGGTAATCGCTCTTGTTCAGCACAGACGCAAGCGCGATCACGAGTGACGGATAGTATCCAGCATCCGGAATGTGGTCAATCCCCTTATATCCCTCAACTCCAATCTTCCATGTGCGTGCGGCATCAAGGAACCCCGATGCACCCAGCCTGAACTTTGGCTTTTGGTCCGAGAAACCGTATCCCCCCGACCCAGAAAGAGTGAGTCCGTTGTTGAAGACACTGTCGCGATTAAATCTGAGGCCTAGGAAAAGTCCCTCAACGCGATTGAAGCGTACATCCGCATAGCTCAGAAACTCGAAGGCAGGTCCCGCGAGATCGGCCAATGGCCCCGATGGCTTGAACTGCTTGTCGAGTGTCTGTGTGCTGTCGAGTGTCCTGTATGCGTGCTGCTCTTCGTGCGTCAGCGGCAGCACGTCGTGCTGAGCCCAAAAAAGCGAATCGAATTTCTTTGCCGTCGGCAGCTCGGTGACGCGCTTCTTCTTGAAAATCGAATCCGCCAGAACCCGGTTGATGCTGTAATCATAGAGCACTGAGGCCTGCTCGACTACGATCTTTGGGAATGAGAATCCAGCGAGGCTGATTTCGAATCCTCCGCTCAGTCGTATGTCCATCGGCATCCAGTATCGGCTTTCGTAAAGGCCATACTGCTGCGAGTAATGAATATCCAGTCCAGAGATAAACGGGATCGTGAACGCTTCGTTCGGCGCAATTTCGACACCGACAAGCGCATAGATGTCACCGACAACGTCAATCTGCCCTTTGAACAGCGGAGCGATGCGGGACTTGGGGATGATCCTGATTGTGTAGACAGGTTTGTCATCACGGACCCTGGTTTTCTCGAGCTTGAAATCGTAGTAGTCGAATGCCTCGGGGGACGTTGGTCCGACGAACTTGTAGCCGCCAAAGAACACGTCATCGTCGTAGAAGTTGACCACTGAGCCGCCAACGCCGATATTTCCGATGCCCGGGATATTCTCTGTGTGCCGCTTCTGCTTCACGACTTCCCTCAGCGAGTCCCCTATTTGCCAATACCCCGTCGTGTACGATTCCGTGATCATGGCGATGCTGGTATCCCGCCGCATTACCATTCTTGTGAACGCGTCGAATTCGTACGACTTCAGCGTCTCGGTCCATCGTTTCTTGTACTCAATGACCTTGCGCATGATTGCCATCGCAGGATCCTCACTGGTGATCACAACCTCGGCCATTTGGATCGCCGTCGGTTGGAGTGCGGGACTGTGTTCGACAGATCGCTCGAGAGAGACGCGCAGTGTATCCGAATGATAGCCAATGAAGCTGTAGACAATGGCGTAGTCACCCTGGTCGAGAGAGAGTTTGTAGACCCCTAGGGCATTCGCGACCGTCCCCTTCGACGTCCCCAGAATTCGGACGTTTGCGGAAGGTAGGGGTGTATGTGTCACAGCGTCGCGGACGGTCCCTGAGATCGACACGACCTGGGATGCAGAAACGTCGACATTCAAAAGTATCAAAAATGCGGAAAGGAGAAGCCGTGACGTCATATCAGCGTTTCGGAATAGCTGTGGATACGTTGAGAGACCACAACTGAACTTTCTGACAAAAGGGAGCGCCGTTGTTTTGGTTGTAACACGGCGTCGGGATTTCTTTTCAAAACGTGAACACCTTATCTGCCTCGATAGACCATTGAGCCAGTTCAGCCATATTGCTGATCTCGACTCCTTCCACCAATTGGAGATTGCCAATACCACGAGCATCCGCACAAGTGCCGCACGCTTTTATCTTGCCTCCTTTTGAGGCGACGGACTTGACCATCCTTTCGATGTTATAGTAACCCTGTGGAGTGGTTTGATTCGGGATGGCACAAGCGACAGCGTCTGCCATCAAGAAGACGTTGACTTGTACGGTCGGGTGATCCTTCTGAAGAGCCATCGCCAAGCGTAATGCGTTGTACGCTTTTTCCGTGCCATAGGGAGCATCGTTTATGAGAA
>JACVXU010000348.1 GCA_015661185.1 Bacteroidota bacterium
GAAGGCGGGAAGCTCGACAAAGACGGCCTTCATGCATTAATTATACGTAGATTGCGTACATACGCAAATTGCGTAGCCACTGAGATCCAATGAAAAAAGGCTAGTTCTCGCTAAGCTTGGTAAGGATTTGGATGATGGCGCTGCTGCAGAGCAGCCTGTTCAACCAAGCCATAGCGCGTATCGAGCGCGCGCAACGCGACGATTACTACTCTTTCCTTGCCGGTCAGGTGGCTGGAACCATGAGCCGCGAAACCACGATACGCGAGATCATGTAGAAATTTCAGAATGAGTACTTGAGCGCGATGGAAAAATTGTCCTCGTTCTTCGTGAAATGACGCCTAAGTTGTTGCGGATCGAGCGCGAGTGAAAGGCGCACGGCATGCGGCTATCAAGGTTCTTATGACCGATGTGTCAAGCGGGTTCAATTCATTTCGTGTGTAACGTCCTTACACAGGCCAATGAGATTGGGTGATCTAATAGTAATGGGATGAATTGAGCCGGGTGATAAAGGATGCCAGATGGCGCGCGCTTCTTTTTGCATTTCAAAGTCTGGCTCCTTCATGAGGGCTGGATGGGTTCCAAAATCGCGTTCGTTCCATTTCTCGACTCGCTCGCTGTAGTGGCATTCGCGAAATCCACGGAAGGAGACCGGTGAGGCCGCGTTCAATGTGTCGGTGATTTCTTGGAAGAAAGCGCGGACGTTTATTATTTCCAGGCAGGTATCTACGTCGGCGAACTCGGCCATGACGGCTTGGCTGAATTCCGATGATAGGCAAAGCACGAAGAAATCCGGACTTTCGATATTGCGCTGAAATGTAACCTTTGGACCAGAAACGTTTACACTGCGCACCCTTATTCCTGAGAATTGATGAAACTTTGCTCCATCGATGACGACATTTTCGAGTAGAGCGAACAAAATCACCGAGACTGCGTCCTGGCATTTGGATATCTCTCCAAGAATGGCAAACAACGGCGAATGCTCCCCTTCATGAGACCCTTTTGAGCACCAACATAGTGATATCGTCCGATTGGGGCTCTCCTGCCACGAATTTCTCGACATCGGCGACAACTCCGCCAAGGAATCCGCCTGCCGATTGACCGATATGGCCGACCATCGCTTGCTGGAAACGGCTTTCGCCGTACTCTTCAAAGGATTTGTCCATCGCCTCGGTGACACCATCGGTGTAGAGCACGAGATAATCCGCCGGTTCGAGTTTATGCGTCCCCTGTTCGAACTGAACGCCCTCGAACATCCCAAGCGGCAGGCCGGTCGACGGGAGCGGGGTTATGGACACCTGTTGTGAGCGGACAACGAACGGGAAACAATGTCCCGCATTCACGTATGCAAACGTCCCCTTTTGAGGATCGAGGATTGCCATGAACAGCGTTATGTAGCGCTCGGCTTCAGTATTGCCGTGGACGACCATGTTCAGTCTCCCGGCCAGGTGCGCCAGGTCGGTTGCCCCATCAATGTAGGCATGCAGAGAGGCATGCAATGTCGACACGAGGAGCGCTGCCGGGACGCCTTTGCCTGAAACGTCCGCGATCATCACGAAGCACTTCCCGTCTGCAAGCGGGATGAAATCGTAATAGTCTCCTCCCACAAGTTTCGTAGGGCGCGCCACGGCGTCAACTTCATAACCGGAAAGCAACGGAAATTCTTTCGGCAGGAGGCGACGCTGAATGTGGCCCGCTATCTCCAACTCCTTTTCGATTCGTTCTTTCTCGACAATACCCTGGTGGAGCCGGGCAGTCTCGATCGCAAGGGCAGCGTGGACGGAAAATGCTTCGAGGAATTTCTCATCCTCCTTCGTGAAGACACCAGAGTGCTTGTTCATGATCTGAAACACACCGATGATCTTTCCCTTTCGATCTCTCATCGGCATGCAGAGCATTGTCTTGGTTTGGAATCCTGTCCGCAGATCGAATCCGGAGAAGAAACGTTTATCCTTCCAGGCATCCTTCAGGTTCACCGTCTTGCCGGTTTTCGCGACGTGTCCTGAGATGCCTGTACCGAGTGGCAAGCGGATCTCCACCAGGTTTTTCCCCTTGAGAACTTTCGACCAGAGCTCTTTTCGCTCGACATCGAGAAGATAGATCGTGCCTCGTGCGGCTTTGAGGTTGTTGGTCGCGAGATCCAGGATAAGGGCCAGAAGTTTGTCGAGGTCCAGTGTTGAGTTGAGAATCTTCGAAGCGTTGATGAGCGCCTCGAGACGCTTGATCTCGCCGCTCTTGCCCGGCGATGGGGTCTTATGTGATGGCATGGGGTCTCTCAGAGGAAACGATCGAAGTCGGTGTGACGCGTGGACTCTTGCTATAGTTTTCTGGATCTTGGTCCAAAGACAGAGAGTTCAAGTAGTGTGACGCGTCCTGGTAGAGCGCAGAAGCGTCAGTTACTTTCTCTTTGAAGAGAAAGTAACCTCCGCCGAAGGCGGATGAGCCTCCGGCTCAAAAGAGAACTTCCGAATTCCCCGCCCGACCGCCTGCGGTCAGGCGGGCGGGTCAACGCACTGGAAGTTCCCTAGCCCACAAGCCAGAAATTTCGGTGCGTCGAGAGTATTACAAACTTAGTGATCGATAGAATGGCACCGAAATGTGAACCCACGGGATTGTCCCGCCAACCCGCCATCCGGAGAATTCGGCAACTCGGGGCTGTGTCGAATCTCACGTTGACGATCAGAACTGAGGTCTCGAAATCGATGGCAGTGTATTGGATATCACCCAGCCCTTCGCCAACCAAGTGCCACAGAGACTCTGTAACAACGACAGCAATTCATCTCAACAGCCTTGTAGTTTCTACTACAAAAGTAGTCGGATTCCTGCTCATAGTCAAACCTGAGGAGGGCCGACATTGTTCCGTTCACACTGTGGCTGTTGCCGTCATTCCAACGCGAGACGGGGCAAACGGCGGTTCGCCGCGACGAGCCAAAAATCGAACAGCCCCGAAAACACACGGGGCTGTCCTGAAGAATCACCGATGCGTGACCCAACTCACTTCATCAACGTCATCTTCTTCGATGAGTGGAAGTTAGCGGCATTGATCCGATAGAGATAGATGCCCGACGACGCTATCATTCCACGCTCATCCTTGCCATCCCACACAATGGTGTATCGCCCGGCATTTGCTGCCTGACCCTTCATCAGCGTACGGACCTTGACTCCCAGGATATTGTAGATCTCCAATGTCACCGGAGATTCCTTTGGCAAATCAAACCGTATCGTTGTTGTCGGGTTGAACGGGTTTGGATAGTTTTGGCCGAGAGAGAAATCGGTCGGGATTTCGGCGGCCTCTTCAACAGGAGTAATAATGAAGCTCCAGGTCGTCGAATCCCTCAGGCCGCCTGCATCGGCAAAAATCGCTGTGACGGTCTTGGGCGCTCCGTGAGCATCCGTGCGAAGATGGCGTTGCATCGCTGCCGCCAGTTGGCGGCGATGGCCGGTGTCCCGCAGCAGGGGTTCCAAGACCCGAG
>JACVXU010000349.1 GCA_015661185.1 Bacteroidota bacterium
GGGTGACCAGTGGGATTCGAACCCACGACCTCCAGGGCCACAACCTGGCGTTCTAACCGACTGAACTATGATCACCATGTAAAGAACTTTCTGCCTCTTTGGGTCGCTTCCGGGCTTTCTAGGCAGGCCTTTGAGAAAACAAGAGAAAAGAGGGAAAAACTACACCGCCAAAGAGCGAAAAGCCCGTTATTTTCATAACAGGCTCTTGGCTAGCAAAAATACGCAATCTCCACTGCAAAGGCAACAGGATTCTGTCCACTGCCAGTTCCAGCTTGACGCTGAAACATTCCCACGCTTGAGATATCCTTAGCCTTTTTTGGAAAGACCTACCTTCTTGTCGGAAGCATTCTTAACTTCACTCAACTTTCTATTGTGAAAACCAATCTACCCTTCTGGAGGTCTTCGCGTCTCAGCACCCGCCACCTGGCATAGAACTTGAACCTTACTCAATATTTGACCTGCCGGGAGGAAAAAGTCCTGCTGATGACCACGCAGTCAGCCGTCAATCCTCTCACGAGTTTTGTCCGGACTATTCGATGAATATGAATATTCGTGCATAAACATTCAAGGAAGCACCGCAATGATGAAGAAAGACTTTTTGACGATACGCGATTTCAGCCAAGATGAGATCCTTGGCACTCTCGAACTCGCCACCGAGATGAAAGCACATCCGCAGAACTATGCATCAGTGTTGAAGGGCAAAACACTCGCGATGATTTTTGAAAAACCTTCGTTGCGAACGCGCGTGACGTTCGACGTGGGCATCCACCAGCTTGGAGGCTTCTCCGTAAGCCTTCTGCCGATGGAGATCAGCCTCGGAAAGCGCGAATCCATACACGATGTCGCCAAGAACCTTGAGCGCATGGTCCAGGCAATCATGATTCGAACCTTCTCTCATCAAATCGTGGTTGACATGGCAAGGTTCGCCTCCATTCCCATCATCAACGGATTGACCGATTATTCTCATCCGTGTCAGGCACTGGCTGATTTCCTCACGATCCAGGAAGTCAAAGGCGATCTCAAGGGACTCAAGCTTTGCTTCGTCGGTGACGGGAACAATGTCGCGCATTCCTTGATGTTCACCGGGGCGCGGCTAGGAACCCACGTTACGATTGCCTGCCCGAAGGGCTACGGGCCAAGTCCGGTCGCCTTCCAATATGCGACGGAAGACGCTAAAGAGACGGGCGCAAGGATCGAAGTCGTGCACGATCCCTTCGAAGGAGTGAAGGATGCCGACGTGATCTACACCGACGTCTGGGCATCGATGGGACAGGAATCCGAAGTTGAGGCACGCAAAGCAATCTTCCATACTTTCCAGGTCAACAAGCAGCTGATGGCAAAGGCAAAAAGCGGCGCAATCTTCATGCACTGCCTGCCTGCGCACCGGGGTGACGAGGTCACAGATGAAGTTATCGATAGCGCAACGTCTGTCGTGTTTCAGGAAGCCGAGAACCGCCTGCATGCGCAGAAAGCGGTCATGGTTCAACTCATGAAATAACCTGTGAAGCTATGTCTCGAACTGCGTTGATAGCGGTAGGCGGGAATTCCCTTATTCGGGTTGGTGAGCGCGGAACCGTCGAGGAACAGCTCCGCAACGCGCATCAGACGGCGCGCAAGATTACACAGCTTGTTGCTGACGGATGGCGGGTTGTCGTCACACACGGCAACGGCCCTCAGGTGGGCGCGGCACTCGTCCGATCCGAGCGTTCATCCGGTGAAGCGTACTCTCAACAGCTCGATGTTTGTGTCGCAACGACACAGGGCGAAATCGGGTATATGCTGAAACGCGGACTTGAATGCGAACTGCAGCGAGCGGGATTCTACATGCCGGTGATGTGCATGCTGACCCAGGTGCGCGTGAATCCCGATGATCCTGCCTTCACTCATCCTACAAAACCGATCGGACCGTTCTATACCCAACGAGTTGCTGAAGAAAAAATGCGGGCGTTCGGCTGGACAATGGTTGAAGATGCCGCCCGCGGGTTCCGCCGGGTCGTCCCCTCTCCCGAACCCATTGAGATTCTCGAGCTGGAAGTCATCCGGCAGGTGCTGGACCTCGGTATCATCGTCATCGCCCTCGGAGGCGGGGGTATCCCGGTTGTCATCGGAGAAGACCATTCCGTTACAGGGGTGGAAGCAGTCATTGATAAGGATCGGGCGTCAGCGATCCTCGCGTCCGGACTGGGCCTGGATTGTTTTGTAATCAGTACGGACGTCGACCAGGTCTATCTCAACTACAAACAACCGACGCAGCGGGGCGTCAAGCGGGCAACGGCAGACTTGATGGAGCATTACCTGAAGGAGAATCAGTTTTCGGCAGGCAGTATGGGGCCGAAAATCGAGGCTGCAATTCGTTTTGTCAGAAATGGCGGACACGATGTCTTCATTACTTCGTGCGATCAACTCATTGAAGCAATCCACGGCAAAGCCGGCACCCATATCACGGCAAGACCAGATCACGGGCAGGAAGAATGAAACTACAGCACGTCATCCAATCGCAACAGTTCTCCGTCCCCAACCTGATGGAGCTGTTTGGCCGGACACGTCAAATGGAAAAGATTGTCCAGCGCGGCGGAACCCGCGACTACGATGGCAAAATCATGGCCACGCTGTTCTACCGGCCTTCGACACGAACACGGTTTTCTTTTGAATCGGCAATGTACCGTCTCGGCGGACGAGTACTCTCCACGGAGTCTGCGAAGGCCTTCTCCTCTGCGATCGAAGGCGAGCAGCTTGAGGACACCATCCGTATCATTGCCGACTACTGCGATGTCATTGTCCTGCGTCATAATGAAGAAGGTGGAGCGAAACGCGCCGCAGCAGTCTCTCCTATTCCAATCATCAATGCCGGAGACGGTGCCGGCGGACAACACCCGACGCAGGCACTCCTCGATCTGTATACGATTTATAACGAGTGCAACACGCTCGATGGCCTTTCTGTTGCATTGATTGGCGCTCTCGACACAGGGCGCACCGTGCGCTCACTCGCCTATCTCCTGAGCAAGTTCGACCGAGTGAAGCTGTATTTTCTCGCCCCTCCCGAACTCCAGATCAGCCAGGACATCATCAGCCACCTGCAGGAACGTGACGTCTGGTTCCACCTCGCCTCGGATCCTGACGAAGTGCTGGCACATGTAGATGTCGTGTATCAAACCCGCATCGACCGGGAAAGGCTCCAGAGCAAGGATGTGTCCATGTCGAACTATGACATCAATCCAGCGATGCTTCGGAAGATGAAATCCGACGCGATTATCATGCATCCTCTGCCACGCTCCGTTGAGATTGACCCGGCGGTCGATCGCGATGCCCGCGCAGCATATTTCCGGCAGTCGCGGAACGGTCTTTTCGTGAGGATGGCACTGCTGACTATGTTGTTCGAGGCCGAATAGATTCTCAACTAGTTTTGTTGAGCGTTCCATTGACCTCGGGAAATACTTTTCGGTAAGGTTTTTAGCTACAAGTGCGGAC
>JACVXU010000350.1 GCA_015661185.1 Bacteroidota bacterium
GCGTGAGAAATGAGCGTAGCGGGAGGGAATCTCAAAATCCAAGCCAGGGTGGCTTCGTTGAGTGAGTTGAGCTTAAGATCCGTCGCCCCTTCGAGCATGTGCAACAGGCGGCCTTCAATCCGGGTCCAAAAATGCTCCTGCTTGCCATTCTGATACGGCGAATAGACCAGCGTGGTTATCTTTGCCACTATGCGATCGACTATTGCCAAATCCAGGACTGGTTGCGCCAGAACCTAGGAGGTATCACAACGAGGGAGGAGGCCAAACATGCGCGACGGTTCCTGGCTCTAAAGATGGCGGAGACCCTCGTCCACGGCATCGGGCCTCGGCCAGATCATCGCCGCTTTACTGAGGAAGGCGGGCACGACAGCGAAGAACCCCTTCAATTTATCCAGTCCCGCTTGCGCGCCTTCGTCGATAATGATGAGCGGAGCGGTGCTGGACGCGATGATCTCAACTTTCCTCACCCATCTTGAAGCTGTTAGTGACGCCGCAGGAAGAGAACGCCCGCCTCAAGAAGGCGACAGAGAACTCGGCGAGTTGATGAGTTAATGAAAACTTTTCTCGTTGCCGTTCATGGCAAGTAGAATCTTATGGCCGACGAAAAGCCAACTGGAGTGCATCAGTACTCTCTTACGCTGAACCTTTTCCCAAACAGCGGCCACCACTTCGCCTTCCTGCCTTTTCAAGACGAATTTCTTCAGCAAAACGCTCCCATCGCTGAGGCGTGTAAGAACGAGAACTTACCGTGGCAACACATTCAGAATTACCGGTTCATACGGTTTCGCTACGGAAGCAAAGACCTGAAACGCGGCCTTTGGGTGGCCGTAGAAAGCAATCTGGGACGCCAGTCGCGGGGTTGGGTGTTGGAACCCGAACGGAGCATCGCCAAAGACGAGGCGAAAGAAAATTCTAACGCAAGCCACGTTGCGACTCCGTATGCATTTACACAGTCGGCTCAGATTCCGGTCAGCGGTCTTCAGGAGATCATTTTGGAAATTGATGGGAATGACGATAGTGGCTCCGTGAAGATCAATCTCTCCATCGTGTGGCTTCGGCCTATTGCTGATCCAATCGATGTCGATTTGATCGTTGATTTTGGCAACACGCGCACTGTCGCTCTAGCTCTTGAGCACAATCAAGCGGCTGACGAGTCGCTGAGCGCCATTTGCCAACCCATTCGATTCTTGAATCGTTGGGAGGAATACTCACCTTTCAGGCTCGAAAACGACCCATCCGCGATAATCGACTCCTGGTTTGTCCTTCAGGAGCCTCTGTTTGCGAATCTGGAACCGAATTCGAGAGAAAATAACTCTGAGTCTCTCCTGCTGGTGAAAGATTTGACCTGGGGCGATGTGAGTGAAGGTTTATTTCGCCTGACTCAAGTGCGACGCCCGGTGTCAGTAACCTTACGAGTCCCTCAAATGTTCGTGGAAATGTCTCCCGCTCTTTTCGGAAGAGGTGCGGCTGCAATTCTGACGGGTCTAGATTTGCGGCGCGGGGGTAATTTTTTTATGAGTTCTCCGAAACGCTATTTGTGGGATACCGACCCAGTCGGCAATCTTGGCCAAACCGGAACGACTGAGTGGACCATGAATCTAAACCGCTGGCACCCTTTGTTCAAAGATGTCGAAGCGGACCGATCTGCTTTGCCCAAATTGGCCGGCGTCGTCCTCCGGTTCATCGACGAGAGCGGGCGAGATTGGACATTGGGTGACGATGGCAATGGCACTCCCCCCAACGAAGAAAACGATCCTGCGCGGAGGCCTTTTCCTGACCCGGACGCACCCCGCTATCCGAGATCGGAAGGCATCACATGGAATGCTTTGACGATCCTGGAAGCCGCCTACCGCCAAATCACCTCGCCCCACTGGCGCGAGCTGCTTGGTCAGCGTGACGTCCCACGGCGACTGCGGGATGTGCTTGTGACCTTCCCTCCCGGGTGGACCAGACGAGAGGTGGACCTATACCGTTCCAAATGGCAGAAGGCAGTGGATATTTTTGCGCTGACCCACTTTGAGGATCGCAATCTTGTAACGCTTAAAACCGGTCCCGGACATCGACCGATGCTCCGGATGGACCTTGATGAAGCAGTTGCCTCACAGTTGCCGTTCGTTTACGGCGAGATCCGGCGCATGAACAACCAAGGAGAGAACTGGCTGGCGCTTGTTGGTCGTGGCAGGGGAGCCAATGCTCGCGCTCGCATTCTTAACATCGATATTGGTGGTGGCACAACTGACTTCGCGATCGTGGAGTATCACGATCGACTGGCTGGGCCAGGTGTTAACCTGTCCGCTGAACTACTCTTTAGAGACAGCAGCACCGTCGCTGGAGACTTCCTCGTAAAAAGAATCATCGAAGCAGTACTGCTCCCAGCTATCGGAGATCGGATCAAAGGCAATTCTGAAATGCGACGTCGATTCGAACAATTGCTCAGGTGCGAAAAGCGAAATGATCGCGGTTTGTGGAATCGAATCACACTCCTGGTGTTTATTCCGATCGTCCGATGGTGGTTGGGCAACCTAGTTGTTGACCGTTACAACAACCCGACTACGAACAACGTTTACCAACCGTCCGAAATGTTTGGAAGCGAGGGTTCAACTGTTCGAGCGGGGATCATTGGTGAGGATACCGATCCCAAAGCCGAGAATTTCAAGCAATCGTTCAACTACCTCTGTGAGAGCAATGGTCTGCTTTCGTTCATGCTTCCCTACGATGAACCGCTCCATTACAGCGTTCCCCGACTAAGACAGTGCGTCGTGGAAGTCTTCGACTTCCTCTTCCAATCGCTCGCAAAATTGGTCGAGGCGTTCGACTGTGATCTGGTACTGGTCAACGGCAAGCCTTCCGAGTTACCCCCGATTCGCCAGCTCTTGGAAATGCATGTACCGTTGCTGCCACATCGGATGATTTTCATGAAAGGCACCGATGTCGGTCGGTGGTACCCACTAAGTACGGATGGCGTCATCGCTGACGCAAAGACCGTAACTGCGGCCGGAGCCGCATTGTATCTCGCGATCCACAATGGCTTGATGGGAAAGTGGAAGGTTGAACCAACAGTTTCACCATATCTCTTGCAGCGGAATTACTGGGGATTGATGCCTGAGGAAGCTGTGCGCGACTTTGGTGCGATTATCCTGACGCCAGAACAAGACGAAAACATCTGCGAACTAATGATCCTAAGCCGAATTGGACGTCGGCTGCTCCCTTCCGAATCCCGTCCCGAGCCGGTGTATCAACTGCTTTGGAAAGATCGAGCGCGCTTTCGGGGGAATACAGGCAATGTGTTAGAGCCCCTCAACGTCACCTTGAGACGCATAACGGTCGAACCCTCACAAGACGGACACCCTGGACAAGAGAACCTAGAGATCATCGGTGTCGAAGGAGCCTTCAACGGCCAGTCCGTTTCCTTAAATGACGTTGAGCTAAAATTGTGCTCGATGGATTCTGAGGAGTATTGGATGGAGAAAGGCACATTTGATATCGAATGGCCGGAAGAGTTGGCGTAACTCAAGCTTGTTTATGTCCTTATGGCATTTTCTTAAGTCTGGAAGCGCACCAAACGCCAGGCCACCGCGCAAGGAATCTTGGCAGAGCTTGCCCGTTCGCTTCGAGGAGATCAAACAGCTCATTAAAGACCAGACGGACTATCTCAAGGAGCATTTTAGTAAGCCAACCGTGTCTTGGACAAAGCAGCCGAAATCGGCTGACGATCACTTAGAGGAGAGGCTAAAGGGACCGATAAGGGCAATCTTCGCCGAAGCGTTCCAGCAACAATTGGGGACCAATGGACCTGGACAAGTCAAGCAGATGCTCGAAAGTATTCAAAGGGAGAGTAAGGCGTCGATTAAAAGTGAGGTGGGCAAGCGCTCAAGGAATTGTCTCGATTTAACAACGTCTTAGAGGAGTACGAGCGATTGAAGATCGAGGCAGAGAAAGCGCGGCTCGTCTTGGCCGAGAGAAGCCTAGTGATTGCTGAAAAGGATAGCGCCATCGAAGCTAGAGACATGGCCTGCCGGCTGGAAAAAATCCTTGAGAGTTTCACCCAACATGCCTTTGAGGCGCGCAACGACGCGAAATCGATTCAATTGAGAAATGAGAAGTTGAGCCACGAGATCGACGAAAGACAGAGACAACTGAACCAGCGAGAAGAAGCTCTACAACCTAAAGAGAAAGAACTGGTGGAGGAACAGAAACGCCTCCAGGAATCGCGGTCCACCGTCACCGCACGTGAGCTGGAAATCTCTCGCCAGCGAGGGGAATGGGAAACCGCTCGTGCAAAGCACGAATCCGAAACGCAGGCCTTAGCTGAGCAAGCTGAAAAAACCAGCCAGGAGACGATGGGGCGGCAAACAGAAGCGCAGCGAATATACTCGGAGACACTGGTACTGTTAAGACAATTTTGGCCTGAGTTTTTTCTTGTAGCCGAGTGGGACAATTGGCGTGCAACACTGCAAAAGGAAGCTGCTTCGAGCAATCCGAACGCAACCGTGTTGCTCGGAGCGGTCCATGTCTTTTCCGCTGCTTTTCAAGGAGGCCAACGCGAGTTGCTCTTCGACTGTCTTCGTCAAATTGGAATTCTGTATTACCGTGTGCTTAAGGACAGGGGGCATGATGAGAATGCTGTATCCCAAGAAGCTGATCGCCTCGCCAGACACTTCAATCAGCATTCTCAACAGCGCTTTCGCTTGGAGGTGGCCCAGCCCGGTCAGCCCACAGATGGCTCTTGGATGAATTTTGAACCTGGGCTGACTACGGTCGGTTCGGTTAGCAGTTGGGCCTTTTTTATCCGGCCCAAAGCGGCCCTCGCCACCGGGCCATGGTCCAATCAGCTCAAAACGGAAGATAGGAGGATTCGCTTATGGCTGTGGAGGAAATACCTCGACGCGGCTTGAAAGTGCCTCTAAGTGAATACACGCAACTGAAAGCTTTCCAGGGGGGTGGCTGTTTTTGGGATGTGCAGCCTCAACAGATCATCCGCCACACCCTCGGTGAGTTTCTGCCCGAAGTGAAACGCGAATCCGATAGCGAAGGGGCCTTTGGACTGTTCAGTCAAATGGCCGGAGAGAAGGAAGTGTTGTCTCGAAGTAAGCCCATCTGAGCGTGTCTGCGAAAATTCAGGGAGAATGAAGCAGTTTTTAGCACGGTAAGCCAGGGAAGGGCGTTTTGTCCCTGGCATTTCGTGATCGATCCGATC
>JACVXU010000351.1 GCA_015661185.1 Bacteroidota bacterium
AAGCAATTCGTATTCGGTGGTTGCCGCTGATATGAACGGAGATGGAGCGCTAGACCTGGCGGTGGCGAACTATGGCTCAAACAGCGTCTCAATCCTTAAGAACCTAGGAAATCGTCCTGATCCGCCTCAGAATCTGGGTATGTTTGTTGGCGACTCCAGGCTGACGATCGCATGGGACAGGAATACAGAGTCAGACTTTCTTCGCTACCGAATCTATGGCGGCACCTTGCCACATCCTACAACACAAATCGATTCTACGAATGGTGGCATTGGCGATACGGTGAAGGTCATCGCCCCGCTCACGAACGGTGTCACCTACTATTTCCGCGTCACCGCGGTCAATACTGCGGGAAAGGAAAGCGGATTCTCAAATGAGGTCAGCGCGATACCCTGGGATTATGTTCCTCCAGCTCCACCTCGGAATCTCACTGCAATCCCGGGCAATGGACAGGTCGTTCTTACATGGAACAAGAACAGCGAGCCTGATTTCCTTCGGTATCTCATCTATGGCGGCACATCACCTGGTCCGAGCGAGAGAATTGACTCAACGACTGGCGGAATAGCTGATACGACAAAAGTGATCACGGGACTTGTCAATGGCACAACGTATTACTTCCATGTCATCGCGGTCGATGTGTGCAGGAATGAAAGTGGCAAAAGCAATGAGGTGAGTGTGACACTGACGATAGTCGTCATGATCGATGTCAAACCGGGGAGCACGCCAAACAGCATCAATTTGAAGAGTAATGGGGTTACTCCTGTTGCGATTCTGACAACCTCCATCTTCGATGCGAAGGGTGTAGACCCTCTAACTGTGAGATTTGGTCCGAAGGGCGCGAAAGAATCTCACGGAAAAGGCCACATTGAAGACGCAAACGGTGATGGTATTCCGGATATGGTCCTGCATTTCAAGACACAAGAGACTGGAATCGAATCTGGCCAGACCGTGGTGATGCTGACAGGGAAGACACTTACCGGACGAGACATCATCGGCAAAGATTCGATCGTCACAGTCGGGGGATCATTGCACAAATCCACAGCAGAAGGTGTAATCGAGGATGACGTTGATATCCCGACAAGCTATTCTCTCGGTCAAAATTATCCGAATCCATTCAATCCAACGACGACGATCCGTTTCGCGTTGCCAAAAGCAAGTCATGTAACGTTGAAGGTGTATGATCTCCTGGGAAGGGAGATGGCAGCAATAGTTTCACAAGAGCTTGGACCAGGATACTTCATGGTTCGATGGCTGGCCGATGTTCCGAGTGGAATGTACATCTATCGACTCCAGGCGGGAGAGTTCGCCGAAACGAAGAAGATGATCCTTCTACATTGAGTTCTTTTTCAGATTTGTGCTCAGGAGACCCGGATCTCCAGGTGCAATGCGAATTCGAACGATTTTTCAAAGGTTGCAACTGCCGTGAGTACCCGGCCAGAGCATGGTGTCCTGCTTGCCCCGCTTGTTTTTGGAGCGGGGCCCCCGCTACTCCGAAAATGCCGATCGACCAATGTTGATCGGCATTTCCTTTTCATGAACGGTTGCAGGTTCATACTCCTCCGCTACTAACTTCCGCACCTTTGATTTCGGCCAGCCGAACCGCGCGTTTCCTTCTTGATTGGATCTTAGAAACATATCGCAGCTACTTCGCTCCTCATCAACAGGATTTCTATGTGGCGGCACGAAGCCGCACGCGTCTAAAATACGATCACCTTCCACGTGCGGGCGCACGCCTACGCCTGTAAGACGGCTTCGGCGAGCGCGCTTGATGCCGCCGAAGGGGGGGAGGCTGCACAAGGTGCAGTTACAAGCGAATGATGAACATTCGAAGAGTCGTTGAGTTGTCCCCTGGTACTGTCTGCAATATTAGTTCTTAGAAGAATCCCCGCCTGACCGATATCCGGCACGATATCAGTCGGGCAGGCTCATCGGTGAAGACCCCGATCAAGAACATCGGGGCAGGTCGGTGGGGATTCTTTGTTTTACTCAGGAATTCTTTGATCATACCCCGTCTTTTACCTCAAAACCTCGCAGGGGAACTCTGCCATTTGCCTTTCAGTCTGAACTGCAGTAGCTTTGTGCTGTTATTTGTTCCTGCCAACGCACGGATGTTATATTCGCTGTAACCGCTGTCTTCCTACAGAGAGGAAGTCGTCATGATCGGGACGACCATCTCGCACTACAAGATTCTGGAAAAGCTGGGTGAAGGTGGAATGGGCCTCGTCTATAAAGCCGAAGACATACGCCTTCATCGCATCGTAGCGCTGAAGTTTCTGTCTCGCGAACTAAATCTATGAAGTAGACGAAACCACCGATGGCACGAGCTTCATCGCCATGGCCTATTGCGATGGAGAGTCGCTGAGACAGAAGATCGAACGGGGCCCACTGAAGCTGGATGAGGGCATTGAGACTGCAATTCAGATATCCAATGGACTAAAGAAGGCACATGAGAGCGGAATTATTCACCGTGACGTCAAACCTGCCAACGTTATCATAACAACAGACGGTCAAGCCAAGATCGTCGATTTTGGTTTGGCGAAGCTTCGAGGGCGAACGAAACTGACAAAAGAGAGAACAACGCTCGGCACCATCGAGTATATGTCTCCCGAGCAGGCACGTGGTGAAGAAGTCGATCACAGGACCGACATCTGGTCTCTGGGATGCGTGCTCTACGAGATGGTCACGGGAAAGACACCGTTCAAGGGAGACTACGAACAAGCTGTTGTCTACTCGATCCTCAATACCTCGCCCGATCCCGTCACCGCACTCCGCAGCGGGGTACCGATGGAGTTGGAGCGGATCATTACCAAAACAATGGAAAAGAATGCAGAAGATCGCTACCAGCACGTCGAAGATCTGATCGTTGATCTGCGGCGGGGAAGACCCAGCGGTGTTTTGTCCACAATCCGGCAAGAAACAAGGAAAGTAGAGACTGGAAGGAACGCGACGATTGCCGTCCTACCGTTCACGAACTTGAGTGGAAACAAGGAGAACGAGTATTTCAGTGACGGATTGACAGAGCAGATCACCAATGCTCTAACGCGGTTAGCGGGATTACGCGTGATTGCGCGGACGTCTGCATTCGCGTTTCGCGGTAAAGAACAGGATGTACGTGAAATCGGAGCCCGGCTCGCAGTCGAACACATTCTCAAAGGCACCGTGCAGCAGTCGGGCACAAGAATCCGGATCACCACCCAGCTGGTCAACGTCAGCGATGGATGCCACATATGGAGCGAACGCTATGACCGGGAAATGACAGATATCTTTGCCATCCAGGATGAGATCTCGGCTTCGGTTGCCGAGAACCTTCAGGCAAAGGTTCACATCGAAGCGAGTCCGTTCAGCAAACCCACCAGTGATATGCAAGCCTACACCCTTTTCCTTAAAGGCCGTCATCACCTGTGCAAGTGGACTCCGGAAGGGTTCGACATGGCAAAGCATTACCTGGAGGAAGCAATCGGACGAGACGATCAATTCGCACTCGCGTATGACTCACTTGCCGAACTTCACTGGTTTGTCGGATTCCTTGGCATTCTACCCCCCCGCGAGGCATTTTCTCAAGGAATATGGGCGGCGCTGCGCGCGCTCCAGATTGACGACACGCTCGCGGAAACACATGCGTTGCTCGGTATGTACCGCAAAGAGCTAGACTACAATTGGGTAGAGGTCGAACGGGAGACGCAGCTGGCGGTCAACCTCAAACCCGATTCACCGGTTGTCCTTCTGCGGCGTGCGTTGAGCTGGCTGATGCCGCATGGCCGCATGGGCGAAGCAGTGGCAGACGTGGAACGAGCACTTCAGTCGGATCCCCTGTCGGTCTCAATGCAGTGGTGGCTATCGGTTATGCTCTGGTTGGCTCGCCGCTACGACGACGGGATCGAACGTGCTCGGATGATCATCGAACTTGATGCAGATTACTATCCTGGGCATTTCCTCATGGGTGTATTTCACATCGCGAATCGAAACAACGAGCAAGCAATTGCGTCTCTACGAAGTGCAGTCGAGCTCTCGGGCGGGGCTCCGCAGATGTTGGGTTGGCTTGGCTTTGCCCTCTCCCAAGCAGGTAACCCCACGGAGGCGCATGCTCTCCTCGACCACCTAAAAAAGATGGCGCTCAACTCTCACGTTTCGCCAACGGCCTTAGCGTGGATCCAATTGGGACTCGGGGATCACGATGAAGCGCTGAAGTCATTGGAAAGGGCTATAGATGATCGCGATCCTTGGGTGGTACCAATCAAATCATACCCGATCCTCGATCCAATACGAGATGATCCGCGGTTTCTTTTATTGCTCCAAAGTATGAGTTTGAAATCATGAAGGTTGCGACGTCAAACAACATTATCTCACACTTCACAACTGGGAGGGATCTAATCGCAGCCTCTCGATTTGATGCGCTTGACACAAAAACCTTATTTCCACCAATACGCCGTTGTCCATCTTCAAAAGTCCATCCGGACCAGAACTGCCTTATGATCTTCTTATCGACCTCCTTGTGGAAATTGTGCCCGGAGGAACCGAATCTCCGGTTACAATGCCAATTCGAACGATTTTTCAAAGGTTGCAACTGCCGTAAGTAGCCTGCCCCCGCTACAAAAAAATGCGACGCCTCCTTTACCCCGACGTTTCTTGTCGGGGCTTTTCGGGGGCGTCGTCATTTTTTATAGTACCTGGCCAGCACTTGTTGTCCTGCTTGCCCCGATGCCTTTTATCGGGGTTTACCCCGACGAAGCGACCTGCCCGCCGTAGTGCAATGAAGGCGGGAGCGTAGTCGGGGAGCCCGTCCTTCGATCCTTCGACTCACGCAGTGGATAGGCCTCTGCAATTCGCTCAGGATCGAACCCTGAGCACCGCCCTGAGCCTGCCGAAGGGTTCGACTCATCGCATCCAGAAACGATGCGACCCGCTCAGGACAGGCAGCGACATCTGCGCCCATTGCCACGGAGATTCCCGCCGTGGACTTCCCTCCCAACTGTGTTTGCGTTAACCGAATTGAACCTAAGCAATTATCTTTGTAAGCTTCATCGCATCCCAGATTTTCATCCATGCCATCCTGGATCAAACATAAGAACGCTTTGGAAAAGACAAACTCTCAAGCTGTATTTTTGGCTGGCATGATCCTTATAACAGTCTTGGGGATCCTGCTCTACATTTTGGTGCCGATGCTGACTTCTTCACGATGTAATATTCTCTCTGCCCTTTCTTTTGCGAGAGCCAGATGAGCCTGGTTTTCAAATGCCTTGGCGGTGAAAGAATGCCATTGCCTGAGTTCATCGGACTGGCTGTCCGGGGTTTTCCCTGTTGTATGTTTGAGTATCTTAAGTAATCCTGAGACGAGAGCCAGACGTTTTCCAGTGAAAGAAACCGCCAGGTCATCACAGAGCTTCTCAGTATCGTTGTTGATGCGGTGGTAAACAAGAAGAGCCACTGGATTATAAAACATCAAAAACCGCAGAGCCAGACATATCCGTCCTATCACCAAAGGCTCTCTGGTGAAATGAGCCAGTTCGTGCGCGATGACTGCTTCAAGCTCCTCAATATCGAGGAGCTCTATTGCTGACATTGATA
>JACVXU010000352.1 GCA_015661185.1 Bacteroidota bacterium
CGGGTACGCCAACGCGCATCGGTGGCATCGGATTGAGAGAGATTGCGTGGGAGGCGCTGGATCGTCACTCGCGGGCATTCAAGGCCGAGCATGCTGATCTTCACGATGAAGGTCTTTATCGCTACAGGAGGAATGGAGAGCGCAGGGCATGGTCTCCGGATGCGCTTCGAGCAATGCAGAAGCTCCGCATCAGCGGGGCAGAGGAAGATTACGACCATCTTAGGAAGGCACTCTCCGGCTCAGGCCCGATTGGCCTCAAGGACTTGCTCGAATTCAAGAAAATGAGTTCTCCGGTTCCCCTCGAAGAGGTCGAACCAACAGAGGATATCCGAAAGCGCTTCACCACGGCTGCCATGTCCCTTGGAGCCCTATCGCCGGAAACTCATGAGATGATCGCCATTTCGATGAATCGCATAGGCGGGAAAAGCAACAGCGGCGAAGGAGGAGAGGATCCGAGACGATACCATGCCCTTCCAAACGGCGACTCGTCGAACAGTGCAATCAAACAGGTCGCTTCGGCCCGATTCGGTGTGACGGCGGAATATCTCGCGAGCGCAAAGGAGCTCGAAATCAAGATGGCACAGGGCTCCAAGCCGGGCGAGGGTGGACAGATTCCGGGTAACAAGGTCTCCCCGTTGATCGCTCGATTGCGCAAGGCGATGCCAGGTGTCGCACTGATCTCACCTCCACCTCACCACGACATCTACAGCATCGAAGATCTCGCTCAGCTCATTTACGATCTGAAGCAGGTAAACCCCCGTGCAAGGGTGTGTGTAAAACTCGTTTCCGAAGCGGGCGTCGGCACAATTGCGGCAGGGGTTGCGAAAGCATATGCTGATGTCATCCTCATCAGCGGACACGAAGGGGGGACCGGAGCGTCGCCTTTGAGCTCGATCAAGAATGCCGGCGCACCGTGGGAACTCGGTATTGCTGAAGCACAGCAGGTGCTTGTGATGAATGGCTTAAGGGAACGCGTGACGCTGCGGGTGGATGGAGGGTTGAAAACAGGACGAGACATCGTCATAGCTGCGATGCTTGGCGCTGAGGAGTTCAATTTCGGCACAGCCGCACTGATTGCTCTGGGCTGTCGCTATGTGCGTCAATGTCATCTCAATACGTGCCCAGTGGGGATCGCCACTCAGGATGAAAAACTCCGTGCCCGCATAGACGGTAATCCCGATATGTTGGTCCGCTACCTGTCTGCGGTCGCGAACGACGTGCGACAGATACTCGCTGACCTGGGTTTTCGTTCCCTCAACGAAATTATCGGCCGGACTGACCTCTTGAGGCAACTGACGGTCACGGACCATCCCAAGGCCAACACCATCGACTTGAGTCGAATTCTTGCCCGGCGCAATTACGAACGAGAACAACGATTCAGAGTATGGTACCGGAATGACAAACCGGACAAGCCTCTTGATGATACCATCCTTCAGGATGTAAAGGACGCACTTCGCGACAAGGCACCCGTCGTTCGGAGCTACAGGATTCGCAACACGAATCGCTCAATTGGAGCGAAGCTCTCAGGTGAAATTGCATATCTTTACGGAGACCACGGTTTGCCACCGAACACGATTGAACTGAGGTTCACCGGCAGCGCTGGACAGAGCTTTGGCGCGTTCCTTGTGCAGGGAATCAAGCTTGTGCTGATCGGAGAGGCGAATGATTATGTGGGAAAGGGAATGTGCGGCGGTGAAATCGTCATCGCTCCGCCTCGTCAGCGGATGAATAACACGCACGATGTGGTCCTCGGGAACACGGTTCTTTACGGTGCGACGAGGGGAGCATTGTTTGCGTGCGGCCGTGCCGGTGAACGGTTTGCGGTCCGCAACAGCGGAGCGCTCGCCGTCGTGGAAGGTACTGGAGACCACGGAGCGCTCGCCGTCGTGGAAGGTACTGGAGACCACGCATGCGAATACATGACCAACGGGAGCGTTGTGGTGCTTGGGACTGTAGGGAGAAACTTCGGGGCCGGGATGACCGGAGGGAATGCGTATGTCCTTGACTTCCTGGGTGATTTTCACAAGAGGTGCAATACTGAACTCGTCCGCTTTCATCGCCTTGATGATACAGAAGATGAACGCGTGCTTCTTTCATTTATTTCAAGACACGTAGAGGCAACCAACAGCGCGCGTGCACAAAAGATACTCATGCATTGGACGGAGTATCAGTCGATGTTCTGGAAAGTGGTCCCGACGCAATCGGTAACGAAGTTCGACAGCGAGCCCGTCGAGACAACGGCAAATGCGAGATCATAATGAATTGAAGGAGATTCAACGCTATGGAAGAGCGGATTTATATCTTTGACACCACCCTACGCGACGGAGAGCAATCACCGGGCTGCAGCCTGAACCTGGAGGAAAAGGTTCGGATGGCACGCCAATTGGAACAACTTCGGGTGGATGTGATCGAGGCGGGGTTTCCCATCGCGTCCGTCGGCGATTTTGAGGCAGTTCATCTCATCGCCCGGACCATTGAGCATTGTACAGTCGCAGCTCTCTGCCGGACGGTCAAGGGAGACATCGACCGGGCCTGGGAGGCAATTCAGCATGCGAAGAAACCCAGAATCCACACGTTCATCGCAACCTCCGATATCCACCTGACGCACAAGCTCAAGAAGACCCGCGATCAGGCGTTGACGGATGCAGTGTGGGCAGTCAAGTATGCGAAGTCCCTCTGCAGCGAGGTGGAATTCTCTTGTGAGGATGCCTCCCGGAGCAATATTGATTTTCTATGCACAATTGTTGCGGCTGCCATCGATGCCGGAGCAAGCATCATCAACTTGCCCGACACGGTCGGGTATGCCGTACCGGACGAGTATGGGGCAATGTTCCGCACCATCAGGGAGCGAGTGCCTGCAGCCCAAAACGTAATCCTCAGTTCTCATTGCCACAATGATTTTGGTCTGGCAGTCGCAAATTCTCTCGCCGCCGTCCGGAATGGCGTTCGGCAGGTTGAATGCACCGTCAATGGGATCGGTGAACGGGCGGGGAATGCAGCACTTGAGGAAATCGTGATGGCCCTTCGAACGCGCAAGGAAATGTTGGGCGTGGATACCAACATTAATGCTGAAGAAATCTATAAGTCGAGCAAGCTCCTGAGCACGCTCACAGGAATGCAAGTCCAGCGTAACAAGGCGATCGTCGGCGCGAACGCATTTGCCCACGAAGCTGGCATCCATCAGGACGGGATGCTCAAAAGCCGGATCACCTATGAGATCATGACGCCGCAATCGGTCGGCATCAAGCACAGCACGTTGGTCCTTGGGAAACACTCGGGCCGCCACGCTCTCAAGCAGCGCTACGGGGAACTCGGTTACAACCTGACCGTCGAGGAGTTGGAACAGGCGTATCGGTCTTTTTGCACCATCGCTGACCAGAAAAAAGACATCTTCGATGAAGACCTGATTGCCATCGTTGAAGATCGTGAGAGCGCTGCAGAAGGATTGTATCACCTCGAGAATATCCAGGTGCTCAGCGGAACCAACCTGCGGCCGACTGCGACGGTTGAGCTGCGATTGCGTGACGATCGGTTCGTGGATTCCGCGACTGGCGACGGTCCCGTCGACGCGGCGTACAAAGCTATCGAACGGATCACCGGTGTGATTGGCAAGCTGACGGAATACTCCATCAAGTCCGTTACATTCGGCCACGACGCTATCGGTGAAGTGTTCGTCCGCGTTGACTTCGATGGAGTCCTGTTCAATGGCCGGGCAGTGAGCACGGATGTGATCACGGGTAGTGCGAAGGCATACCTGGAAGCCTTGAACCGTGCTATCAATGCCAAGAAACGACGCGAAGGACAACAAACCTACCCGAATCAGCAAACTGTAACCGTGTGATAGTTTGGAGAGAGAGAAGGCACCCCTTTATCATGGCGAGAAAATGGAAATGAACAAACCCTTGACGTTGTTTGAAAAAGTCTGGCGCAACCATCTTGTTACGCAGGAGCCCGATTCGCCGGCAGTGCTGTATATCGACCTTCATCTCTTGCACGAGGTTACCTCACCCCAGGCATTTACGGGCTTGCGGCAGCGGGGTCTGAAGGTTCGGAGGCCGGATAAATCGTTTGCCACCGTGGATCACAGCATTCCTACGCTCGATCCTTCGATTCCCATTACAGACAAAGTGGCGGCCAAACAGATTGAACAGTTGGAAACAAACTGTCAGGAGTTCGGCATCCGGTTCACCGGAATGCACAGCCCTCAGCGGGGAATCGTCCACGTGATCGGTCCGGAGCTGGGTCTGACACAGCCGGGTATGACGATCGTCTGTGGCGACAGTCACACGTCCACGCATGGTGCGTTTGGTGCGCTTGCCTTTGGCATCGGTACGAGTGAGGTTGAACACGTGCTGGCCACCCAGTGTTTGCTCCAGCGACAGCCGCGGACATTCGAAGTTCGTGTGGAAGGAACTCTCCAGGACGGCGTCACCGCGAAAGACATCATTCTCGCACTCCTTGCGAAGATCGGTGTCGCCGGAGGGACGGGCCACGTGTTTGAATACACCGGGAAAGCCATCAAATCTCTTTCCATGGAAGAGCGAATGACCATCTGCAACATGTCCATCGAAGGGGGCGCACGTGCGGGATTGATTGCCCCCGACGATACGACATTCGAGTACATTTCCGGAAGAGAATTCGCTCCGCAGGGTGCTCAATGGGAAAAGATGCTCAAGCAGTGGCGCACGCTCCCGAGTGACGACGGGGCGACATACGATGAAAGCATAGTCATTGATGCCACCGAGCTCAGTCCTATGATTACGTATGGGACAAATCCCGGGATGGGTGTGCCTGTGACCGGATCTGTTCCGAATCCGGAGGCCATCGCCGATTCATCGAGCAAACTCGCATTGCAGAAGTCACTTGATTATATGGGATTGACGCCCGGTGAACCGCTCATTGGAAAACCTGTTGACGTCGTTTTCATAGGGAGCTGCACCAACTCGCGTATCACCGATCTGCGACAAGCGGCCACAATCTTCAAAGGACGAAGCGTACCATCATCCGTCCGTGTGTTGGTTGTCCCCGGTTCCCAGGCTATCAAGAGACAGGCTGAAGCAGAAGGCCTGGATAAGATTTTCAAACAGGCCGGGGCCGAATGGCGCGAAGCCGGATGTTCTATGTGCATCGCGATGAATGGCGATCAGCTGAATCCGGGACAGGTGGCGGTCTCAACCAGCAACCGTAACTTCGAAGGGCGGCAGGGAAAGGGCGGGCGCACGTTTCTGGCCTCTCCCTTGACGGCTGCGGCGGCGGCAGT
>JACVXU010000106.1 GCA_015661185.1 Bacteroidota bacterium
GGACATTTCTGCGACGACCCCGGCCAGTGCGGCCAATGTCGTGACGAACATTGCCCTGGGTGCCGATGCGAACCAGGCAATCACCTACACCTTCGGTGCGAATGCTTCCGCCGGTGTGCTTGCTTCAACTGCAAAGGTTGTGACGCTGACTCTGACCAACTAAGATTATTGAAATAGCTGTTGCCTCCGAGCATAGAGAGGGCCGTCAATGTGGGAGTTGACGCCCTCTCTGTGTTTTCACAGGCTCTTCTTTCCAGAAATCGTGGACCATCAGGAACAAAGCAGTCAGCAAGATCCAAATCCTCCAGGCAGGCCTTCGGCAGTTGAGGTACTTCTCGTTCTTGGTATGGACTCGGGCGGGAAAATGCTCATCAATCATGAAGCCTAGGCTTCACGCGTCAACCTTCTGAATCGTTTGGTTCGATCGTACGGAATAATATCAATGATCTCTCCTTCACTGACCTTCTTCTTGATGTTTTGCCAGAATTCGATCGTGAAGAGATCTTTGTGAACAGAGTTGAATATTCCTCGTAACGGGTTGGGAATACCGACAAACGTATCAATCTCATCCACAAAGAAATCCGTTGGTTCTGCAATGATCCACTCCTCTTCCGGATTCATCTCTTCGTATTCGTCCTGGGGATCGGGCTTGCGTTTGAACTGAGCGCGCTCCAGCGGTATCACATCGTCATAATCGAACAACACAACCCTGTTCCCTTCTGTCACTCCATAGTTCCAAGTGTTAAACAAGTCAGCCGGGAACAAACCCGTTGCCGCAAGATCCTTTATGAAGTATCCAAAATCGATCACGACTTGCCGGATGGCGTTGGGCGATTGTTCCTCAGCAAAATACATGGGGAGAGGCGTTACCTTTCTCTGCAGATAGAGGTGACTGATGACGACGTATCCATCCTGAACGCTCACGAGTTCTTTGGCGACAATCTCAAACTCCCGCAGCAGCTCTCTGGAATATCTCTTCGCTTTGAATCTCACGTTTTCAAATTCCTGCGTATCAACGAGCCGCCCCACCCTGTCACGATTACACACAAATCGATATCTGTCTCTGACTTCAGCTTTGTCAAGAACCTTATCGGTGATGTGGCTCGACCTGATGAAACATGCTCTGTCCTTGATGACTTTGAACACGTGGTGGTAGTGAGGCAACGTGAACACGATCATCACTGCACCTTCTTTACCCGGTGCAATGACAAACTGTTCTCTTGAGACGTGCACTAATCGGTGCAGATCCCTGTAGAACTCTGTCTTGCCGTGCTTGTAGAATCCGATGGCATTATACAGGTCAGAGATGGGCTTGTGCGGGAGAATTGACCTGAGAAAGCTGACAAGCTCACTGGGTGTATCGACCTCCACCTGAAAATACGAATACGCAAATCCGAAAATGTTGTTTGTATCGGCTTCCTGCATCAACACCGAATCGATATGGATTCCCGATTCGTCATTGTAGAGGGGGATAATAATTGGAATCATTCGCACCTCAAGGACGATCCTGCCCACAATGTATGCCACCTTGTTCCGATAGAAGCACGGCCTCAGGATCTCCATTGAGTAGCGATTGTTGTCTCGTATGAGCGGCCAGAGAAAGAGATCTACTTCATTGGCAACAAACTCGAGATCACGCTCAAGGTCCTCATAGCCGGTGCTAAACTTGTGGTCTTCGACAATTTTCCTCATGAGATCTTTCGTCTTCTGCTCTTGCCCATACGTGACGAAGATCGGGGACCGTTGATGGATCGCCCGTTGCTTCGTCTGCAGATAAAAGAACTCGACTTCCCGATCGATGCCTACCGTCTGCAGCAGTTTCCTTGTGACTGAGTTGAAGAAGGACTCAGCAATATCTTCGTTGGATCGGCCTGAAATGAGCCGGGCGTACACCGGCTTGATGCTCATCCACGTCGCCCGATCGCAGGCACTGCTCCCAAGGATGCCCTCAATTTGAATCGCTATTTGAGACAGAACTTTGTCATAGACACTTAATCGTTCCGCGGCGTCTCGTCTGCCGCCTCTCCAATCCTTCTGTTCAAAACTGGCCCTTGCTCGCCGTGTGATAATCAGGAATTCCAGGAGGTACGAGTCGAATACCCTCGTCATGAGGATCGCCACTTTTTCTCTGATGTCAGGATTGTTCATCGAGCCCCTGGCTGGCTGTTCAGACATTCGTTCACTGAGTGATACTCCATGTCGTCAATGCCTCACCGCCGTGAGAATTCTCTTCATGCTTTCCGAAAAAATCTTTGGCTCTGGCAGCAAGCTCACGACAATGCAAGAGTTCAGATCTATATCAAACAGAAGGCCCGGGTGGGTCAGAATGCCGTGTACCTGGAGAAGCTCTTGAGCCCACTCTTCATCGGTTCTCGTCGCAGGCAATCGCAAGACCGCGGTCCAGGCTCCCTCACATCTGAAGATGCTCACCGGTGAACCCTGTGTGAAAACTTCCGGCAAGCCTTCATAGTTGCTCCGGGCACGATCCAGGATCTGCTCGCTCATCGCGGCAGGATCACTTAAGAGCGTCTCAAGCGAGAGCTGGACCGGAGTCCCAACAGAGAGAAATGTATCGGCAATGACTTCCAATCGCTGAAGCGCGCTCGTGCACAGTTCTTCGGGACCGGAAACCACAATCCAGGCAAGCTTCAGTTGAGGCAAACCGACGAGCTTTGAAAGACCATTGAGGGTGAAGGTCAGGGTGTTCTGTGTACCTGCAAAACTCCACGCCCGGCGCGCGTCTTCTTCAAAAGGAAAAGCACTGAAGACTTCATCCACGACCAGCGGAATGCTTTGCTTCTCTGACACCGTGAGGATGTGTTCTCGTTCTTCCAGCTTGACGAAGGAGCCCGTTGGGTTGTTCGGATGAACCAGAACGAGCGCTTTTGTATTAGGCGAGAGGATCCCCGCCAGCGAGGGCAAGTCAATATGCCACTCACCGTCATAGTCCAAACGATACTGCTGACAGTCTACATCGTTCAAGCGACAGAGATATTCCAGGAGCGGGTAACCCGGCTTCGGCACCGCAATGTTTTCGCCCACGTTGCAAAGAAGTCTGAGGAGATGAGAGTATGCTTCGCTGGTGCCGGAGGAAAGGATAATTCGCGAAGGGTCCACCGATATCTGCTGCCGTTCATACCAGTCTGCGATCGCCTGACGAGCCAGGATCAAGCCCTTGGGATCAGGTTCGTATGAAACCGAGTTCCAAAGAGCAGACTGCGTTATGAGGTGGTCGGGTTGATATCGAAACCCACAGCGGGTTGGATTGGACTCGGTGAGATCAATGATTTCCTCCCCTCGAGCTCGCTTTTGCAGGACAAGGGAAAAAAGTGGTGAAGATCGAAAATCCCAGTCTGTCCGCGAAGAAAACATGTGGTGCTCAGCTTAGGTGCGAGAACACTCGGGGGTATGTATCTGAATGTGGAACATGCCACGCACGTTGCTACACATCAACGATTTCCGACTTCTTCTTCGACATCCGGTTTCGTTCGTTGTGGTCAAGATACCGTTTCCGGAGCCGGATGGAGAGCGGTGTGACCTCCACATATTCATCATCACCGATCCATTCAATCGCCTGTTCGAGCGTCATGATGTGCGGCGTTTCCAGACGTATCGCTTCATCGGAACCGGAAGCCCTCATATTGGTGAGGTGTTTTGTCTTGCAAACGTTGATCACCATATCATGCTCCCGCGAGTTTTCCCCAACAATCATTCCGCGGTAGACATGTACTCCGGGAGCGATGAAGAACGTCGAGCGTTCCTGTAGCTTCCACATCCCGTATGCCACGGATGTACCGTCTTCGAGTGCAATGAGGGCACCACGTGTGCGATGCGTGAGTTCGCCCTTGTTCGGTTCATAGCCGTTGAAATTGTGATGCAGAATGCCCGTGCCCTTGGTCTGCGTCATGAACTCCGACCGGAATCCGAGCAAGCCCCTGGCGGGAACGAGAAATTCGAGCCGCGTATTTCCCTGGACCTGTATCATGTTCTTCATCGTCCCCTTGCGCCGGCCCATATTCTCTATAACGACGCCCGTGTGCTCATCGGGTACGTCGATGATCACATGCTCCATCGGTTCACAAAGGACATCGTCGATCCATTTGTATATGACCTCAGGCCTGGAGACCTGGAATTCATGCCCTTCCCGCCTCATGGTCTCGATCAGGATGGCAAGGTGAAGCTCTCCGCGTCCGCTCACCTTGAAAACATCAGGCGAGTCTGTGAGCTCAACGCGCAAACTGACATTCGATCGAATCTCTTTGGCCAACCGCTCCCCAAGATGACGCGTGGTAACGTATTTTCCCTCGAGTCCGGCGAAGGGCGAGTTGTTCACGACAAAGTTCATTGAGAGTGTCGGCTCTTCGATCGAGACAAAAGGCAACGGTGATGGGTCTGACGCGTCCGCGACTGTCTCACCGATGTCAACATCTTCCATACCGGCCAGAGCGACGATGTCGCCCGCACTTGCTTCTGGCACCTCGTTGCGCTTGAGTCCTTCGAAGACGTAGATCTTCGTCACCCGTGCATCGTCCACAGATTTATCCCGATGAACAACCTTCATTGGTGAACCCAGTTTGATTGTTCCGCGATTGATTCGACCGATTCCAAGCCGGCCAAGATAATCGTTATAATCGATGGTGGTGACCAGCATCTGAAACGGCAGTTCCACGTCGCCGGGCGGCGGGGGCACTTTTTGAACAATCGCCTCGAAAAGGGGTTGCAGGTTGTTGCTGGGATCCTCGAGCTCCCGTTTCGCGACCCCCTGTTTTGCAATAGCGTAAATAATTGGAAAATCAAGCTGGTGGTCATGGGCTCCCAGGGAGAGGAAGAGCTCGAATACTTCATCGAGCACTTCGTGCGGCCGCGCATCCTTGCGGTCGATCTTATTGATCACCACGATTGGCTGAAGGCTGAGCTCGAGTGATTTCTTGAGTACGAATTTTGTGCCGGGCAACGGCCCTTCCGCAGCGTCCACCAGCAGCAGTACGCCGTCGACCATCTTGAGCGTACGCTCTACTTCGCCTGCAAAATCGGAGTGCCCAGGGGTGTCGACGATGTTGATTTTGTACGTGGTCCCCTCTTTCGGCGTATAAAAGACCGCCGTGTTTTTGGCCAGAATCGTTATGCCGCGCTCCCGCTCAAGGTCATTTGAATCCATGACACGCGTGACGACATCCTGGTTTGCACGGAACGTCCCCGTTTGACGAAACATGTGGTCAACCAGTGTGGTCTTGCCATGGTCAACGTGTGCAATAATTGCGATATTTCTGATGTTTTCTCGAAGCTTCATGATCCTTTTTACTCTTCCCGTCCGCTCTTTTTCAATCTTCTGCGCCCGAACGACTGGCTAACAGAAAAAAAATGCCTCAGGTCTTGTGCATCAACCAGAGGCCTTACATTTCCTCTACTTCTTCATTTCTTTTAAGATAACACTTTTTGCTGACAATGAAAAGCTCCGGTTTTGGGTCACAAACCCTTGCGGCTCTTCCCGATTCCTCGTATCTTTTTACCCCGTTATGCGCAAGCAGGTCAATTCATTAAACAAAAGGGAGAAAAGTTCTATGAGCCGAATGATGATGGTCCTACTGATGGCCGTGATTGCAGTCGGAGTGGTCGCAGCACAAGCCACCAAGCCTCAGACCGTGAAGTTCTCTGTCTCGGGCATGACCTGCAACGATTGCGTGGAAAAGGTCGACAAAGCTCTTCGCGGAGTGGAGGGTGTGAAAGACGTCAAGGTTGATCTCAAGAAACAAACAGTTGTCGTCACGCTGGCATCAGCAGCGGTAAAACCCGAAATACTCTTCAAGGCGGTGGACGATGCCGGATACAAAGCCTCCTCGGGGAAAGCTGTTCCATCCACGAAGAAAGAAGAGAATTGCGACGGATGCGCAGACAAAGAAGGCAAGACGGACGGCGCGGCCAAGCAGGAGGATTGCTGCAAACCCGAGAAGACCCAGAAGAAGACGGGCGCCAAGAGCTAGTATTGCAGTACTTTCAGATTGAGAGTTGTTTTTCAAAGCCGTTGCAAGATTCAAGCGCAACGGCTTTTTTGTGACGGTCGGTTCCGAGTGCAGCAAGATCATCCAACCACTCCTGCGGCATTCGCTTTTCGTAGCTTTCCCTCTCTTCAGCTTCCGCCGCGACACGGATCTCATGCTTCAGCGCAGGTTCTGTAACAACGACAAATTGCCACGGCTGTTTGTTTGCTCCCGAGGGCGCGGTTCCGGCGGTCTTGAGAATGCATTCAAGAACTTCCTTCGAGACCGGCCTGCTGGAAAATTCCCGGACAGGCTGGCCGATTGCGAGTGCCGGGACTTTTCGCTACATTTTGTCACCCTGACTGTCCGGGAAACCCGCGATGGCCGGGGTGAGGTGTTTTCTGCCGGGGAGATGCGAGGAATTGTCGATGGTTCGATTGCACCCACCACAAGATGCCGATTTGCGAATGCCGATTGGGGAAGTGCGCAGGAAATTGAGCGAGCTCGAGGATGATTGAAGCGATCAGAAAGAGAATAGAGGGGTCTGAGCCATTTAGGATGCTATTGCAGACGAGTAAACTTCTGCCCGCAGGAGAAAGCGTCGCGATCCGCGGCCTCAACGGCTCTCTGATGGCTTTTCTCGTCTCCTCTCTCTACGATTTCCGTCATACTCAGATTGTTCTCCTTACATCCGACAGCGACCGGGCAGAACAACTGCGGGACGATTGCGCCCTGTTACTGGGAGAACACTCTGTCCGACTGTATGCTCACGGCCCCAGTCACAAAGCTGCAGTCCTCGACATGACGGCTCCTATCGCTCAGGTTGAAGCCCTAAGGGCATTGACAGGCAAGGAGACCATCGTTGTCGTCACAAGTGCACAGGCGATCGCCGGGCTCGTCCCTCTGCCGGAAGACTTCAAGCAACGAAGCCTGGAGATCGCAAAGGGAAAGGAACACCCATTTGAAGCTCTCTTGAGTCAGCTTTCTGCGTTGGGCTTCGAACGCAAGGATTTCGTTGAAGAGTACGGTGATTTCTCCGTTCGAGGCGGCATTTTGGATGTCTTCCCGTTTGTCGGCGACAATCCAATCAGGATTGAGTTCTGGGGAGATTCAATCGAGTCGATCAGAGAGTTCGACGCTTTATCCCAGCGGTCGATCCGCGATCTCCAGTCTGCAACCATCGTCGCAAGCCTTCTGCCTGAAAACGACGCACGCACGGTGAATTCGTCGATGCTCGACTACCTTTCGGCGGACGCGCTCATCATCATTGACGAGCCGGCTGCCGTGCAGAAAGAGATCGAAGAACTATTCCATGAGGGAGTTCAAAACATTCTGTCATGGGAATCCCTCGAACAACAAGCCGGACGCTTTGCAAGAGTCATTCATTCGTTCGTCACTGATCCGCAGAACCGGGAGACAATCGATTTCCTCAGTCTCCCGCAGCCATCCGTCAATGGGAGCATCAAAGTCCTCCTGCACCAAATCAACGAACTCACCCATCAGGGAAACGAGCTCGTCCTGGTGTGCGATACGCAGGAGGAAGCTGATCGACTCAAGGATCTGATTGAGGAAGAGGTCACCGATCCGGATTCGAGGGACGAGGGCGAGGAGGCGGCAATTGGAGTTCGCCGCCGGACATTGGAACCATCGTATCAAATCATGACTGAGGCGTTACACCTCGGTTTCGTCTTCCCCCCTTCCAGGCTCGCGCTCCTCACCGAGCACCAGATTTTCGGTCGGCTCAAACGCCGCGGGACGGCAAAGCGAAAGAGGTTCAAAGGCTTCAGCCAGAAAGAAGCGCAACAGCTGCGGCGCGGTGACTATGTCGTGCACATCGATTACGGCATCGGTCGATTCGCAGGTCTACAGAAACTCAAGGTTCGCGGTGTCGATCAGGAAGTGATGAAGGTTCTCTACGAGGAGAACGACGTTCTCTACGTCAACCTGAACTTCGTCAACCGGGTGCAGAAGTATGCCTCGCAGGAAGGACACGTTCCGAAGCTTTCAAAGCTTGGTGCACCCGATTGGGAGAGGATGAAAGCACGGGCACGAAAGCGCATCAAGGATATCGCGCGGGAGCTTATCGCTCTCTACGCCCGCCGCAGGACCGAGCAGGGATTCTCCTTTGCCCCCGATACCCACTGGCAAAAGGAACTCGAAGCGTCTTTCATGTATGAGGATACGCCGGACCAGGCAAAAGCGACGCTCGATGTGAAGCGAGACATGGAACTCCCCTCTCCGATGGACCGCCTGATCTGCGGCGACGTTGGATTCGGAAAAACAGAAGTTGCGGTGCGGGCAGCGTTCAAGTCCGTCATGAATGGAAAACAAACCGCCATCCTGGTTCCTACCACCATCCTCGCCCAGCAACATTACAACACGTTCATGGATCGTGTCGGGCGTTACTCCGTTCGCGTCGAATCCCTTTCGCGCTTCAAATCGAAGAAGGAACAGGAGACGACCCTGCAGGGCGTTCTGGCGGGAACGGTTGACATACTCATCGGCACTCACCGACTACTTTCCAAGGATGTCCAGTTCAAGAACCTGGGCTTGCTCGTCATCGACGAAGAACACCGTTTCGGCGTTACCGCGAAAGAGAAGTTGCGACAACTCCGTGCGACGGTCGATACCATCACGCTGACGGCGACACCCATACCCCGAACGCTGCAATTCTCCCTCATGGGGGCGCGGGATCTCTCCCTGATCAATACACCTCCCCGCAACAGGCTCCCCATCTTGACGGAAATCGCCCAGTTTGACCTGCAGCTCGTGCGCGAAGCGATTCTGAAGGAGCTGCACAGGGGGGGACAGGTGTACTTTATCCATGATCGCGTGCATGACATCGAAGAGATTCAGACAATGCTCCATCGTAAGATTCCCGAGGCGAGATTTCACATCGCCCATGGACAGATGAAAGGCCACGAGCTCGAAAAAGCGATGATGGAATTCCTCGAGAAGAAATATGACGTCTTGATTTGCACGAAGATTATCGAATCGGGCATCGACATCCCAAGCGTCAACACCATTATCATCAACCGCGCAGACAGGTTTGGCCTGGCCGAGCTTTACCAACTCCGTGGCCGCGTGGGGCGCTCCAATGAGCAGGCCTACGCGTACCTCCTTACACCTCCGATCTCAAGTTTGCCCCGTGTAACACTCCGCCGTTTGCAGGCGATCCAGGAATTCACCGAGCTCGGCTCGGGGTTTAACCTCGCAATGCGTGACCTTGAAATCCGGGGAGCGGGCAATTTGCTGGGGGCGGAACAGTCCGGATTCATTATGGAAATGGGACTCGAAATGTACCAGCGCACCGTTGAGGAAGCTGTCGCCGAATTGAAGGAACAGGAATTTGACCGCCTCTTCCAGGGGCAGAAGGCTCTGGCTCGATCGACGACTTCGGAGACGACAATTGACGCCGATGTGGAGGCATACATTCCAGACATCTTCATCGAATCCGACTCCGAACGGCTCGATTTCTATCGCCGCCTGTACAACGTTGCCTCCATGGATGAGATCCCGGCAATGCGCGATGAACTCCGTGATCGGTTTGGCGAGTATCCAGAGGAGGTGGAGAATCTGTTTGGGGTCGTGGAGCTCAAGACGCTTGCATCGAAAATTGGATTCATCAAAGTGGAGCTGCTCCGCAATCAGCTTTCACTGTTCTTCCCGCCACCGGAAGAAACGAGGTTCTATGAATCCGACGATGGCAGCATCCCGCCTTTCCAGGAGATCATGTCACAGATGACCGGGGTGCGTCGGTACCGTGCCCATTTGAAACAGGACGGGAAGCAGTTGAAGCTCCTGGCGACTCTCCCGACAAGCTCTGAGGCACGAGCGCTCCTGGCAGCTGCCGGGGAACTGCTTACGTCGCTGCGCAGATCGTCCGCTCCCACGTCCTTGGTGACTGCAGAGACCAGTCCCTCAACAAACAGCGGGACGAACCATTGATGCACTTCTTATGAAGTATCATCTTGCTGCCGATACCATCTCCACGCTTCCCGACTCACCCGGTGTGTACCTTTTCTACGGGTCGCTGGAAGAGCTCCTCTATGTCGGTAAGAGCAAGACGATCCGAACGAGAGTGCGCTCACACTTCTCATCACCAGAGGAACGACGGCTTTGTCGAAAAGTTTGTCGGGTTGAAGCACGCGAGACCGCCGGTGAGCTCGGAGCGTTGCTCCTGGAGTCACAGTTCATCAAAGAACTCCGACCTCTGTATAACGTTGCATCGCGACGGCGGCGCAGAATCATCGTCGCCCGCCGATCCACGAATCCACAGGGTTATGCAATTGTTAACCTTGAGGCTATCGATTATCTCGATGTGAAAGAGACAGAACCAATTCTCGGCGTCTTCAAACACAAGACGCAGGCAAAAGAGTATCTTGCACTCATTGCCAAATCACATCGG
>JACVXU010000107.1 GCA_015661185.1 Bacteroidota bacterium
TCGTGAGCGGAACTCGCGAACAGCGAGGAAATGGAAGAATGCCCGCGGAGGAATCCTGCTCCCACACAATCATCACTCGCTCGTCAGGAGCAGCATGGAGTTCGATTTGCAGATTGGATGGAGGCCAACTTGAGTTCGTGAGCAGATCTCACGAACAGCGAGGGGTGGAATGACAAAGCCGCTCGTCGGGAGCTCGGCTCCCGACGGGAGTGCGTGCAAACGCGGTCAGTACATAACTTTGACCGCAGTTGTAGGGGGGCTCTCAACGCCGGATCGAGAAACAGCCGCAACGCGATAATACCAATCCCCTTTCAATGCCGCTCCGTCGAATCCTTCTCCGTTGTCCTTGAACTCCGTCGTGCCTGCTGCAACGAAGGTCACAAAGTTGGCCAGGCTTGCCTTGAAGTCTGGCTTGGCGCTCCGATAGATCCGATACCAGATCACGCTCTTGCCCGCGGTCCTCCAGGTGAGCCTCTGATCCTTCGACTCAACGGCCCTCGGCTTGAAGGGCTTGTTCACAGTCGTCGGTGTATATGTCGAGATCGAAAAAGCTGATCCGGGAGATGAAGGGGGACAGAGGGTCACGTTGTCACCATCCGAGACTTCGAAGTAGTATTCCACTCCATTCTCCCCTACACCGGAGTCGGGAATCTTCGACACAAACACCGCTTTGACCTTTCTTTCCATCCCAATCGTTTTCCAGCTTTTTTCTCCCATCGTTCGGTAATGGAGCTTTGCAGAGATATGGTCGTACGCCCTGTTGTCTACAACACGGGCTTTGACCCAGACTCCCTGACCGACGGGACTCGAAACAGGGGGTGAAACAACTACGACGAAGGGCGCTTCCTTGTCCGCCGTTCCGGCGGCGCATGAGAACGGCACGGAGAATGGACTCTCTTGTCGCATTCCGTCGATAGCCGTCACGCTATACTTGAAAGAGCCGCTACTCTGGTCGGCAAACGACACCTGTGAGGCAGGGAGCATGGTCTTGTCAATCCATTGTCCATTACGATAGACACGGAACCCCAATATTGGTGGACCGTCATATCTCCATGATATCAAAGCCCCTTTCTTCGTACCTCGGGCCATGACCGCTGAAGGAGCTTTGAACAGTTGGCTATTCCTGAGCGTGTCCTCCTTGGTGACATAGTTGCGCTGTATGTACCGGTTCTGCATGCTCATGACATTCCCCAGCGAAGAAATGTCTGTGACTCTGTATATAAAATTCTTCGCCCATGATTCTGCCGCACCCGGAAGGCCTGACCATGTGTACCTCTGAAATTCCTTGTTGAGCTCGATGTGATCTTTGACCGCCGCGATCCTGCACCGCAGTTGCTTCAGCCGGTCTCGCTGATTCTGTGATTGAACCCTCTCAATCCATTTGTCGATGACCCTCAGCTGTGAGATTGCTTTGTCGTAGTCGCCGAACGGATCCTTCCGTGAAAGGAAGTTCATTTGGAGCGTGTGCCTGCCGCTCGTTGGTTTGATGAGTGCACGAACGGTTGCCCATTGCTGCAAGCCGCCGGTGTTGGTCACGGCACATGTGCCGATGACCGGACCCGTCAGTGAATCGAGGCGGAGTTCAATAATTCCACCTTCCGTCGCGGATGCTACGCGGGCTTCAAACGTCGTTGCGCCCATTCCGAACTCCACGTCAGTGAACCTCGCCCACTCGCCTGCGTCGATCCAGTCGATGCACTCGCCGCCTTCCTCGCATCGGTTCTTGCCTACGCCGAACTGGTCGGAATATGTGGAAGCACTCCGTTCCGCTATTCCATCAGCTTTGTCACCAAAGAAGCGGAATCGGGCCAACTGAAAAATTCCCCGGGCGTCGAGCCGTGTGAACGGTGGAGTGCCTTCACACTCGGCATAGTCGCTGGCAAACGGCTCGTTCTGGTCGATAATATCGGTGATGTCAGAAGCAGCATCAGGACCGTAGGCGAGTTGGGCATACTGTTCGTAGACGGTGCGTGACGATGCCAACTGATTGGTGTTGTCCCATGGAGTGCGGGCGATGTACCACATTTTCGGTTCAACTGCATCTGTGAGTCGCCACGTGAGGCAATAGAATCCCTTCATGTTCGGAGCCCGATCCTTAAATGCTGCGATCGTATTCGACAAATGCAGGTTGTACGGGTAGTAGTATTCTGAACTGTAGAAATCTCTCTCCAGCCAGGGACATCCCCAGTATTCCCGATCTCCATAGATTGCTCCGGTCTCGCATCGATCCGAATAATATGAAATAGGCGCACAGATGACATCCTTTGGAAGCGTCGCGATCGATGCCGGATTGAGGCCCCAGCCGGCCACGGCTATACGTGTGCGCGGCATCCGATCCTTCACGCCTTGATAGAATCCCAAAAAAATCTTTCGCCACTTCTCGTAGAACTGCGGCTCTTTCCCGACGTTCTCCGATTGGAAACAGAGGAGGTAGTCAAGATCCGGGTAATCGTTAACAAGCTGATCGACGCGTGCCTGAACGACTTCGGGATCGTCGGCCTGAGCATTGTAGCCTTTCGGGATCAAATCGATGTCCAACCCCAAGCCGACCTTCACCCCGCGGCTGTGGGCATACTCGATCACCCTCTGGAAGAGCGACGCGCTTTTCCGGAAAACTTGTTCGTTCGTGAGATTCTCATTGTGAAGGGCGCAATCGGCTCCGAAATCGTAGTCATCGAAAAGGTCGGAAGCACCAAAGCGGTACTTGTTCACATCCCACGGGCTCATGGCCCAGGCGTGCGCTTGTCGGGCCGTTGGCATCCACACTCTCGAAGTATACCCCTTGTAAGTGAAGTTGTGGTACATTTCGTTGTGGCCAAGTTCGCCATTGTAATTGTGAATGTGAATGAAGTTGAGCCGCATCTTCGCCATCTGATCGAGGATGAACTTCCAGTCCTCCCATGAGTACGAGGTAGCGGATTGGGGGAAGTTGGTCCATGGGAGGAATCCACGGACATACATCGAGGGAGCTTTCTTTTCATCAACGTCGACCCATATGAGTGGTGACTTCTTGTCGGGCAAAATGTCGCCGCCGAGGAAGAAGCCGATACCATAGTAGTCAGACAGCAGTCCGTACACTCCATAGAGACACCCCACATCTTCGCTGCCAGCGATGACGATGACGTCGTTTCCGCGCTCCATGACCTTCTTCAGGACATATCCCTGTGGACCAGGATCATGCTGACTCACCGTGAACCCGTGTGCAGATGCGAGCGCAGGAACCAGTGAATTGGTTTCAGGTCGACCGATGACGAATGCCGATGCTCGGATTGATTTCTGACCGCTCCGAATCTCCAGGAATGTCCCTGAGATCTGAAACAGATAGCGTTGGAGTTCTTTGGCGGCATAGAGCTCCAGTTCGGAAGAACGTGCGCCAATGACGATCTCGCCGGCGCTGATTGCGGGTTGTTTGTTCTTTTGAGCGCTGCCCAGCGATGTGAGCAAGACAGCGAGTCCGAATAGAATCATCAAACGGATCATCCTGATTCCTTTCCAACAGGTGGTGGTCGAAGCCTGGCGCGAGGGCTCAGTAGTCTCCAAAACGTGGATTGACGACGTTGTTGTAAATCGAGCCAAATGTGTAACCGATCCCGATCGAAAACGAAAACGAGTAGTTGGTTGCGAGAGCGCGTTGGCGCGTCAGAACTTCTTCCGGTGTGGCTTCTCCCTGTGCGAGGGCGATCTGGTCCCTGATCGCCGAGTAGTTACCGTTAAGGTCGATCGAAAGTCCCTCATAAAGGTGAACCGATAATCGCCCATTGAAGCGAATCCTGAATTTGTCGGCATTGTGAAAATAGTGGGAACCGATGACGCTGACGGAAGAAGAGCCCCAGGGTTGGCGCAGGTCAAGCGTGCAGGAGAGCGAGTGGGAGCCAAGATACTCAGCAGTCTTGCCATAAATTGTCGTGTCGACGTACCTGTTTTGGGACACGCCGATGCGGTACTGAATACGGAGTTCACGGTAGGTGGCTTCGTCGTAGGGAAAGACGTTGTATTCCAGGGCGGGTCGGATTCCGATTGAGAGTTTGATGTTGTCGTACGTTGAGGAATAGGCACTGCCTGTAAGGCCTGCCGACCAATGGTCGTCAAGACTCCCAACGACGATTCCGTTGAAATTGCTACGACGGGAAACAAACCGGCTGCTCACAAGCTCATTCTCGGATGTGTATTCATAGGAGCTTTCTTCAAAGTCGTTCTCAATCTCGAGCCGGGTTTTCCAATCGGCTGTTGTTCGGCTCGCGCTGAACGATCCAGAAAGATCGGTCGTGCCTTCGTATTTCCTGCCGTCGAACGCCGCCCTGGCCCGCATCGTGAAAACCCAGTAATTCCACGAATCTTCTGAAACATTATTCGCCGTTCCTGAACGAAATGCAATGGAGAGAAAATCTGCGATCGGTGTTTCGAGAGCAAACCGAAACAACCCTGCCTCGATAGTCCGCGCTATACCTCGGCGGCGGACATCTTGCGATATGCTTTTCTGTGTAAAGTGCTTGAGGGTATCATTCCGGCCAGCGAACGGTCCGCGTCCGATGAATGCGAATGAATATTCCGTCCCACCACTGCCGGTCGTTTGCTCTGCCACAAGAATGTGTACATCAGCCAGCTGAGGATCCCGTACGTAGTTAACGAATCTGATTGCTGTGTGCAAAAACGTTTCATCGCAATGACGACAATCGAGATACACTTTTGGTGCTTTGGATATGACCTCGGCGGGGATCTCTTGGGCCAGAAGATTACCGTGCGCAAATCCCGCCATGACCGCGGCTACAGTCAAAAGGATGCGAGGAACCGATGATAGCATAGTCTCAAAGACCTTTCTTGATTCATGGCGATGTCTTGTGCAGGAACCCGGAGTGAATCGGTTCCCCTGAAAAAGGAGTTAAGGTGTTCGCTATAGTTTCCAGAATCCTTCAATCTCCTCCAGCGAATGCCCCTTCGTTTCGGGAATGCCCTTCCAAACCACCAGTACGAGTGCCAAACAAAAGATCGCGTAGACATAAAACGGAAATCCGTGATTGAACTGCGCAATCAGAGCTGGGCTTTCATCCATCATCGGAAACGTCTGGGAGACAATGAAGTTCGCGCTCCAGAGGAAAAACGTTGCCACTGACATCGCCCGTCCGCGGATTCTTGTCGGGTAGATTTCGGAGAGAATTACCCACGTCACCGGACCCACTGAGAGTGCGAAACAGGCGATATATGCCAGGATGCACAGAAGGACCCAGATCGAAATCACCTGCAACTGTGCCGCGAGTCCCATCGCGACAAGAGAAATGCCCATGCCTGTTGCACCGAACATCATCAATGGTTTTCGTCCGAGCCGGTCAACCGTCCAGATCGCGACGATCGTAAACGCAAGATTGACTGCTCCGACGACGACGGTCTGAAGCAGGGCCGCATCGCCGCCTGAACCGAGTTTCTTGAAGATCTCAGGAGCGTAGTACAAAAAGACATTGATTCCGGTAACCTGCTGAAGAACGGCGAGTGCAATGCCGAGGATCATCACCTTCCTCCAACCGGTCCTGAACAGCTGACCTAAAGTCTCGACTTCCTGATTGAGGGTCGCCTCGATCGATTGTACCTCTGATTCCGCAAACGCCGTTCCTCCAACCTTTGAGAGGACAGCATGGGCTTTCTCCTTCTGCCCGTTCTCCACCAGCCAACGTGGGCTTTCGGGGATGAAGAAGAGCAAAACAAGGAAGAGCGTCGCGGGAAGTGCCTCGGAACCAAACATCCAGCGCCAGCCCGCGTCGACATTCCACACCTCGTCTCCCTGCAGGGCGATGAAGTAGTTCACGAAATAGATAATCAGCATCCCGGTGACGATTGCGAACTGGTTCACCGAAACCATCCGACCGCGAATGCGACCCGGCGTGATTTCTGCGATGTACATCGGTGAAGCCATCGATGCAATCCCGACACCGATTCCGCCGATCATTCGATAGACGACAAAGACCCAGAACTGGTCTGGTAATGCTGTGCCGACTGCCGACACCAGGAGCAGGACGGCTGACAACAAGAGAGCCTTCTTCCTTCCCATCCGATCAGCAACGATGCCGGCAAAGGAAACGCCGATCACGCATCCCAGCAGGGCGCTCGACGCAGCCCAGCCTTTCATCGTGGCATCGAGATCGAAGTGGGTCTGGAGAAATCCAATCGCGCCCGCGATAACAGCTGTGTCATAGCCGAACAGCAAACCACCCAATGCCGCGACAACAGTCACGAGCATTGTGTAACGCCCACTGCCTGTGTCGCTCTGAGATAAATGGGTCATGTGATCATCGCTTTCTCTATGCTGGGTTGATTCAAGGAGTCCGATGAGAAGCCGCTGTCCAAAGGCCCTCACGCGAGAAATCCGAAACTCTATATTCGAAATCCGAAGGAAAATCAAAGCACGAATATCAAAAAATGGGTGAAGGAGTAAAGCGCTCGAATCCGGGCTTGGGATTTCTGATTTCGAGATTGTTTAGGATTTCGTGCATTCAGATTTCGTATTTCAAACCAAATCTCAACGTTTCTCCTTCCGACGGTTTGCTAATTCATCTTCCTGATTCGCCCAGCCCAACCTCCACCTGGTGCGAGATGGATCGTGATGATGTCGGAGGACTTCACCTGCCGGGAGGATTTCCTGTAGTCACCCGCATACGTATCAGCATTGACGCCATCCGCATATTCCGTCAACTCATACATGCCGGCATCAAGGAAATCGAGTCTGAGATCGAAATCGCGGGGAGTCCAGTTGGTCATCGAACCGATGAACCAATCCGAACCCTTCTTGCGGGCGACCGTTACGTAGTGACTGATGCTTGCATTGAGGACCTTCGTTAGATCCCACGTCGATGGAACAGGTGACAGGAATTCCATGATGGCTGGCTCGCGATCGTAGTTCGAAGGACTGTCGCAGAGCATCTGGAGCGGGCTTTCGTATACGACGTACATGGCCAACTGGTGGCAGCGTGTTCCCTGACTCATCGGCTGTGTGAAGATCGGTCGGAAGTTTTCTTTCGTCGAGTTTACCATCGCCCCGGGAGTAAAGTCCATCGCGCCGGCGAACATACGAGTGAAGGGAAGGATCACATCGTGTTGAGGCGTGATGTCAGCTGACCACTTGCTGTGTTCGAGTCCCCGGATTCCTTCGCGTGTAAGAACGTTGGGGTAAGTACGGCTGAGGCCTGTCGGTTTGTAAGAACCATGGAAATCCACGAGCAACTGTCGCTTTGCGGCTTCGACCGCGACCTTTTCGTAATAGTTTACCATTTTTTGGTCGTCGCGTTGCATGAAATCAACCTTGATTCCTTTTGCCCCCCACTTCTCGAATTGATCGAGTGCTTCGGACATCCGATCGTCCAACGCTTTCGAAGTCACCCAAAGGATGATTCCGACATCCTTCTTTTTCGCGTGTGCGAACAATTCCTCCATGTTCATCTGAGGATTAAGCTGGAAGAGGTCGGATGGATTGGACCAACCTTCATCGAAAATGACGTACTCCAGTCCGTGCCGGGACGCAAAGTCGATGTACTCTTTGTATGTTCCCGTATTAATGCCTGACTTGAAATCGACACCATAGATGTTGTTCGCATTCCACCAGTCCCATGCGACTTTTCCCGGCTTGATCCACGAAGTCTCCTTCAACCGGAGAGGGCTGCCCAAACGGTAGATGATGTCGTTCTCGATGAGATCTCCATCCTTTTCGGCGATAGCAAAGACTCTCCAGGGGAATTCCCGCGTGCCACTGGTCTTTGAAATGAAATCAGCCGGTTTCACGACCTTCACAGTCCGATCGCCTACAAGCTGTTCTTCAAGAGGATATGGCGGGAATTTGGAAACCAAGGCTGACTTGCCAGCCCCTGCACCGCGGAGGTAAAGGCCTGGGTAGTCGAGCAGATCTGATTCAGAGAATGCTATTTTCAATCCGTTCGGCTTCGCAATGACAGCCGGAATACAGCACATTTGTGTGTCCGCAATCCCCCGAACGTCCAGAAGTTTGTACAAGCGTTCTGAATGGGATAGGAAGCTCTTCTCCTCAGGAAACCAGACCGAATCGAGCGGCGAAAGACTGATCCCGAGCTCTTCGTGCTTCACGATCAGTTCCCCTCGCATCGATGTAGCGAACCGGTACGCGACGCCATCGTCATATGCTCTGATTTTCAATCCGAAATCGCCTTTGAATTGAATAGCGAGCTCGTTGAATACATCGGGAACGACCGACCGCTTTTCGGCAACGATCGGTTTGATGCTGTTCTTAACGGAACGTGGTGTGGCGGATTTGACCGTGGGTGTTCGACCGAGAACTTGCCCCGTCGAGAGCTCCATCGAGACGGGGGAAGACATGATAACCTCCTGCCCGTTATGGAACACTGAAAGCTTGATGTTTCCGTCGACCCCGATCCTCAGCTCGTTCTTGCCATTTGGTGATTTGACGTTGTACGATTTGCCTTGAGCAAGGCATAGGCCACTCGGCAGAACAAACATCGCGAAGGATAACAAGATCATTGCCGCACATCTCTGATGGTTCATCGGGGTACCTCCTTTGACTCTCTAAGGTTTTCGCTTCCTGAATGTCGATGACGGAGCAGGATGAAATGGATCCACGCAGCTCTGCGGCATGAACATCTACGCATCGATGTCCTGCAGGAAGCAGCAAAGGCGAGATGCCATATGTAGAGGCCTTTGGATTTTCTTGAGTATTGAGTACCTTGCGCCTCGACAGGATCTGTTCTTTCACACGCTCGTTGCAGAGACGTGACGTCGAAGGGCGGAGGCGGGGCAGTGCACCCAAACGTACTAAGTAAACGAGAAATGCGAAAGGACAATCCGCGGAGCCCCGAATTGCGCCGCAACGAAGTGTAGGCGGGAGGGGCGTAGCGAAGCAATCTCACCCAAAGCCGCGGCAAAATCGAGATTGTCCCGCTTCTCAGGATTCCGCATATTAGCGGGATTCGAAGAGCGGAACTTCGGCGAACAACGCCCCGCAATGACAATGCCCCTTTTTTGATATAGCTTCCTGTCACTTTAGCGAGCTTCACTAGGTCCTCGTTGCTCACAAAGGAGACTGCCCCATGAAGAATCGTGTACTCGGCTTCGTGTTTGCACTGCTGGTCGTTAATCCGCTTGAAGCTCAGGAGAGTGAGGAAAACTACGTCCCCGAACAGGATCCCCTTGTTCTGGCGAAATTGTCAGGGTGGCAAGACTACAAACTCGGCCTTCTGATGACGTGGGGGACCTACAGCCAGTGGGGAATTGTCGAATCGTGGTCGCTGTGCGGCGAGGACGAAGGCTGGTGCGAGCGTCGGGGTCCGTATGCGGACGACTATGACATGTACAAGAAAGCATACGAAAACCTCAAGACGACATTCAATCCGTTGAAATTCGATCCGGATCGGTGGGCGGCCGCGGCAAGCGAGGCCGGAATGCGATACGTCATCTTCACGACCAAGCATCACGACGGCTTCTGCATGTTCGATACCAGGACGACCGACTACAAGATCACATCCAAAGAAGGTGCATTCCGAGTCAATTCAAAATCAAACGTCACCAAAGAGATCTTCGATGCTTTCCGGAACAAAGGAATGGTGGCCGGAGCATACTACTCGAAACCGGATTGGCACTCGCCCGACTACTGGTGGCCTTATTTCCCGACGCCGGATCGGCACGTCAACTACGATCCGGCCAAATACCCTGATCGATGGAACCGATTCAAGAATTACACGTACTCCCAGATCGAAGAGTTGATGACCGACTACGGCCCGATCGACATCCTATGGTTTGATGGTGCATGGGTTCGCCCGCTGAACAACATGCCGAAGGAATTCGAATCGTGGGGAAAGAAGAACAACTACAATCAGGATGTCGATATGGCCCGCATCGCGAAAATGGCGCGTCACCATCAGCCGGGAATACTTGTCGTTGATCGCTGGGTCAACGGATTGTATGAGAACTACCTGACGCCGGAGAACAAAGTGCCGGAGAAGGCGTTGAGTGTTCCTTGGGAGTCGTGCATAACGATGGCGACGAGCTGGTCGTACGTGAAGACGGACAAGTACAAGTCTGTCAGAGAGCTCGTTCACCTCTTGGTCAATGTCGTGGCGAAAGGGGGAAATCTCCTGCTCAACATCGGCCCCTCACCGGAAGGGGAATGGGCCCCCGACGCGTACGATCGTTTGAATGGGATCGCTGCCTGGATGAAGGTGAACAAGGAATCGATTTATGAAACGAGGGCGATTGCGCCGTACAAAGAGGGAAAGGTATGTCTTACACGAAAGAAAGAAGGAGGCGCAGTCTATGCGATCTATCTTCCGGAGAAGAATGAGAATCGTCCGCCGCGAACCATTGGGCTCAAAAGTCTGCAGCCTGCCGCCGGGGCAAAAGTGACAATG
>JACVXU010000108.1 GCA_015661185.1 Bacteroidota bacterium
TCGCAACGGCGCGATTGGTTTGCTCCCGCCGGAAATCAAGCAAGCCGTCGTGACGAGCGAATATCCCGTGCTCGTGCCGGATTCAAAACAAGTGGACGTTCGTTATCTGGCTCTGCTGCTTCGCTCGCCGAATTTCCAGCACTTGCTCAAACAGGCCGCGAGTGGCACGAGCGGGCGCAAGCGAGTTCACGGAGATAATTTTGCCGATCTGGAAATTCCGCTTCCCGAACCAGCCGAGCAACGCCAGTTGCTTGACGGCTACGAGAAGGCGCTTGGCAACGCGGCGAAACTGGACGCGGATGCTTTAGTTTTGGAACATCGCGCCATTCGTGAATTCGAGGCGGCGCTCGGCCTCGTGCCGCCGCCCGATTTGCCACGGAAACCATTTCAAATTGCGCAATTCAAGAACATGGATCGTTGGAGTCATGAATGCGTTCTTCAAAACAGCTTGGTTTCAAAAACGGCAGACAGCGCGTTGGCAACGGCCGCGCTCGGTGATTATGTCGAGGTCACACATGGTTGCGGCGCGAGTCCTTCGCCGCGCACGACCAAGTTGGAAGTCCTGAAAATCAGTGCCGCGACGCGCGGCGAACTGCGACCGTCAGAAAAGAAATTCGCATTTGACCGTCCTGAATTTCGTCGTCGTTTCGATCTACGTCGCGGCGATGTGCTGCTTTGTCGCGTGAATGGCACGTTGGCCTATGTCGGAATGTCCGCACTGGTCGAAGAAGATATGTCGGACATGATTTTCCCGGACAAGCTCATCAGAGTGCGCGTAAAGGATTCCGCACTCCTTCCAGACTATTTGTGGCGTTTGCTCCAGTTGCCCAACATGCGCGTGCAAATTGAATCGTATGCCCGAACCGCCGTTGGCAACTACGCGATAGGTTCAACCGACGTGGCAGAATTTCAGATTCCTTTGCCTCCAATTCAAACCCAGCATGCTTTGACAAAAATGCTGCGCGAGTCTCGCCACGAAGCCGCCGCCAAGCGCTCCGAAGCCGCCCGCCGTTGACCCAGGGCGTCGCTCGCGGACTCACTTTGCCCTGGGCTATTGTCTGTCGGGCTTTCAGCCCTTTGAACCTTGTACGCCGAGCTGGATTTGTTTCACCTAGTTGGCCGAGCCTTGAAAACATCTTGCCCGATTGAAAACCGTTTTGCCCAACGCCTGCCTTCGCACATGGCTTCCGACTTCACCAGGTTTCGGCGGACAGGTCGGCAAGGCAGGCCGATTTTGTCATCGAAGACTACTTTGATCCGTCTTCGCTCTGCGCTACGACGCGACAGGCCCGCTTGAGAAGCCGAAGCCCGGCGGCGGCTCTTTCGGCAACCACACCGGTTACGGCAGCCACTCCGGGTCGGCGGTGAAGCTGCGGCGGGCGAGGGCGGGGCGCAGGGCGTCGGTGCCTTCGGCGTGGTCGAGAATCCAGCCGTTCTTCGCGCCCACGTCGTTCATCGCGCGTTCCAGCCCGCGGGCGGCGTGGATTTTGTCGCCGCGCCCGGCTTTGATTTCCACCGCGACGCGCTGCGAGCCGCGCTCGATGACGAGGTCAATTTCCGCGCCGTCCGCCGTGCGCCAGAAAAGGAACTGCGCGTGCGGATGCCGCACCTTCTCGCGGCGGATGATGTCCTCCAGCACGAAGCTTTCCCAGCTCGCGCCTGGGCTCGATTCCCTGCATCGTCGCTGTATGGATCAAGAAGCGCTGCTCCCCTCGACCCCAGTGCGCCATCGACGTACAGCTTTATGGTTCTCACCCAGAGTCGGTTATCCCCATATCCAATCAACGGGCCTTTCGCCGGGTTCGTTGCAGTCTTCTTCGTGTATTGATCCCAGGTATCTCCAGGTCCATCGATCGCTGCGTATACTCTGAAAGGAAATTCCTTTCTATCAATAAGATTCTTGTAAACCTCAATGTCCTTCGAATCCACTCCCATATCATTCATACATACGATGCCGTATCGCAGAAACTCCCCAATTGCCAGTTTGATCGCTTCCTCTGATTCCTTCACCGATGGCGGTGGCAAAAACTTATTCACCAATCCCATCGCATTGTCGACGAACAGGCCCGTTGGGTTCCCTGATGCGTCCCGAACGATTTGTCCCCCCACTATGTCAGGAGTCTGACTGGAAATCCCGGCGATTTCCAGTGCTTTCTTGTTGATCCAGGCGGCATGGCCATCGATGCGGACCAGATAGACCGGATTGTTGGGGGCAATCTTGTCAAGAATTTGATGCGTCGGGAATCGCTTTGTCGACCAGAGGTTTTGATCCCATCCTCTGCCGCGAACCCACTGACCGGGCTCACTTTTCCGGATTCTCTGCTCAACAAGACCTGCGACCGCGGTCTCCGATCGGGCTCCCACCAGATCGACAGTAAGCTTTGCCACACCAAGACTCATTAGGTGAGCATGTGCGTCGATGAAGCCCGGCAACACTGTCTTCCCTCCAAGATCCACCACCTGCTTCGCGCGGACAATGCCCTGAAGATCATTCTGCGCGCCAATTGCGACAATGCGCCCGCCGCGCGTCGCAAGCGCTTCAGCGACATTCATCTTCTCGTCCATCGTATAGATACGTCCATTCACGTAGAGTACGTCGGCTGGCTCGGGAACAGTGCGGAAGAAGAGGTACGTGCAAAACACCACGCAGAGCAGAAAGAACATGAACCAAGCGATCTGAGTATTCATACTTTTTCTTTGGAGTTTATTAAAGATTTTATAGATTTGTCCATCCGTTTAAAATCGCTCGTCAGTGTTAAGAGATGGCACTCGTGCCTTCTGTCACGTCCATTCGATTCAAAGAGTACTTCTGAATCAGCCGCTCAAGGAAGCTTGCCGATTCGGACAGGAATCGACACGGTCGTAACCATCAATTCAACAAGACGTTGCAAGCGGTGGTCAATTTAGCACCAACGAGGTGGAATTGCAACCAAAAAGCCCACATGGTGAATCCGATTCTCTTGGGAACTCTCGATCAGGGCGGACCACGATCACTCGTCCTCTCACCTCAAGCGCAAGTACAACCAGGCACAACGAAGAACGGGAGAACCATCCATCTGACGAGTCCCGGGTGAAACTCCAAGAATTGCAGGGGGATGGTTGCGTGTCATTGTCGTAAAAAATGAAACTAGAAGCTATGCTTGCGATCAATCTCTCCTCGCTCAGTTCCTCAGGTGTCCTTTCATCGTGAGTCACTTCTTGAGAGACGACTCCTGTCAGATTCGCAGGGTGCACTTATAGACTACTGATGTCACAAAACACCGAATTGGCTCTAAATATGAAGGAATACCTTATGCAAGGCCTTTAATCTGTTGGAATTAAACGGTCTTGACATGTCGCTCAACAATCCCTATTTTCAACCAGCCTTCCGCAAAATCACACTTAGGACTGCAAATTTGAGGGAAACAACAGGTTCATTGCACGCCGATCTTCTAACCCAGACGCTCCCGTTCATAAAGAGCCACATTCATCCCGCTTCTTTTCCGTTGTCAGACTGGAAGCTGAAGGAAGGTGACTTGCCGAATGGTGGTTCAACGTCGTTGAACGACACCATTTGGTGGAACTACACCATCCCAGCACCGTGGGGAGGATATGACAAGACAGCCTGGTTTCGCAAGAGGCTTAGGATCCCCGAAGAATTCGCAGGAAAGCGGTTGGGCTTGCTCTTCGATATTTCTGACGCTCACCTGTATGTCAATGGGAAACCACACCAGGGAATCGACAAATATCATCAGGAAGCGTTGCTTACTGACAAGGCGCGCGCCAATCAGTCATTCCTCCTCGCTCTTGAAGCTTATAGCGGACGAAGAAAAGAACTCAGCACGTTCAACTCGGCCCAACTTGTCGTCATCAATCCAATCGCCAGAGCGCTCTACAACGGACTGACCGCGCTGCACGATCTCGAAAAGATCCTTGGACAGTCTTCGCCTGAGACCAAAGATATCAAGGAACTCATCAGGCAATCGCTGATCTTCCTTAAGTACTTTAAGCCCGACGGTGAAGAATATCCCAACGCAATCGGGAGATCCTACAATTTTCTCACACGGATACTTGAGACAGAATACAAGACCAGCATTCCGGGGCTTGTCCATCTCGTTTCTCAATCTCACATCGATGTCGTATGGCTGTGGAGACTTCAGGAAACAAAGAAGAAGTGCGGCCGCACGTTTTCGACAGCCTTGAGGTTGATGGAGGAATATCCGGAATTCAATTTCAGCCAGAGCCAGGCGTACCTTTATCAACTAACGAAGGATCATTACCCGGAGGTGTTCAAAGAAATAAAGCTGAGGATCGCCGAAGGACGCTGGCACGCGATCGGTTCGATGTGGGTCGAGCCCGACTGCAATATCCCCAATGGCGAGTCGCTTGTGCGCCAGGTTCTCCATGGTAAGCGATTCTTCAAAAACGAGTTCGGGGTGGACTCCGACATTCTCTGGCTTCCCGACACCTTTGGATATAGCTGGGCTCTTCCGCAGATCATGAAAAAGTCGGGCATCCGGTACTTCTTCACGACGAAGCTGACTTCGAACGACACGAATCCATTCAGACACAATACGTTCTGGTGGCGAGGCATCGACGGGAGCAAAGTACTCGCACACATTCCCGCGGTCGGTCTTGAAGGATCTGTCACTCCGAAAGATTTGAAAAAAAGCTGGGATAATTACCACGAGAAACAAAAGAGCCCTCACACAATTCAGACATTCGGCTATGGCGACGGCGGCGGCGGACCGACAGCGGAGCAGCTGGAGACCGCCCGCGTCCTGAAGACGATGGTTGGACTGCCCGCATCCACCATTTCCACCGCAACGCAGTTCTTCAAAACAATTGAGGAACAGGCGAAAGAGTTCGAAACCTGGGGCGATGAGTTGTATCTTGAAAAACACCGCGGCACATTCACGACCCACGGCTGGGTGAAACGAGAGAATCGCCAGTCAGAAGGACTCCTTTATGCTACGGAGTTGCTCGCCGTGCTTGGGATGCTCCATGGGAACAAAAGTGCTTCCAGAAGATATGCGCAGCAACAGATCGAGGAGGCATGGAAAAAACTCCTCCTCAATCAATTCCACGACATTGTGCCCGGCACAGCGATCGCAGAAGCGTACGATGATGTTCGGAATGATTTTGCAGCGCTCCGGGCTTCTTGTCAGCGCATCCAGGAACAGTCTCTTTCAGGACTCGTGGAGAAGGAAGGGAAAAGGAAGCCACAGAGGGATTTCCGTTTTTCGATCTTCAATCCATTGAGCTGGAAGCGGAGCGACTACATCGTTGTCGAGACGAAATCAAAGGAGAAGTCTTTCGTTGTGACTGATGGCAGCGGAAACACTGTCGACCACCAGGTGCTCGGACGAAGAAGAGGGACGGCTCTCATTCTTTGCTACGTCGAGAACATACCTCCCCTGTCGTTCTCGCAGCTTGTCGTCACACCTTCGGCGGCGAAGCCGATTGTTCCAGCCCACTGGAAAATCACTGATCGCGTAGTGGAAACTCCTCGTTACCGGGTGCGATTCGATTCACGCGGCCAGATTTCATCGCTGCACGATAAGACGTTGCGGCGCGAGCTTGTTGCCAAGGGAGCACGCATCAACCATTTCCAGGCCTATAAGGATGTTCCGAAACAATGGGACGCCTGGGATATCGACGCGGACTATACAAATAAGCCCGTCGATCTCTTCGGGTTCGACCGGCTCCGTATTATTGAAGAGGGACCACTTCGGGCAACGCTGCGGCTTGAGTTGAAGTCAGACAACGGTTCACGGCTCACTCAAGATATTCATTTCTACCACAAGTCTCCGCGCGTCGATTTTCAGACTTCCGTCTCCTGGAAGGAGAAGCAAACCCTTCTCAAGGTCGCATTTCCGTTGAACGTCAAGACGCATTCGGCAACGTACGAGATCCAGTTCGGCGCACTGCGACGAACGACCAAGCCTGTTGACAGCCACCAGAAGGCGAAATTTGAGGTTCCGGCACAACAGTGGGCTGATCTCTCGGAACAAAAGTTCGGTGTGAGCCTCCTCAACGACTGCAAGTACGGGTACGACGCTTCCGACTCGACCATGCGACTCACCCTGCTTCGATCCCCTCACTACCCACACGCACTCGATCCCTTGCGCCTCAACGACGTCCGGCTAACGGACCAGGGAGAGCACGTGTTCACGTACGCGTTGTATCCACACAGCAGCGACTGGCGCGGCGGAGAGACCCTCCAACGCGCGCGGGAACTCAATCAACCGCTTGTCGTAGTCCCGGGCACAGCCTGGTCTCTACCATCCCTGGTTTCGATTTCGAGTCCAGGCATCATGATTGACAGTATCAAGAAGGCGGAAGACTCTGATGAAGTCATCATCCGTCTCCACGAGGCGTATGGACACTCACTGAAGACGACGATGACGTTCGGTATCCGTGCCGATGCCGCTTCCGAGTGCGATTTGCTGGAACAGGATTTGACAGCGCTAAAGATCGCCAAGTCGAAGCTTTCGCTGAAATTCTCTCCGTTCGAGATCAAGACCCTGAAATTGAAATTCAGGTCGAAAAAGGGTTCCTGAGCCGGCACTTACTCAAGTCCTTCTCTCTTGGAAATCGATTCCCTCAAATCTCAGTTCATGAAGGCGATGAATATTCAAAGCGAAGAACCACTGCGCCTGATGTCGATCATTCTGTGCTCTGCTCTAATTTTCCTTCCCCGTTTCGCTCTTTGCTTGGGCGATTCGCAGTCGAAACGCGCGGTCTCGGGACACGTTCAGGTTGGTGCAGACAGGCTTTTTTCGGAGTATAGCCACCTTATCAGAGGAAAACGGCTAGCGCTGGTGTCGAACCACAGCGGTCGCCTTTCCGACGGCAGTCACATCGTCGACGCGCTGTTTCGGTACCGCGGGGCTCATCTCAAAGTCCTTTTCGGGATGGAATTTAATATCCGGACGAACGACTACTCGATCCAAAGAGACAAGGAAAAGGATATTGACAAAGAAACCGGTCTCGTAAAATACTCGCTGTATGGAGAGATCCATAAGCCAACACCCGAAATGCTCAAAGGCATCGACCTCATTGTGTTCGATATACAGGAAGTCGGGACGCGATTCTACGAGCATGTCAACATCCTGGGCTTTGTGATGGAAGCGGCGGCCGAGAACAATATCGAAGTGGTGGTTCTGGATCGACCGAATCCGATGACCGGCTTGAAGCAGGACGGATTCGTTCCTGACGATGAGTTCCTCTATCGATTCGGGTCATTCGGAAAAATACCGGTCCTCCATGGAATGACAATGGGAGAGTTGGCATGCTTTTATAACGGCGAAAAGATGCTCCATGGTGGAGTTACGGCAACACTACACGTCGTGGAGATGAAGGGTTGGAAGCGATCGATGTGGTATGACGAAACCGGTCTTGACTGGCGGAAACCGTCACCCAACCTGCTTTCTCTGAATTCGGTTGTCGCTTACACCGGGACTTGCCTGTTTGAGGGATTGAATATCTCCGAAGGACGTGGCACTGACAAACCGTTTGAGTATATCGGCGCCCCCTGGATCGATCATCACAAGGCTGCGGAAATGTTGAACAGGCTCAAACTCCGGGGGGTGATATTCGAACCAGTGGAATTCACGCCAGTAAGAAAACCACATCTGGGCCGTGATCCCGAGTTGAGCGGCCAGCTCTGTAGGGGCATTTTTGTGAACATAACAGATCGGAATCTGGTCGAGCCGTACAGAGCCGGGATTGCGCTCGTCTGGGCCTTTCACCAACTTCACGCGGACAAGATGGTTTGGGACGAAACCGTCATCGAGCGACTGACGGCGACAACGAGGTTTATGAAGATGATCCGGGATGGAAAGCGCCCGGGAGAAATCTTTGCGTCCTGGAGCGATGAACTCGGTCGGTTTAAAGAACGAAGCAAGAAGTACATGCTCTACAATTGATCTTGATTCAATCCGGGGTACATATAAAACGGGCGAGGAATTCTCGCCCGCTTTCGTTGTATCGCTGATCGCTACTCAGCGCAGCAATGTTGCCGGATCGAGATTCGGCGCTTCGATGTCTTTGAAGTACTTCACTGTTCCCACCTTCAGCTCAAGCGTCGCCTCATCGTCGGTCACAATGATGCCGTGCGGATGAAGCTGGAGTGCGCTCACCGTCCACATGTGGTTGACGCCTCCTTCAACGACGTTGGCAAGTGCACGCGCTTTCTTGTACCCGTTGATGATGATCAGGACTTCCTTCGCATCGAGCACCGTAGCGACACCGACCGTCAGCGCAGTCTTCGGCACCTTCGTAATATCGTTGTCGAAGAAGCGGGCGTTCGCAAGAATCGTATCCAGCGTCAATGTCTTCACGCGTGTCCGCGAGGAGAGTGACGATCCCGGCTCATTGAATGCGATGTGACCGTCCGGACCGATACCGCCAAGAAACAGGTGAATCCCGCCGATTTTCTTGATCCTTGCTTCGTAGTCTGCGCATTCCTTCTCAAGATCGTTGGCATTCCCGTTGAGAATGTTGACGTTTTCTTTCTTGATGTCGATGTGATTGAAAAAGTTGTTCCACATGAATGAATGATAGCTTTCCGGATGATCCTTGGGGATGCCGATGTACTCATCCATATTGAACGTGACGACATTCTGGAACGACACTTTCCCAGCCTTGTGCATCGCCACCAGTTCCTTGTACGTGCCCAGTGGAGATGATCCGGTGGGAAGGCCAAGCACGAACGGCTTGTCCGGCGTCGGATCGAAATCGCGAATCTCGCGGACGACGTACGACGCAACCCACTTGCTGACTAAATCATACTCTGATTGTATGATGACTCTCATGCTAGTTTCCTGCCTTCCTTAGTTCTTCTTGCGTTTGTTGTAGTACTCCGGTAAGTAAAGCTTCACCTGGTCTTCCAACTCTTGATCTGTGACGGACGACATCCTCCCATCCTTTTCGTACTGATCCATCACCCATCGGAAGATCTTTGCCACCTTCATCACCGTCAGGCGCTCATCACCTTTGAGGCCGAGGAACTCGTTGACCCAGAGCGCAACGCCATCGGACCCTGATTTGTCTGTTATGGAGACGCGTGGCGGACGGTTCAGCAGCGCCGTCGTGTCGAAGATATTGTAGATCTGCTCGAATTTCCGAAGTCCGCCCGCGTGTATGCCGGCCCGTGTCGTGTTGAAATCTTTCCCGACGAATGGGTAGTTCGCTGCGAGCTGAGTCCCAATGACTTTCTCGTAGTACTCCGCCAGTTCTGTGACGACCTGGAGATCGACGCCGTTGAGCCCTCCCTTCAGGGCAACATATTCTATGGTGGCACCCTCAAGCGGCGGATTCCCCGTGCGCTCACCGAAGCCGAATAGTGTCGTGTTCACAGCATTCAAACCGTAGATCCACGCGCTCGATCCATTGATGTGGACCTTGTGGAAATCGTTGTGACCATGCCACTCGAGCCGATCGGCCGACACTCCGATTTCGTTTCTCAGTCGCCAGATCAACTTCGGTATTGACCGGGGTTCTGCAGCGTTCGGATAGGAAATGCCGAATCCCATCGTGTCGCACAACCGGATCTTCACTTTCATATGCTCCGGCACCTGTTCGCTCAATCGCTCGAGCTTCTGGACGAAAGGAAATACAAATCCAGCAAGATCAGCGCGAGTCACATCTTCTAAATGGCAGCGTGGCCGAACACCTGCCTCAAACGCGGCTTCCACGACTTCAACGTACTGATCCATCGCCTGCTTGCGGGTCTGGTTCTGCTTGTGAAAAATGTGGTAGTCCGACGATGACGTCAGCATACCAGTCTCCTTCAAGCCCATCTCCTTCACGAGGCGGAAATCTCCCTTGTTCGCGCGAATCCAGCCTGTGATTTCCGGGTAGCGAAGGTTGAGCGCCCTGCACGCTTCGATGGTCTCGCGATCGTTCTTCGTGTACAGGAAGAACTCAGACTGCCGGATAACGCCGTTGGGCCCGCCAAGACGCGACATCATTTCAAAGAGCTTCACCATCTGATCTTTTGTGTACGGAGGGCGAGCCTGCTGGCCGTCACGGAATGTCGTGTCGGTGATGTGGATATCCCGCGTCTTCACTTCACTCGGATCGAACTCCACGACCGCTCCATCAATGAGCTCGTGAATCTTCCCCTCGAATGTGATCAGCGGGGGGAGCGAATACGGAAACATGCCTTCAAGAAGATTAGGGGCTGCAACATCCTTCAACTCATACGTCTTCATTGATACTCCTCCTATGGTTGGAATGGCTAGCCATCGCTGATCCGGCGACGTTCACCTGGACGGTGCCACAGAACCTCCGCCCGATCATCGAAATTGGCTCTACGTCGTAATTGAGGTTAACAGGTGCTTGAATTGCTCTTTCCGTTGTCGAATAGCATCTCCCTCGGCAGCGAGCTTCTGAACCACGCCGTTCGTTTCGATTGTCCCCCGGACGGCCTCGAAGTCTTTCTGTAAGTTCTCTTCAGTTTGATCGAGTCCGTACCCTATCCGTGCGAAGGCACCGAATTCTTTCTTTGAATCCTCGGTGACCATGCCCTGGAGAGAGGAAGCTGCATCCTCCCAGCCGTCTGCCGCGGCGAGCAGCTGCTCTCTCGTCACAGCATTCAACTGAACTCCGTATTCTTTTGCGTAAACATCATAGATGTATTGCCACTCGTCGTTCCGGTAAGAATCGTACATTGCCTGGAACTCAGCGAGGAGATCGTCATAGGAAGAGCACGCGCCGCTCGCGACCCTTTGTTCAAGTGCAGCCAGGCGTTCACGCGGCGTAAGTAGGCCGCTGACATCGGTCCATTCTTCGGGTTTCTCAAGCATCGACGAAGGATTCAAAGAAGCGATGGCAGCGCTCCAATGTTTTTCTTTCAAAAGTGCTTCACGCACTCTGTCCAGCACTTTCTCCTGCAGATACCGGGCGATCCCAAGCGAGTAGTACTTCGCCCCCTTCTTCAGCAACAGACGACTCAATTGCGCTCCACCATACATTACAAACGATTTCTCTCGTGGCACTTTTTCGCTGAGCGCAAGAAGCTCGTCCCTTCCCCGCCTCATCTTTTCTATTGTGTACGGAGAGAACACATCGAAGATGATAAGATCGCGCTTCTTCGGGGCTTTGCGGCCATCCCTCTTCGGCCATTTCTCGCCGTCGCGCACGGTGCCGACAGCGGGAAGGTTCATTCCGGGGACGATTTTCGAATTTCCATCCTCCTCTAATATGTACGAGAACGGGAGGTCCGCGAGATCGAGGTTTGCATAATGCTTGCCGATAACGACGCTGAATGCACCGATATGGGCCTCGAGCAGCAGATATGAGAATAAACCGGTTTTGCAGCCGCGTTCCAGCACGCCCGCTTCCTGCATTGTAAAAAGAGAACAATCCGGCAATCAGGAGTGTCGACTTGTGATGCGTTACAGTATAGGGCCCGCCAAAAAGCGATACCGCTTCACCGTGGAACGCTTCACAGTTCGCGAAAAAGAGAGAGTTTTCCGCTGAGAACTGCTTTCCCATCTTCACACCCTGCCCCACAAACGCTTTGTCGAGAACAGCGCCGCTTTCAACGCGCGCACCTTCTGAAAGAATGAATGACTTCGCCTGGACTCCTTCACCGACCTCCGTTGGATGTTCGACGCAGCTGTTGATCGTGCCATTCTCAAGGAATTGAGCGCCGTGCACGTGGGCGTGGACGCCAATGGTCACGTTGCGTATCGTACCGCAATGGAGTATCTTCGCCCCTCTGGCAACGCGGCCCTTTTCAGTTTTCGCTTCCTTCGCCTTCGCCTCGACGAGCTCATCAAGTATCTTTGTAAAGGCAGCGTTGTGTCGCAGCATCCCCTGGACGTAGGCAGCCTGCGAGGTGAGGTCGTTGATGATCTTCACGCCACGTCCTCCCCCTTCGTTGATCGTCTCGAGCTCAACTCCGTTTCCGTAGGACGCATTCGGATCGGCAACTAACGCGGCGACATCCTGGATAATGACATCATTCTCGATGATGTAGTTGGAGATGACCGAGCCAACATTTGCAATGCGAACACGATCGCCGATGTCGCAGTCGGCTATCGACGATCCGTAGATGCCGCACAGCAACTCAACTCCATCAACTGCATGTGCTCCCCCCGTGTCGCCAATCCGCACTGTCCCATAGAAGTGAACACCGTTGATTCTTGTCAGGTCGCAACCAGGAGAGATCATGATATGCCGCCAATCGGCGGCGGCGCAACCCTGTTCGACCAGCTTCTTTACCTGTGCTTCAGTAAGATGAGTGTAGGTCATAGTCAAGCCACGTTCGGACTCAGGTGAAAAGATCAAGGAAGATGCCCAAGAGGTAGAGCGTACAGGATCAACGGAATGATGTTACCGATGAGCGACCGGGCATCAAGAGAAACATCAAATTTTACCAAAACAGCGACAAAACTTCAAGAACAAAACAACGAACTTTGAACAACCCATGGTGGCGGTGCACCGTCAGAATTCCGGCAATCCCAGATTCTCTTTTTCAATGTCTCTGAAGTACTTGACCGTACCCACCTTCAGTTCCATCGTCGCTTCATCGTCACAGACGATCATGCCGTGTTGATGGAGTTGAAGCATCGAGACGGTCCACATATGATTAACTTCGCATTCGAGGATCTTCTGCAGTGCCCGGGCTTTACTGAACCCGCTAATCACCATCACAACTTCCTCGGCGTCCATCAACGTTCCGACGCCCATCGTGAGACCGGTCTTGGGAACTTTGTTGACGTCGTTGCCGAACCATCGCGCATTCGCCGCTCGTGCTCCACTAGTGATAGTTTTGATACGCGTTCGCGAGGAAAGCGACGAGCCAGGCTCATTGAATCCAATGTGGCCGTCCGGGCCGATGCTACCCAGGAATAGGTGAATCCCTCCCGATGTCTTGATATTCTCCTCATAATCATGACATTCCCGGTCATAATCGGCGGCGTTCCCATCCAGCAGTCGGACATTCTCAGACTGAATATCGATCTGGCCAAAGAAATTGTTCCATAACACCGAGTGATGACTTTGTGGATGGTCTTCGGGGATCCCGGCATATTCATTCAGGCCGAAGGCTACGACATTGCGGAACGTGACCTTCCCTTCCTGATGAAGACTTATCAATTGTTGGTACGTCCCGACAGGCGAAATGCCCGCCGGAAGTGCCAGGACGAACGGCTTCTCCGGCGTCGGATTGAAATCCTTGATCCTCTTGGCGACATAGTACGCCGTCCACTTGCTCAGCGCTTCATAGTTGTCGTGAATGATGATCCTCACGCGGGCGTCCTCCTCTGACTAGAGCATGATCCTGGCATCGGCGACGAAACAACCGCCGCCTTCGTCATTCACAATTAACGGATTGATGTCGAGTTCCTTGATCTCCGGGAAATCAACCGCGAGCGCTGAGAGACGTTGAATACACTCTTCGACGCTCCTGATGTCACGCGGTTTCTTCCCACGTGCTCCGGCCAACATCGAATACGCCCTGATTTCACGCACCATTTCCGATGCGGATCGAGGTCCGACGGGCGCGACGCGGAAACTCACATCTCTGAATACCTCCACGAATAATCCACCAAGTCCAAACATGATAACAGCCCCGAACGAGCTATCTCGCTTGACACCCAGAATCACTTCTTCCCCACTTGTCACCATCTTCTGAACATAGATGCCTTTGATTCTCGCCCTTGGCTTCGCCATCTCCACATTGTGCAGAATGGCATCATAACCCGCGCCGGCCGCGTCAGCCGTTCGGATATCAACGAGCACACCTTTTATATCGAACTTGTGGACGATGTCGTCTGAATCGACTTTCATGACAACCGGAAAACCGATTCGTTCAGCAATGCTGATCGCCTCAAGCCTCGACGTCGCGAGGCCGGAAGGGAGAGTCGGCAGGCCGTACGCCTCGAGAATACGAACCGATTCCTCTTCGGGCAAGTAGTTTCTGCCGGCGGCCAGGGCTCTCTGAAGTACCCCTCGTGCTTTTTCTTTGTCTATGCCAGGGAATCTCAGTACCTCCTCGGATTCCATTTCGCGGTGATGCTTGAAGAAGAGCGCACTTGCAAATGCCTTGCACATCGATTCCGGGAGTATGTAATGAGGGATGCTCCGCTGCTGCAGGATGTCTATTCCCGCTGCAACATCCTTTTCGCCCATGAACGAAGCATAGGCCGGTTTGTCGAATTTGCCGACCGTGTTGCATACCTCTTCAGCAATGTTCTCGATGTCTGTCATCGACTGGGGAGTCAGAATAACGAGGACTCCATCGACTCCGGGGTCCTGCAGCGCTGCTCCGAGAGCGACCTTGTACCGGTCTGCCCTCGCGTCGCCGATTACATCGACGGGATTCTTGATGTTCGCCGTGGCCGGGAGGCTTTTTTTGTAGATCTCCAGTGTAGCGTCGGAGAATTTTGCCAGATCAAGATTCTGTTTTATCGCAGCATCCGTAGCCAGCACACCGGGACCGCCCGCATTGGTGATAATGGCAACGCGTTTGCCTCGCGGCAAGGGTTGATAGGCGAGGGCAATTGCGTTATGGAACATCTCTTCGATCGTCGAGCATCGGATGATGCCGGCTTGTCTGAATGCTGCGTCACATACTTCATCGCTTCCTGCAAGTGAGCCCGTATGAGACGCCGCTGCCGCCGCGCCTTCGCGCGTGCGGCCCGATTTCAGCACTAGAACCGGTTTACCCGATTCTGAAATAATTTCGCGCGCCGCGTTCATCAGCGCAATACCATCCGTGATCTCTTCGAGGTAAACAAGAATGACTTTCGTCTTGGGGTCATTCTTCAGGTACCGCATTAAATCGATCTCATTGATGTTGGCCTTGTTGCCGAAACTCACGAACTTCGAAAAACCTATATGCTTGGCTTGAGCGTAGTCGAGGACAGCTGTGCAGAGAGCGCCGCTTTGCGAAAGGAATGCGATGTTCCCCTCCTCCGGCATCTTCCGTGCGAAGGACGCGTTCAGGTGCGAGCGAGGGTCGGTGTTGATGACACCAAGACAATTGGGTCCGATGAACGAAATGTTATACTTCTTTGCGATCGCCTTGATCTCTTCCTCCCGCTTCAGCCCTGCCGCTCCAATCTCGCGGAAACCTGCCGAGATGATGATTGCTGACTTGACCCCCTTCTGTCCACACTGCTCGAGAGCCAGATTGCAGACGGTGCTCGGGAAAACGAGGATCGCGAGATCGACAGGGTCGGGAATGTCGAGCACGTACTTGTACGCGCGGACGCCTGCCACCGATCGTTCTTTCGGACTGACCGGGTACACGATTCCCTGGAAGTTGTCCTTCAGGATGTTCGCAAAGATGTCATGCGGGACCGTACCGACGACGCGATTGGTGCCGAGGACAGCGACAGACTGCGGATAGAAGACATGCTCAAGGTCCTTCGCCGGCAGAGCTGAAGTTTCAGACATAGAATCTCCCCAGGCTGTCTATTTCAGGTAGCCAGCGATGAATTCGACCGCGCCCTCGACCGTCTGCACTTCACGGGCTTTCTGCTCATCCATCTGTATGTCGAACTCCTCTTCGAACGCTGCGATGAGCTCGATGCTCTGCATAGAGTCAGCACCCAAGTCAAAAGAAAAATTCGCCGTCGGCGTGATTTCTTTCGGATCGACTTTCAAGATCTGGGCAGTCACCCTTTCGACTATCGTTTTGATCTCAGATTTATCCATTCCTGTCCTCTATCTGGTTCTTGTGAAGTTCGTTTAAATGTAAGGTAGAGAATAACTTATGCAATATACGTACCATCTGCGACATCTCATAGGATGATAAAAAACAACGGAAAATTGCAAGGAAGTTTCGCAATTCCAAGAAATTCCGCACAAACGTTCTTGGATGCGCCTTCGTAGACTGGCCACCGGTGAGCTTGGGAAATGAAATTATGAGGTCTGCGTTCAGATGCAAGTCAAACCGAGGTGCAAGAAGCGAGGACGGCCCCCCTGGCCTGGAGTAGTACTTCGGAGGAGGAGGCGTCTCACAAACTGATTCTGGCAGAAACGTTTGTCTAGTGGTTCCCCAGAGGTGAGGGACGGACTCCTCTCCTGAAGCATTGCATAGGCCAACGAGGGGTGATCCTCCCGCACACAGAGCGACCGCCGAATGGAAAAAATCGAACCAAGAAAGCCTCTCACTCAGGGAACATTGTACACCCTGGCCTGTTTCTCAGACTGCACTCATCTTGGAGCTTGGGGTAAAGAGCGGCCATCGACTGAATTGGGCGTCGTTGAAAATGAGGCTGTCCAAAACGTAGGTCGAAATGTTATTTTGACTCCTACGAGTTTTGAAAATTGTCGATATTACTAATCTCTTGAGGTAACCGTAAAGGTCGATAGTACTTTTTGGACAGCCTCGAAAAGCGAGTCGTCCGATTTACCCCGTGCAACGGGGCAAGTGCGGTTTCTCCGCATCTTCCTGATGCCGGAAAGCTCTACGTTTCCGCTGCAATCGTCGGATGCGTACTTCCATGCCTGTCTGAACTTGACATTCACGTAATGCGAGCATCCAACACGCTGATTCTGCGATTCCGGGGTTTCCTGGAAAGGCTACCAACAGACGGAAAAGAAAAGCGGAAAAGAATGAGTCTGGGGAAATTGTCGAACAGGTTGGGGTAAGAATTCGGTCTTTGAGATCGCATCCACTCTCCTTCATCCCGAATGAGAGCCACAATTACGATCACGAAACAAAGGGCGGAATGATCGGAATTCGGAGAAAACGGAGAGACCCGGACATACCTCCCGGTAGCCACAGCGAATCATCACTCTCGCGGATTCGGCTAAGGCTATTTCAGCATCCCTGCAGGGCACGCTGTGGCTACCTGGGGCAGGTGGTGGGACTTAACTTGCTGGACCTTGCAGCCAAATACCACCGGTCCGTCTGATTGGTTGTTTGGATTCCTTGCTGTCTGAAGTCGACAGGACTTGCGTGATAACCCCTTCAGTGATGACGAGTCGGGGGGTCGGTTGGCTGTCTTCTTTGTAGTGTGACTGAGTCCTCCTCACATTCGGACGCGTTCCATTGTATGACCTGCGAAACTCCTCCATCGTCATGCCAGTGCTGTTTTTGAACAGCCGAGAACCCACATCCTCCCGTAAGCCGAGATCGAGGCAAATCACTTTGCATGGAGCATCCGAAGTGAGAAGCCGTTCTTTCATTCTCGACACTCTTGATTCTCGAATGTACCAGCTCAGGCTGACTTTTTCGTTCTTGAAGAAAGTCTTCTTCAGTCTCTCAAGCGAGCAGTTCAGTTGCGTTGCCACCTGCTGCGTTCTTCGCACACTCTTCAGATTCGAAGAGACAAATGACTTCACTTGTGATATGTCGATCATCATGGCTTTTCCCTCCAGAGTTAATGATGTGCTAAAATGAAGAGTGGGTTAAGAAGTGAGGCGTGGTCATTATGGAAGAGGTACCACACAATGTGCGAGCCTTTGGATGGGGTAGGATTCAAACGACGTTGACTGTTGCGAGTTGTGACTGACGCTCCCCGGAAGAGGGACGGCTTTCATGCACTACCAATAAGGTGGATTTGATGTATTGCGGTTCGCTTGACTGCCCGAGGAAAGGTAATATTGCTCCAGGTCAATGTCAAGGAAAAACACGGAATGTTTCCGTGATATTGCGGAATCAAGAAGAAAACCGATTTGCAGAAATGATAGCTCTACTGCCTTCGGGCTGTGGGAATCCCCAGCCTTTTCATCCTGTAACGGAGAGTGTCCTCGGTCATTTTGAGAAACCGGGCCGCGCGACTCTGATTGAATTCAAACTTCCCAAGCGTGCGGAGGAGGATTCCTTTTTCAATGATCTCCATCGCATTGTCGAGAGCAAAATCCGCCCCCTCTTCGATGCGAGACAGAATACGCGATAGCTCTGCTTCTTCGTTGACGAAACCGGCAGGCAGCCTAAACACATTCTTGTCACGAGAAAGCACGATGCTGCGTTCTACCAGTCTCTTCAATTCTTGGACATTCTCTTTCCACTCTTGCCGAACCAGCACTCCAATCGCATTTGAATCAATCACCATGCCCTCAATACCGAGCTCCTTTCCGATCTGATTGACAAAATACTCCACTAGTTCGGGAATATCTTCCTGCCGTTCCCGGAGAGGCGGGATCTTGATGGTTTCCCAGCGTTTCGTTTCATCAAGTATTCCCTGCAGCACCGCACCGCTTCTCACAGCCTGTCCAATGGGATCCTGCAGCAGGAAGATGATGCGCAGGTCACGCTTTCCCCGCCTGCAAAATGACAGGAGCTCGCAGAGAGAGCTTTGGGCCGCCAAACCCGAACGGTCAACATCTTCGATAACCAGTGTCGTTCCGTCTACGAGCTCGAAATTCCCGTGATCCGGCGCGATCGGGTTATAGAATTCCCCGCTCTCTATCGCGAGATCGACGAGTTTTTTCAGGCGACTCGGGTCAATGGCAGCAATGTTCAGCCGGACACACGGCTTCTTTGCGTCTTTGCTCTCGTTATGGATTGCTTCGGCTGTCAACCCTTTACCGACCCCCACCTCACCGACGATCAAGACATTCTTCCTGCCCCGAGCCAATCTCTTCACATCTTCCCGTAACTTTCGTGTGATTTGACTTGTTCCTATGAGCTGCATCGTATGTGACCTTCCATTTGTGACGCTATTGCTGATCGTT
>JACVXU010000353.1 GCA_015661185.1 Bacteroidota bacterium
TAGTCCCATTTGTCGACCACTTTCGACGCGGCTGTCGGCTTTGTATACGCCACGCTAAGATGTTCGGCAAGCGGCGAATGGATGACGTAGCGTACCAAACCCTTCTTGAGAACTCCGACCAGTCCCTTGCGGGTCATGTCCTGTGTATCGGTCTTGTTGGCATTGTACTTGAGCGTATCGTTGACACCGTCGAATCCAAGCTGTCCAATCAGCGTCAATGTGTACTCTGTTCCTCCGCTCCCGGTGTACATCTCCGTGATCATCAGGTGGATGTCGGCTTGCTTCCTGTCTCGCACGTAGTTGACAAACGGTATCTCTGTTCGGATATAGTCCTGGTCACACCTGCCGCAGTCGATGAACATCTTTGGCGCGGACATCTGGAGAATGTCGAGCGTGTCTGCCTGAGTCTGGGTATGGGCCTCGGACCAGGCGAGCATCAGAACAACGGTAATTGAGTGAAGGAGCGGCGATGGCGAAAAGAGCCGTGTCATAAAAGCCTCGGTGAGCTGGATGGTGGTTTGGTATGCCGAATTTTGGTGCGAGGAGCTTGCCCCGCATACGTGGGGCACGTTTCTCCTTAGACGAAGTTCCAGTCGAGTGGTTGCAGTCGGACAGAAAGAATATATAACGGATTCTCTTCTGTTGTTGCAGCTTCCAGAGTGGAATCGTATATTTTCACACATTCTGAGGGTGAGAACTTTCCAGCTTGCCTGAGTGTTGGTGGCAGAATAGAATCTTAGAAAGGACTCTTGATGAAGCAACGATCCCGCACCGTTTTAGCTCTCCTTGCTTTCCTTCTCCCAATTGGCTTGTTGCTGGCCCAGCCGCAATCGCCAAGAGCCATCAATGCTGCAGAACTGCGGCTGGCCCTGAAGAAGCTTACGGTTCTCGGATCGGTGCTCTACGTTGCAGCCCACCCGGATGATGACAATACCGCGTTCCTCGGCTACATGGCAAAAGGGAGGTTGATGCGGGCTGGGTATCTCTCCATTACCCGCGGTGAGGGAGGCCAGAATCTCATCGGCTCTGAGCAGGGAGAACTCCTCGGCGTGATTCGCACACAGGAACTTCTTGCCTCCCGGCGCATCGACGGTGCCGAACAGTATTTTACGCGCGCGATCGATTTTGGATTCTCAAAGTCGCTCGAAGAGACAATGAACATCTGGGGAAGGGAAAAGATCCTCTCCGATGTGGTCTGGCGCATTCGAACCTTCCGCCCTGACGTTGTCGTGACTCGCTTCACTCCGACCCAGGGTGGGCACGGCAATCACACCAGTTCAGCCGAACTGGCGCATCAGGCTTACGCTGCAGCCGGCGACCCGACCCGATTCCCCGAGCAGCTCAAGTATGTCCAACCCTGGAAACCAAAGCGACTGTTGTGGAACGTATTTCGATTCCAGCAGGCTGACCGCCCGGCAGTCCCCGAGCGTTCAACTTCCCTCGACCTTGGAACGTACAGTCCACTCCTCGGAGAATCGTTTACCGAGATGGCAGGGAGAAGCAGGAGCATGAACAAGAGCCAGGGGACGGGCGGCGGACAGAATCGAGGGGAGTTCGTGAATTATTTCCAGCACATCGCAGGCGATACAGCGACGAAGGATCTGTTCGATGGCGTGAATACTTCATGGACTCGTGTCCCCGGAGGGGCAGCTGTCGGCGACATACTGGAGGAAGCGTATCGATCGTACGATGAGGAGAACCCAGAAAAATCGCTTCCTGCTCTTTTCAGGGTGTACGCGGAACTCGGCAAGTTGAAGGATGACCCATGGATCGTCATCAAGAAGCGGGAACTACAGGATGTGATAAAGCTCTGTGGCGGTTTGTGGATTGATGCGCTCTCGACCGAAAACAACGTATCTCCCGGCTCAGATATGAAGGTCACAGTATCGGCGATCAGCCGGTCATTGTATCCGTTCCGCCTGGAGCGGGTCGTCGCGCCGCTCGGAAAGGCTGACTCTGTTCTTAACCTGCAACTCCGGAACAATCAGCCTGTTCAGGCAATCTTCGGAATGAAGCTTCCGATGGACTTTCCGTACACTCAGCCCAATTGGCTCGTAGAGCCTCAAGAACTTGGGGCATACAGGATCTCGAACCAACTACTCGTCGGGCAGGCAGAGAACACACCGCCACTCACGGTCAAAGTCGGGATTGCCTCCAACGACGGAGCGATGGACCTCGAAGTCCCGGTGCGGTTCAGGACCGTCGATCCAGTTGAAGGAGAACAGTATCGCCCGCTCGTGATCAATCCCCCTGTGACTGTCAATCTGCCGGAAAAAGTGTACATCTTCTCTGATGGGATCTCCAAATCAGTGCTGGTCAACGTCCGCAGCGAGGGAGGGAAGGTATCGGGGAGTGTCGCTTTGAGAGTGCCGCAAGGATGGAAGATGACTCCTCTGAGCATCCCGTTCGAGTTTGCGCAGAAGGATGAGAACCAGTCTGTGAGTTTTTCGGTGCAGCCCGGCCCGGGCTCAAGCTCCGGCTCATTTCAAGTTGAGGCGACTGTCGGTGATAGCAAAATGCAACAGGACAAGATCACGATCCGGTACCCGCACATTCCCCCTCAGACAGTGTTTCCGAGGGCGGAAGGACGGTTGCTTCGGTTCGATCTTAAGAAGAGCGAGAGACGCATAGGATACATCATGGGCCCCGGCGATGAAATTCCCACCGCACTGAAGCAGATCGGTTATCCGGTGACGATGCTGTCGGACGACGATCTGAAAAACGGCGGTCTCAACACCTACGATGTGATCGTCGCCGGAGTTCGCTCCTACAACACGCGTCCCACCTTGAGGGCCAACCAGCGCAGGCTGATGGAGTTTGTTGAAAAAGGGGGGACGTACATTGTGCAGTACATGACTCCCAGGAGAGCGGAGACGGAGAACCTTGGTCCCTATCCGTTCACGGTTTCGGGAGACCGGGTTTCAGTCGAGGAAGCTCCTGTGAGATTCATCGCTCCGGACAATGCAGTTCTAAATATCCCCAACAAGATTACCCAGGAGGATTTCAACGGGTGGATCCAGGAACGAGGGCTCTATTTCGCGGGCAAGTGGGACCAACGCTATGCCGCAGTCATTGCCAGCAACGATCCGGGTGAGCCATCAAAGGAGGGAGGACTTCTCGTGGCGCAGTACGGAAAGGGCTATTACGTATACACGGGCTTTGCGTTTTTCCGGCAGTTGCCAGCCGGAGTTCCCGGAGCATACAAGCTCTTTGTAAACTTGATATCGTTGGGAAAGTAGTTTGGAGTTTGCGGTTTTGAGTTTTCAGTTCTCAGTTGTGAACTCGGTTTCAAGGAGTGGTGATGTCGACTTTCACGAAATTCCAGGAGATTCAAGCTTGGCAGAAGGCGCGCGAGCTAGTTCGGAAAATCTATGAAGTGACTGGTCAAGGTCGATTCGCGAGAGATTTTGCCT
>JACVXU010000109.1 GCA_015661185.1 Bacteroidota bacterium
GCCTTGAATTGATTCGACAGATGCTGCACGCTGCTGTATCCAAGCTTGTAAGCGATTTCGCTCAGCGTCAATTCGCCATATTTCAAGAGTTCTTTTGCACGCTCGATGCGCTGGAGAATGAGATACTGCTCGATCGTAACATTCTCCACGGAAGAAAACAGAGTGCTCAGATAATGATAGTCGAGTCCCAGCTCCTTGCTCAGGTACTCTGAGGATTTGAGTTTCCGATCCCGACTCTCGTGATCGTCCCGCACAAACCTGATGATGGCCGCCTTTAGCTGTTCGATGGTCTTCGCTTTCCGGTCCTCGATGAGCTCAAAACCGCATTGTTCAAGCATCGACTTGATCTTATCGACCGGAAGTTCTCGGGCGGCGCCTGCCACCACGACTTCACCGAGGACAACGCTGCGTACGTCGAGCTTCATCTTCTGTAACTCCTCTTGCACGACGCGAATACATCGGTCGCACACCATGTTCTTTACGTACAGTGTTGTGGTTGTCACATTCTTCTTCGTTCTCATCTGTGCAGGCATGCTCCCTTTTCGGTTGACGACGTCTTGTTCGCAGCTGAAATGAAAACACGGAACAGAATGGGCTCTCTGTTCCGTGCTCCCCGGTTTCTTTCTTCAGATGTCTGTGCCGTGATCCTTACCAGCGCCTCGGAGCGTTGCGAACGCTACGCGCTGTGTCACGCGCAATGAGCAGTTCCTCGTTTGTCGGTATGACGAAAACCTTGACCCTGCTGCTCTCTTTTCCAGCTTCGCCTTCCTTCCCGCCAAAGAGTTGCTTGTTTGCCTCTTCGTCGAGCTCAATGCCGAGCCATTCAAGGCCCGAACAAATGCGCTGCCTGATTGGAACTGAATTCTCGCCAATACCGCCGGTGAACACAATGGCGTCGGCTCCGCCCATTTCCGCCAGGTAGGCGCCGATATACTTCTTCACCCGTAAACAGAAAATATCGATGGCAAGTTTCGCGCGGCGATCCTGGTGCTCTTGTTCTTCGGCCAGCAGATCTCGCATATCGTTCGTCAATCCCGAAAGACCCAGTAACCCCGATTGTTTATTTAGGAGGGCGTCAATTTCGTTCAGGGACATAGCCTCTTTATGAGCCAGGAACTCGATGACCGACGGATCGAGGTCGCCACCCCGTGTGCCCATCACAAGGCCTTCGAGGGGCGTGAGGCCCATCGAGGTGTTGATGGAGGATCCGTGCTTGATCGCGCAGGCCGAACAACCGTTGCCAAGATGGATCGTGATGATATTCGTGTTCTCGAGATCCTTCCCGGTCAGTTGACGGTAGCGGTATGCGATATACCGATGCGACGTGCCATGGAATCCGTAGCGGCGGATCTTGTGCCGGCGGTAGAGCTGATACGGAATGGCATACAGGTACGATGTCTCGGGCATCGTCGAGTGAAAGCCGGTATCGAATACGGCCACCTGCGGAACGCCGGGGCCCATAAGATCGCGGGCGGCGTAAATTCCCTTCAGGTTCGCCGGATTATGAAGCGGAGCGAGATCGATGCAGTCTTCAATGCCGCGGATAACGTCCTCGTCGATCAGTACGGACTTCGTGAATTTTTCAGCCCCATGGACGACCCGGTGACCGACGGCGTGAATGTCGGCCAGCGAACGGATACCGGGGACCTGAGATTCGGAAGAAATGATCCACCGGATGACATAGTCGAGAGCGGCGCGATGGTCGCGCAACGCGACAGCTTGCTTGAGCGCAGGTCTGCCGGTCGCCTGAAGGGTGATCAATGATTGACTGCCGATGCGCTCAATGAGACCTTTTGCCTTCTGCTGGTCCGCGTTTTTTTCGATGATCTCGAGGTCAGTTTCGATGATCTGGAACTTCAGTGATGAACTTCCACAGTTAAGGACGAGGATATTCATAATAGTCGGGGCGGTTCGGAGTTGAAGAGACCGATGGCCGCGTTAGTACGTACGCGAGTTGGAGGATGGTGTGCTTGACTTGTAATGAAACAACTTTGACGATTCGAAGCTACGTCTTTATTGCTGGAAACTCAAGCAGCGTAATTTCACTTTTGGCAATTTTTACAGTATCTTCTCAGCAATAACACAACTCGTTTTGGTATGAAGAAATTTACTCTCAAGCAACTTCCCACTGATAACCTGCATCTCGTTCACCCGCAGCGTTTCAGAATTGATTATAAGAAAGAGTTGAACGCCGCGCAGTACGAGGCCGTTACGTCTGTGAACGGTCCTCACCTTATCATTGCAGGTGCAGGTACGGGAAAAACCCGCACCGTTGTCTACCGCGTCGCATACCTCGTAGAACTCGGTGTAAAGCCGGATAACATTTTGCTGCTGACGTTCACACGCAAAGCCGCGCAGGATATGTTGCGTCGCGCTTCGATCTTGCTGGACAGCCGGTGCGAACAGATCTCCGGCGGCACGTTTCATTCATTTGCGAACAGCGTTCTCCGGCGCTATGCATCCAGGCTCGGGTACGAGATGAACTTCACAATCCTCGACCAGGGAGATGCGGAAGATGTTATGAATCTCATCCGCACGCGGCTCAAATTTGATACGAGGGAGAAGCGCTTCCCGAGGAAAGAGGCTCTCTACGACTTACACAGCAGGGCCGTCAACACAATGACGACTGTGAAAGAGCTCCTCGCGTTGGACTACCCGCAGTATCTCGAGATGGAGCCCGATATTCAGGCCCTCCACACCGGCTATGTGCAGTACAAGCGGCAGCATAACCTGATGGACTACGATGACCTGCTCGTGAACTTCGCTCTCCTCTTACAACAGGATGAGAGCATTCGGTCGGTGCTGTCCGACAAATACAAATACATAATGGTCGATGAGTACCAGGATACCAATAGGGTTCAGTCGGAGCTCGTAAAGCTCCTGGCCTTCAAGCACAAGAACGTCATGGTCGTGGGGGATGACGCTCAGTGCATTTATTCATTCCGCGGTTCGACGATCAAAAACATAATCGCTTTTCCGGAAGAATTTGCCGGCTGCAGGGTGATCAAGCTCGAGGAAAATTTCCGCAGCACACAGCCGATCCTGAACCTGGCGAATGAGATCTTGAAAAGAGGATCAATTGTGAATCAAGGATGAAGAATCCAGAATCCAAAATGAAGCATGACGCGCTTGTTGCCAGAAGCCGTCTCAAGAATATGTAGCATGAAATACTTGTCATTCCCGCATGCCTGCGTGCCGAAACGCCGCACTTCGGCGTGCAGGCACGTCTTAAGCGGCCAGCCCGCCATGCGTTCTGGCGGGGAATCCAGACAGCGCGTTCTGGACTCCCGACAGAGACATTCGCGAGTGACAGGGGTTCTTGAGGAGGGTTCTAATAAGTTCGTAGTGCTGTTGGGTGGTGCAGCGAAACGTAAGCTAAAAGCTAAGAGCCAATCGCTAACAGCGGTTTTCTATGTACTACAAAGAACTCTACACTCGCCGATCGGGCGGCAATTTGCCCCAGCTCGTCTCCACGGAGAATGAGAACATTCAGTCGCGTTTCGTCGTGCAGAAGATCCTCGAGCTGCGCGAGCAGGGAGTACCGCTTGAGGAAATCGCGGTATTGTTCCGGTCGTCGTTTCTTTCGTTCGATCTTGAAATTGAGTTGACGAAGTCAAACATACCCTTTGTCAAATTCGGCGGATTCAAGTTCGTTGAGACAGCCCATATCAAAGACGTTGTTGCCTACCTTCGGGTTCTGGAGAATCCCCGCGACGTTGTCTCCTGGAACCGCATTCTGCTTCTGATCGATGGCGTCGGACCGAGAACTGCTGAGAAAGTCATTGACGATATCCTGAAGCGTCGCGTTGCCGTCGCGGCGGATGAGCGTGAGACGCTGCCGACGACGAAGTTCTGGATGCAATTCGGTGATTATGCGGAAAACATACAAAAGGTCTTCGAGGTCTTGAAGCAGGCCGCTCCGCAGAATCTGGCGCCGGCAGAGAAGACGTTTCAGGTTCTTCAATACTACGAGCCAATCCTGCGCGCCCGCTATGACGACCATCAAAAGCGGAAGAAAGACCTCGAGATGTTCCAGAACATCACGGAACGGTACAAAGAGATGGGCGCGCTCCTGACAGATCTTGCACTCGAGCCGCCGAACGAGAGTATTGTCGATGTCGAATCACCCGGCCCGGAAGACGAGTATCTGACCTTGTCGACCATCCACAGCGCAAAGGGGCTGGAGTGGAACTCCGTCTTCATCATCTATGCGCTCGAAGGACGGTTCCCGACCATGCGCTCCGTTGCAAGCGATGAAGAGATCGAAGAAGAACGGCGGCTTATGTATGTCGCTTGCACGCGCGCCAAGGATAACCTTTTTATCACGTACCCGATGAATGTGTACGATCGCGAGAGCGGTCTGATCCTGACGAAGCCGTCGCGTTTTATTCAGGGTGTCGGCGATCATCTGCTCGAACCGTGGGTTGTGGAATAGACATCCGAATTTTGGGGACCGAGATTATGATGTCGGGCGAGGGAAAAGCAATCTCCCAGAACAATGCACACACCCCTAAATCCCCTCTCCCTGATCCACTTTCCATCACACACCCGCCCGACCGACTGACGTCAGTCAGGCGGGCGGCGAGGGGACCGTTAGAGCTCTGATCTTTTGCAGAGTAATCCAAGTATGAAACGTCCGTGCAGACAAAGAACAATCCTGACATGATTTATCTCGACCGCAACGAGAATCTCTACGGCCCATCGCCACAGTGCTTTGAGGCGCTACGGAACCTTGGCATCGAAGAACTGAGCATCTACTCCCGCGATTTCACGCGTGGAGTGAAAAGCAGGCTTTCAGAGCGTCTCGCAACAGAATTGAACATCCCTGAACCGCAGATTCTGCTGAGCGAGGGGAGTGAAGACATGCTGAAGCAGGCCGTCCACTGTTATCTTGGACCCGGCGAGAAGATTCTCTGCCCGGCCCAATCGTGGTGGTACTATCAAAAGGTCGCTGCAGAGGTGGGTGGAGAGACCGTCACGTATGCGTTGAAAGAAGGCCCGGATTCGTTCACCTACGATGTCGACGAGATTGTGGAGCTGTACCGCAAGGAATCACCGCGCGTCGTGCTGATCGCTTCACCAAACAACCCAACAGGTAACTCATTTCCCGACCCAGATTTGAAAAAACTGACGGAAGCCTTTCGCGAAAGCATCGTGGTCCTGGATGAAGCGTATTGGGGATTTGCCGACACATCCAATGAACATATCGCCGAGCTCATCAGTCGTTACCGCAACCTCGTTGTGCTGAGAACATTTTCGAAGTATCATGCCCTGGCAGGAGCCCGCATCGCCTATGCCGCCGTCGGTGCAAGCTTGAGTCGTTTGACGAGATTCGCCTCACGGTATCTTGGCTACAACAGGATCTCAGAGGCGCTGGCGCTTGCCGCTCTCGATTCTCCGGAATATTACACGTTCATCAGCCGCACCATGCGTGAAGATCGGCAGGCATACTATGCGTTCTTCGCTCAACACAGAGGGTTCCGGTTCTTCAGGTCTGACGCGAATTTCGTTCTGGTGAAAATTCCCGCTGAGTTGAAAGCGCCCCTCCAGCAATATCTGAAGAATCGGCGAATCGCAATCAAGTTCTTCTCTGAGCCTGAATTCGTGGACTGCATCAGAATTACGATAGGAACTTCAGAGCAGAACCGGAAGATGCTCGCAGCCCTCGGAGATTTCCTGAGCCCGTCACACCAGGGGGGAGATCCGGTGTGAAGGGAATCATCCTTGCGGCGGGGAGTGCCACCCGCATGAGACCTCTCTCCGACAGCCTGCCGAAATGCCTGCTTTCCGTCGGCGGTAAGCCAATCCTCCAGCGCCTTATCGAAAACGTTGCTGCCGCGGGCGTCGAACACATTGGACTGATAGTGGGATACAACGCGGATGCCATCCGATCCTTCGTGAAACGCCATTTTCCGTTCCTTCGGATTCGGTTCATCGTCAATCCAAAATATGAATCAACAAACAATGCTTTTTCGCTGCTGATGGCCCGGGAGTTCTTCCTGGGCGAGGCAACGCGGGGGGCGCCTCTTCAAGACTTGATGATGCTTGACGCAGATATTGTTTTTTCGCCGAAGCTCCTTCCATTTCTGCTGGCTCAGGAATCTCCTAACAAACTTGCTGTCAGGGTTGAAGGAGATCACGATGCAGAGGAGGTTCGTGTCAAGGTCGATGAGGGGAGGAATATTCTCCTCGTCGGGAAAACCACACCACTCGCTGAATCCTTCGGTGAATCCATCGGCATCGAAGTATTTTCCTCGTTGGCCGCACAGCGCTTGTTTGAAATCGTCGAAGATCGGGTACGCCGCGGAAATGGGAGAACTGAGTTCTACGAAGCTTCGTTTCAGGCGTTGATCCATGAGGGGATTGAGTTGAAGGCAATTGACGTGAGCAGCTTCCCTTCGGTCGAGATTGACACTCCCGGAGATCTTCGGGTTGCCGAGAGGATGATTGCAGCACGGATAGACCCCGAGGCGACTTGACGCCCGGAGCATATGGTAATGGTTGAGAATGTACTACTACAAGAAGACCCTCAAATCCAGTCTCTCGGACGAATTGATCAATACGTATCTGCTTCGCCCGATCGCCGGATTCGTCGTTTGGGTGCTCTATCCAACGCGGATCACTCCGAACCAGGTAACGATTGCGTCAACGGTCGCCGGGTTGATCGCGGCAGGTTTCTACATGCATCATGAAGCCGCCTCTACTGCAATCGCCGGTCTGTTGGTGACACTCAAGGACTTGCTTGACTCCGCCGACGGTCAGCTTGCGCGTGCCAGGCAACAACATACTCGCATCGGCAGGTTTCTCGATTCCATTGGAGATTTTGTCGTCGATGTCGCCGTCTTTGGCGCGATTGGCTGGGTACTCTACAGCACAACGAGAGACGGTTGGATGATCGTGCTGGCATTGCTTGGGCTTGTCGGAATTACGCTCCGCGTTTCGTACCATGTATTCTATCAGACATCGTTCCTTCACCTTGAAGAAAAATACCAGACCAACCGGGTCACGGAAGAAATCACGAAGGAGGATCTGACTGGCGATCCTCTGGCACTGGCGCTGCAGCGCTTCTTCCAGGTGATCTATGGGTGGCAGGATCGTTTAATGATTCGGATTGATGACCGGTGCAAGCGGGGCCGCCTGGATCGGGAATTCTCAATTCGTTGGTACTCGGATCCGGTCGGGCTGAGGCTCTCCGGCCTGATCGGTATCGGGACAGAGTTGTTCATTCTCATGGTTTGCTCGTTGTTGAACGAGCTTCAAACGTATCTCATCCTGAATGTTCTTCTGATGAACAGTATTCTCCTGATCTCCATTCTCTATCGTCGGTGGTATTTGAGTCCGACCATTTCAACGAAAGGATAAGTATGCGAACACGATCCGTCCTTCTTGCTGAACTGCTTTTCGTTTTCTGCCTGACCGCTCAGATCCCGGGCGACATCGGGACCCGTGTTCTTCTTCCAAACGGCTGGTGGCTCTCTCCGGCCGGTGAGCAGATCCGTCTGGGCGATTTCCCCATGAACGCGGCGCTCTCCGATGATCAGGCTTATCTTGCTGTTACGCACGGCGGCCAATCGATGGCCCAGGTGATGCTTGTTGATCTGAGGCAGAAGAAAGTCGTTCAGAGGATCCAACTGAAAGACAGCTGGCAGGGGATAGCCTTCAGCGGTCCGACGCTCTATGTCTCGGGCGGGTATCAGAATTGCGTCTACACGTTTCTGCTCGAGAACGGCGCCCTCACGCCGGGTGACACCATTGTGCTTGCAGAGCCAAATCCGAAATACAAGGGTGCCGCTGGGGGGCTCGACGTGCGCGCGAACCTCCTCGCTGTTGTCTTCCGCAACGACAGCACGCTCCGGTATTACGATCTGACGACGAAGCAGCAGGAAATCGTGCGGTTGAGCGGTATGCCGTACTCGTGCACCTTCGATTCAAAGGGAAAGCTTCTCGTTTCGCTGTGGGGCTCGAAGAAGGTCGTTGTGTTCGAGGGGAACAAGAAGGTCTTTGAATGTTCGACGGGTGATCATCCCAATGAGATCACGCTCTCCGGCGACAACCGCCATGCCTACGTCGCATGTTCGAACGACAACACAGTTTCGGTCATTGACCTTAAGGCAAGAAAGACGGTCGCTGCCGTTTCGACCGCGATTCATCCCGACGCACCGGAAGGATCGACGACGAACTCCGTATGCATCGCGCCTGACGGCAAGACAATGCTCACGGCAAATGCAGACAACAATTCACTTACCGTCATCGACATTCGGAATCCGGAGCGGCCGCGCCCGATGGGATTCATTCCTGCTGGGTGGTACCCGACGAAGGTCTTGATGCTGAAGGACAAGACCGTGCTCGTCCTGAACGGGAAGGGGGGACGTTCGCTGGCAAACCCCCAGAAGCAATACATCGCGAGCCTGTTCGATGGTTCGCTCTCGATCATACCGTTCCCGGGCGAGAAAGAGCTGGCTGAACACACGCAAACCGTGTATCGGAATACGCCCTACAAACAGTCGGCGCTCCTGACCAGTGAATACGAGGGTAAGAGTGCCATTCCTAAGAAAGTGGGTCAACCGTCGCCGATCAAGTACGTCCTCTATATCATCAAAGAGAACAGAACGTACGATCAGGTTTTTGGCGATATGCCGGAAGGGAATGGCGATTCTTCTCTCTGCCTGTTCGGCGAGACGGTCACGCCCAATCATCACAAACTGGCGCGTGAGTATGTGCTTCTCGACAATTTCTACGTGAACGCCGAAGTGAGTGCAGACGGGCATAACTGGTCGATGGCCGCCTATGCAACGGACTATGTCGAAAAAACGTGGCCCGGGCAATACGGAGGGCGCGGCGGTGAATACGATTTCGAAGGGACGGAACCTACGGGCAGACCCAAAGCAGGATACCTCTGGACGATGAGCGCGAAGAAAGGGGTCTCGTTCAGAATGTACGGTGAGTTCATAGATCCGGCGGATGAAAAAGGGACACCGGCGAAGCCCCGCGATCCGGCCATCGGAAAGAACTTCTCCCCGACGTACCGGGGGTGGGATATGGAGTACTCCGATATTGACAGGTTTAAAGCATGGGAGAAAGAGTTCTCCGCCTACGAGAAAAGCGGGAAGCTCCCGAGGCTGAGCATCATGCACCTCCCGAATGACCACACGTCCGGCACACGAAAAGGCGCTCTGACACCAAAAGCATTCGTAGCCCAAAATGACTATGCACTCGGATTGATCGTTGAACGCGCGAGCAAGAGCAAATTCTGGAAGGAGATGGCAATTTTTGTCGTGGAAGACGATGCACAAAACGGTCCTGACCACGTCGACGCGCACCGGTCTGTCGGCCTCGTTATCAGCCCATACACCAGGATTCAGTCAGTCGATCACACGCTCTACAGCACCGCCTCCATGCTGAGAACGATGGAGTTAATCCTCGGCTTGCCGCCGATGAGCCAGTACGATGCAGCCGCCACGCCGATGTATCGAGCCTTCTCGCCTACGCCGGACGCGACTCCGTATGTCGTCGAAAGTCCGCGCATCGACCTGGACGAAAAAAATAAACCGGGGAGCTATGGACAATCACTGATGGAAAAGTTCAATCTCCGACGCGAAGACGCGGCACCCGACCGGCTCTTCAACGAAATCATCTGGCAGTCAATCAAGGGGACGCCGATGCCGGCGCCGCGTTATTCAATTTTCTCACGGGCGTCGGTTGTGGATGATGATGACTAGAAACCATCTCAATAATCCTCACGCCCGCCTGCCTCACAGAACTTCAAGGGGCGGGCAGGCAAAGACGCTAAGAGGCAAAGCAGGGGAAAAATCAACTACTAATAGCGGCTTTGCGGCTTGGCGTGAGATTCTTGTCCCCGGAACAGGTGTTTTTGAGATAGATTCTAAACAGCAGGTGCGTCGGAGGAGTGCCCACGTGCGAACAATTGGCGCAGTACTCCTCCTAATTCTTCTCCTGACCCCATGTCGTTCCGGCGGGCAGACGAATGCCCAATTCGACATTTCTCTCCGTGTTGACTACTCCTCAGCGGACGAATTACTCGATTTTCTTGATCGGAAAGCTAACAACTCCGCGAGGGTAGCAAAACAGCAGTGAAACCAAATCGCTGCCGGGACGAGCCTCTTGCTCGCCCGGACAGAGCGGCCGGGTGACGATTTCGTGCGAGCGCTTGAGCTGGCACGTGACTCTTACAAGAGTACGAATGACATCTACGGTCTGAAAACCACAGTATCGCGGCTTGATGAACTCAAGAAGCTTCTTGCTGAGACGAGAAGAAGTCGTCTAGACATGCGCGTTGT
>JACVXU010000354.1 GCA_015661185.1 Bacteroidota bacterium
CAACCCGTCGACGCTGAGCTGGGCGACGGATCAGTCAGTATCGTTGGGCCGGTCGTTGAAGATCACCAAGACGACGACGGGTGACTCCTCGGCGTGGGTTTCGGAGAATATGGTGGACTACTGGTCGGAGCGTCACTACAAAAACGTTGACATGAAGATCGGTGCGTGGGTCAAGACGCAGGGAGTGAACACGAGCCCGACGGCGGATTCGCTACGGTGGTATATCGCGTATACGTTTTATGACAGTGCCGGTGTGTTGATCGGTCAGACGAAGCTGCCGATTGATCAGAGTGTGGCGACGAGTACAGGATTTGTCGCGGACACGAACGCAGTAGGGCAGACGGTATTGCCGAAAGATTCGTGGAAGACAATCATCACGTTTGTGGCGGGAAAGAATGCCACGGGAACGGTCTGGGCAGACAACTTCATCCTCTACGGACGTGGCGGAGCCTGGGCTGGACAGAATTGGAACTCGGGCGTCGGTGTGCCGACGGGGTGGTTATACTGGTTGCCGCCGAACGGCGGGAACGACGGTCTGCTTGGGAGCGGTTTTGAGAACACGCGTGTGACGACCGAAGCGGCGCATTCCGGGTTAAATTCACTCAAGTTCGATTTGCCATTTAACCGCCAGACGGGCGATGCCTTCGTCGGTACAAAACGAATGTTGCTCAACTCGCTCGGTGCAAGTGTGAATGCCGGCGATGTGTTGCGCATCAGCGTCTGGATTAAAGCAAGCAACCTGGTGCCGGACTCCGCGGCGAAGTATCCGACGACGTGGGCAGTGGGATTCACGCCTGGATTCTGGAAGGGGAACGGGAACAACGACGGGTTCAACAACGTGCCAGGCTATCCGCAAGACCTCCAATTCGTATTCCCGCCTGTTACCTCGTTCGACTGGACGCAGTACTATATAGATGTCACAGTGCCGAGCGACCCGACCACCAAAGCGCTGGATTTGCGCTTGCACCCCTACGCGAGGTTCACGGGAACCATCTACTTTGACGATCTGACGGTTCAAGTCATCGGAACTACCACGAGCGCCGGAAACGACAAGAATGGATTGCCCAAGACGTACGATCTATCAGCGAACTATCCGAATCCATTCAACCCCTCTACGAACATCAAGTTCGCGTTGCCGGTTGAGGGCAGATTTGCGCTCGTCATTTACAACGTTCTGGGCCAGCGTGTGCGCACGGTCGCACAGGGTATCAGGTCTGCGGGCGAGTACACAGTTCAGTGGGATGGAAGAAATGATGTCGGTGAGGTCGTACAAACGGGCGTCTACTTCTATCGGCTGGAGACGAACTCGATGGCTCTCGTGAGGAAGATGCTATTCTTGAAGTAGAAGATGCTATTCTTGAAGTAGTAGTGCAACGGGCGGGGCATCTCGAAAGGATGCCCCGTTCGCTATTGTCCTGATTCTGTGGGAACAAGGACACAACCACTTGATTGGAGCACATTCAATCTGATCATTGCAAACATTTTCCTCTCGATGATGGTTGTTACCGCTTCCTATGGGGGTACGACCGGCAAAATCGCCGGGAAGGTGATTGACGCGCAAACCAAAGAAGCGCTTATCGGCATCAACGTTATCATTCCCGGAACGACGATGGGTGCGTCGACGGACCTGGACGGTAACTACTTCATCATCAACATACCTCCCGGGACCTACCAGCTAAAGGCATCGGCCGTTGGCTACACATCGCAAACCGTCAGCAACGTCAGTGTCTCTGCTGATCGCACTACGCAGATCGACTTCGAGCTCGCATCGCAAGCTATCGAACTGACGGGAGTAGAAGTCGTTGCGGGCCGTCCCATCGTGCAAAAGGATTTGACCTCGACAACCTCGACAGTGACGAGTGATCAAATCTCAAAACTCCCACTGGAAAACGTCTCCTCCGCCGTCAACCTCCAGGCTGGCGTGGTGGAGGGGCATTTCCGTGGCGGGCGCAGCAATGAAGTGAAGTACCTGATCGACGGCATCTCTGTCAACGATGTGTTTTCCGGAAACTTTTCGCTCGAGGCTGAGATCAACACCGTGCAGGAGATTCAGGTGTTGAGCGGCACGTTTAACGCGGAATACGGAGAAGCACTTTCGGGGGTCGTGAATCAAGTGACGAAAATTGCACGGGATGATTACTCGGGCAGTTTCTCCTTTTACACGGGCGATTACCTCAGCATCATCATCTCCCCTTATGGAGTCTTCTCCAACACGAAGCTCTTCAAGAACATCGATCACATTTCGCGCTCCGATCTCCAGAACTATGAAGGCTCGCTGAGCGGTCCCGTGCCTGGGACGGGAAATTTCATGAAGTTCTTCCTGTCCGGCCGTTATTACTACGACGACGGCTACATCTACGGCAGGCGGGTGTTCAATCCATCGGACTCCTCCAACTTTTCCGACAACGATCCTTCGAAATGGCATATCGGTGCGACAGGCGATGGTAAGTACGTACCGATGAATTTTCAGAAGCGCTACAGCCTTCAGGGCAAGATCTCGTTCGATGTCGGCGACTCCAAAGGGCTGATCCTGCAAGGGATTTATCAAGATAAACAGTTCAAGGAATACGATCATCAGTTTCAACTCAATCCGGACGGCGATTACCTAAGGTTCCAAAAAAGTTTTCTCGGAATGGCCAGCTACAACCATGTGTTCAGCAATGCGTCGTTTATCGAGTTTAACGCCTCGACATTCATTTCCGAATACAAGCAGTACGTGTATGAAAATCCGCTCGATCCCCGCTATGTAAATCCGGAGCGCATGAGAGATGTCGGCGGCAGCGCGTTCCTGACGGGAGGGACGCAGAACTGGCACTTCTTCCATCGCACCGACACGCACACCGGCAAGGTTGACTTCACGTCGCAATTGACGAATGTTCATCAGGTGAAGGCAGGTGTGGAAGGGCAGTTACACCGTCTGAAGTACGAAGATTTCCAGATCCACGTCGACGCTTCGAGCGGGTTTAAGCCGGCGCTCCCGAAGCGCGGCGACTTCGATTTCAACACGTACAACAACTCGCCGTACCAGTTCGCCGCGTACGTTCAGGATAAGATTGAATTACCGTACCTCATTGTAAACGTCGGCGTACGGTTCGATCGTTTCGAACCCGACGGCAAGGCGTTAAAGGATCCCAACAACATTGCGGCGCTCGATCTGCTTCAGCCGCCGTTTCCGGACTCGCTCATGACGAGAGCGACGGCAAAGTACCAATTCAGTCCGCGGATCGGCCTTTCCTATCCCATCACCGATCAGGGCGCCATCCATCTTTCCTACGGTCACTTCTTCCAGATTCCGCCGTTCGAGTTTCTGTACAAGAATCCAAACTTCCGCATTCCGCTGACCGGAAGTTTTCCCGAGTTCATCGGCAACTCCATCGGCAACGCTGATTTGCAGCCGCAGCGAACGACGGTG
>JACVXU010000355.1 GCA_015661185.1 Bacteroidota bacterium
GATGCGTTGAGCGACGAGCGGTTTGAAGCGTCAAAAAGCATCATGGCCCAGCGCATTCTTTCCATCATCTGTGTACCATTGCGCGTGGACCGTGCCATCATCGGTGCCGTGTATCTCGACACGATTCATTCGCGGGGAAAGTTCAATGAAGAGACGCTCAGGTTCCTGACCGTGTTCGGGAATCTTTCCGCCATTGCCATTGACAATGCCCGTCGTTACGAAACACTGAAGGCGGAAAACGAGCGGCTCCGGGCGCGGGTTGGCCGCAACCAGATCTTCGAAGGACTCGTTGGTGAGAGCAAGGAATGGAAGGCCGTACTGGATGTCGTTCAACGGGTCATGGGGACCGACATTTCGGTGCTCATTACCGGCGAGAGCGGAACAGGGAAAGAGTTGATCGCTCGCGCAATCCATCAGAACAGCGGCAGGGGGGGCAAGACATTCGTCGCGGTGAACTGCTCGGCGATCCCCGAACAGCTTCTCGAAAGCGAGTTGTTTGGATACAAGAAGGGGGCATTCACGGATGCCGTTACCGACAAAATCGGACTTATTGAGTATGCGAACGGCGGCACGCTCTTTCTGGATGAGATCGCAACGATGGCCCAGCACCTGCAAACGAAGCTCCTTCGCGTCCTTCAGGAGCGTGAAATCCGAAGGGTCGGCGATCTCCAAAACCGGAGCGTGGATGTCCGTGTTCTCGCAGCGACGAACAAAGATCTGCGCGAAGAAGTGAGAAACGGGTTGTTCCGCGAAGATCTGTTCTACCGATTGAACGTCGTTGAACTTCGTCTGCCCCCCTTGCGGGATCGGAGAGATGACATCCCGCTCCTGGCGCATTATTTCCTGGAGAAGTTGTCGACGAGTCTTAAGCGGAACGTCACCACCATCAGCCCGAAAGCGATGGAAATGCTGCTCAAGCATCAATGGAATGGAAATGTACGTGAACTGCAGAATGTGATTGAACGGGCCGTTGTGTTGTGCTCGACAGATATCATCGAAGAGGCGGATCTGCAACTTCACCACGTGCGTGAGCAGGATCTCCTCGAAAGCGGGCTCACCCTCGGGGAATTCGAGCAGAGAATGGTGGAGAAGACGTTGCGCGAAATGGGAGGCAACCGGACGAAAACAGCGGAGAAGTTGGGTGTCTCTCTGCGATGGCTCCAGTACCGGCTAAAGGAATGGAACCGTGACGCCGAGTAATTTCGAAATCCTCCAGACGATCAGCGAAAGCCTTACAACGAAAGTGTATAAGGCCCGGCAGCCTTCACTCGACCGTGTCGTGCTTCTCAAAACTCTGCACAAGAACCTCGTGGGAGATGCCGGGTTACTCAAGCGGTTTGAGCGCGAAGCGAAAGCATGCGCGATGCTTCGCTCTGAGCATATTGTCCAGGTCTATCACCTGGATGAATACGACGGTGCGCCTGCGATCGTCATCGAATATGTCGAAGGTACGGCTCTCGATGAGCTGCTCGCACAGCAGCCGAAACAAAGTGAAGAATTCGCCCTCACCGTCGCCCAAGGTGTGCTGAAGGCGCTCGTCGTAGCCCATGGCGCCGGAGTTGTGCATCGGGATATCAAGCCGGGGAATATCCTCATCGCGCGCGATGGGACCGTGAAGGTGACCGATTTCGGACTGGCGACCATGGCCACCGCCCCCACACTCACGATGGAAGGGGCAATGATGGGGACGCCGGCCTATATGTCGCCCGAGCAATCGCTGGGCAAACAGGCCAAAGCGGCTTCGGACCTTTTCTCCCTTGGGACAACGCTCGTCGAAGTTCTGACGGGCGAGAGGCTGTTTGACGGCGACTCATACGCAGTGTGCCTGAACAAAATCTCGCACTTTGTTCCGGAGATGCTCGATCGCTTCGCCGAAACCATGTCGCCGCGAACGCTCTCGTTTCTCAAGCGGCTGATGATGCCGCTAGAGGACCATCGATTCGAATCAGCAGCAACGGCTCTTCAATTCATTCGGCGTCGAAGGCACGTGACCACGAATATGTTCGGCGTCCAGGCGGGGAGCCGGGTTGGAACTGCGCGAGGGTATCGCGGAATCGTCGCCGCGCTCCTGGTCTTTGGCGCTCTCCTCGTCGCTCTGAATCAAGGCTGGCTTTCCGACGCGCTGGCTCCGGAGAAGCCAACCCCTCTTATGACCGAGCAACGCAGCGATGATTCATTGAAGCAATCCACCTCCGGAGTGTCACACGATACGCTGGCCCTCCGAACGAAGGCACAATCAGTCGGGATGCCCGCTGCGTCAGTTTCACGGGGATCCGACAAGCAGGTTGCGGGCACCCTCAATGAAAAGACGATGGCGAAACCGGCGGCCGACTCAGGGTATCTTCAGGTTGCCTGCAGCCCATGGGCGAAAGTCTTTCTTGGAAACGAGTACATCGGGACAACCCCGATCGCCGGGACGCTGAAAGTCCGGGCCGGGGTTCATACCCTCACGTTTCAGAATGAATCGTACCCGCCGATCGTGAAAACAGTCACGATCCAACCGGGTACTCTCGAGAGTATCGAGGCGGATTTCTTCGCCAATGCGGGATTCATATTTGTCAGCGTCATGCCGTGGGCCGATGTCTACATTGATGACCAGCAACGCGGCACGACGCCGATGAGTCAGCCGCTTCTCGTTTCTGCCGGTACTCGGAAGGTGCGGCTTCACCATCCGTCGTTCGAAGATATCATCTCGTCCGTGGTGGTCACACCTCATGACACGGTGCGAGTGGTGCACACTTTTAACAAACAAGCGAAACACTAGCAATCGATTATGCAACAGCGCATGCTCCGGAATATCTTCTGTGTACTTCTTTGTGTAATGTACGTGGGCCGGTCCCCCGGACAGCAACAGGTCGATTCCACGCTTGCGGTCATCCAGACTCTCTACGAAAAGGGATCATACCTGTCTGCAGAAGTTGAATCCCGTCGTTTGCTGGATAACAGGTCCCTTCGAACATCGTCACGCGTCGCGGCAGAAGAGTACCTGGCGTTTTGTCTGGTGGCTCAGAACAACAACACTTCGGCAGCCGACCATTTCTTGGAAATCCTCGCGCTTGATTCCGCCTATGTGCTTGATCCGATACTCACCTCACCCAAGATCCTCGCGGTTTTTAACCAAGCGAAACGGCAACAGGGCGCGCTCAAGCGGAGCGGCGAGAAACCACGGTTGGAGCCGGCAGGTTCGGCCGTCAACCCTGCAGGGGTCTCATTCCGCACGCTCATCTTTCCAGGCTGGGAGCAGCTTCATCAGGGTCGCACGACAAAGGGCTACATCCTGCTCGGTGCGGGAGTTCTGACTCTCGGCTCAACGGTGTACTTCGACGTGAAGAGGAGAGATGCCCGCAGCCAATATCTCGGCGCGGACTCTCCCGATCTGGCATCGTCCCGGTACGATCTGTATA
>JACVXU010000110.1:0-2390 GCA_015661185.1 Bacteroidota bacterium
TTGCCCTGATCCCCTTGCCCGTGATAGATGTGAAGTCCTCTGTTAAAATGTTGGCGAGTTCGATCGATTCCGAGGCCGCTTTGCGCAGCAGCGCCTCGGCGAGGTGATGCTCTGATTTCAGCTCAGCGGCGGCTGTGATACGCAAAATCTCCGACGGCGGAATCGTATTCAGAGGCACGATGTCGGTGACCGTAAGCCGCCCTTCTGTCAATGTGCCGGTTTTGTCAAAGGCCACGGCGCGAATTCCGGCAAGTGTTTCGAGGTGCTTCCCGCCTTTCACGAGAATCCCATTGTGGGCAGCGTTCGCGAGGGCGCTGATCAGGGTCACCGGTGTGGAAATCACCAGCGCACACGGGCAGGCGATCACCAGCAACACGAGCGCCCTGTAGAGCCAATCCTCGATTGGCAGTCCCAGAAAAAGGGGCGGCAATACCGCGACAACGATGGCGAGACCAAAAACTGCCGGCGTGTAGAGGCGAGCGAATTGCTCAATGAATGTCTGGCTCGGGGCTTTTTTGCTCTGCGCCTCCTCTACGAGGTGGATTAACCGGCATACACGGGGTCGCCGGTGCGTTTCAGCGACGGAAGGGACTCGCCGGTGATGGGTGCTTCGTCGACGCTCGATTGGCCGGTGGTCACTTCTCCGTCCAGCGGTATCCGCTCTCCGGGCCGGATCATGACTGTCTCGCCCACAGCGATCTCCTCCACGCGTGCCAGTATCTCGATTCCATTCCGTATCACCGTTGCGGCGGGAGGGGAGACGTTCAACAGGGAGTGTATTGCCCGGCGCGTCCGGTCGAGGCTGAATGACTCAATGAGGAGCGACACGGAAAAGAGGAAAACGACCGCTGCTCCCTCTGCATATTGACCGATGAGGATCGCCCCGAGCGAGGCAATCGTCATCAGGAAGTTCATATCAAGCGAAATGAGCCGAACCGCTGTCCAGGCCTTGACCGCAATATGCCAGCCTCCGGCCAGCATGGAACAAAGAAACAGAGCGATGGAGAGTGAGTCGGTAAGTCCGAGACCTTGCGTGATCAGGCCCAACGCAAAGAACAGAGCGGAGAAAGCAGTCGAGATGATCAGTCGACGGTGAGGATTTCTCTCTGGTTGCTGATGCGCGCCCTCGTTGATGCCGGGGAGGCCGATTTCTCGCAGATGGTCCAGGATAACATTTTCGTCACAGGTATGGTTTACCTTCAGTCGATGGCCGACAAGGTTGAACTCGAGATCCTGGATCCCTGGCTGGATCTCGAGTCTCTTCCTGATCTTCTGCTCTTCCGTTGCACAGCAAAGATCGTGTATCGTGAACGTCGTCTCTTTTTTGTTTACGTCTGCCTTCATCGCCCTGTCATCTCATTTTCCAATATTCAATCATGTCCGATCGGGGATCGGACTCTACGCCGCCCGCACAAATCGAGAATTCCATTTACCCGTCACTCCATAATCCATTATTCCATCTGGTCCGATCAGGGATCGGACGCTACTAGGCTACTCACTCCTCACTATGCCTTGCCGCCACTCTGATTAAATCCTCGATATGCTCGTCGTCGAGAGAATAGAAGACCATTTTTCCGTCTTTTCGTTGTTTCACAAGACGGAGCGTTTTTAGAAGACGAAGCTGGTGGGAGATGGCAGACTCTGACATGCCCAGCAGCTCGGCAATGTCAAGGACGCACAACTCCTCCCTGGTTAATCCGAGCACAATCTTCAGCCTGGTTGGGTCGCCAAGGATCTTGAACGTCTCGGATATTGCATAGATCGTTGGTTCGTCTGTGAGTGCTTTCCGGGCGGAGCGGATCGCTGCCTGATGGTTGTGCGCGGCCATGGTTCTCCCTTGAACGATTGAGCAACTGTTCAATCGTTAAGATACAGAGGGAAGGGCTATTGTGTCAAGGAAAAACTGGTTGGTCTATCGGGGGCAATCCTGAAAGTGCATCAAAACTGGGGAAGGCAGGCTTTCATTATTCCATCACTCTACCTCTCCTCAACTCCACTGCTCACTACTCAGATACTCAACTACTTGTTACTCAAATACCCCTTCTTCTCTTCCTCCGTCAACACTTCATTCATGCTGCCTGTGCGGTAGCCCTGAAGGTCGAGGGTTACGTAGGAGAATCCCAGGGCCTTGAAGTGGGCGACGAGCACTTCACGAAATGCGGGATCAAGCAAGCGGTTGAATTCCTGCGGACCCACTTCGAGCCGGGCTGTGCGGTCATCGTGATGCCGCACGCGGAAAAACCGGAAGCCATTGTCACGCATGAAGGTTTCTGCTGCGTCGACTTTCATAAGATTCTCCTTTGTGATGCCGTGCCCGTACGGGAACCTGGAAGAAAGGCACGCAAATGAGGGCTTATCCCACGTCGGTATCCCCAGCGCCCGTGCGAGCG
>JACVXU010000110.1:2395-12668 GCA_015661185.1 Bacteroidota bacterium
CGACGCCGATGCGCATGCCTGGGCGGAAATCTCCAAGATCGTCCAGAATGGTGCCATCGGCGATCCAGCGCATTCCTTCCTCTTTGGCGATCACGTTCAGTTTTCCGAAGAGCTCAGTCTTGCAGAAATAGCACCGGTCCGGAGGATTCTCCTTGAACTTCAGATTGTCCGTCTCCTCGGTATTCACAACCCTGTATCTTGACCCAAACGATGTCGCAAGCTGGATAGCCTCTTCGAACTCCCGGGTCGGGTAGGTCTCCGACCTGCCGATAACGGCCAGCGCTTTTTTTCCGAGGGTGTCAGTCGCCACACGGATCAGGAGCGTGCTGTCGATGCCGCCGGAAAACCCGACGGCAACGCTTCCCATCTCATGCAGGATGTTCTTCAGATGATCGTGTTTTGTCTGGAGTTGAGGATCGACCATGGTCTACGGTTTCGCAGTTGTCTTTCGTGTATGCAGTTGATTGAGGATCACCGGCCTGATTTGTTCCAGCGGCATCCGGCGACCGAGCCAGATCTCGAACGACCGGGCTCCCTGATGGAGGAACATCTCCAGGCCGCTAATGGTTCTCGCACCGCACTTTGACGCCAGGCTCAGGAACCTGGTTTCCAGTGGCGTATAAATCAAATCCAGAACGACCTGGTTTGAATGAAAGCTTGTCCGGTCGCCGATCGGCGAATGATCTACGAGCGGAAACATACCGACGGGAGTCGCGTTGATGACCACGCTCGCACTTGGCATCAATCGATCGAGGTTCTCGTCAGAAACTGAGATTGCCCGGAGCGACGTCTTCTTCGCATATGGCTCAACATCTGCGATCAGATCTTGTGCCCGCCGCTGAGTGCGGTTCGCGATAACGATCTCGGCGGGGGCGAATCTGTCAATCAACGCATAAGTGATCGCCCGAGCCGATCCCCCTGCGCCAATCAAGACGACAATTCGGTCGCGGATCTCAGACCGGTACTGCTCGAGCGAAGCTGCAACGCCATAGACGTCCGTGTTGTCGCCTCGTATGCGGCCGCCGCTCAGAGTCACCGTATTGACGGCGCCAACAGCTTTCGCTTCATCGGAAAGCTCATCGACTAAAGACAGCAGGGACTCCTTGTGGGGAATGGTAACGTTGAGACCAACAAACCCCTGATCTTTGAACTCGCGGATCGCTGCAGGGAGCGAGGCGGGGTCAATATCGAACGCCTCGTAGCTGCAGTCCAACCCGAGCAGAGAAAACGCGGTGTTGTGCAGCAGGGGAGAGAGCGAGTGCGCAATTGGCTGACCTATGACGCCAAAGCGTTTCATTTCTTTTTTGCGAGAATGGTGTTGAGAAGTCGGGCTTCTACCGTGAACCGACCAAACTTCATCATTCTACATTCGTGTTTGATATTCACTATTCGCGGCGCTCTCCACGTTGTTGCCCAAGAATTTCTGCGCCGGAGGCGCATCCGCTTTGGCGGACAATAGCGAACACGAATAATGAATGTAGAAGTGGTTTCTCAACGAAGGAGGGCTTATTTCTTCAACAGGGGCGCGAAATCACGATGAGACTTCAAGTCCGGGTAGTCCTTCTTGAACTGCTTCATCAGCTGCGGTTCCAGCGAGAACGCCAGTGAGAGGGACTCAACTGCGGCCTTGTGTTCGTGTAGAAGGATGTGAATCTTGGCAAGTGTGAAATGTGCCGGAGCGAAGTTAGGGGTCAACTTCACACACTCTATAAGCGCCTCCGTTGAGTCCGTTATCTCTCCTGTCTCGAACAGCGTATCACCATAGTCGAACCATGCCTCGGCGTTTGAGGAATCAAGCTTCAGGACCATCCGGTAACTCTCAAGGCACTCCTCTGTCCGGCCAAGGTTGTACTCGGCGTCTGCCTTGGCGTGCCAGAGCTCAGAATACTCGGGGTTCACAGCGATTGCCTTCTTGTAGTCGATCAGAGCCTTCTTGGGCTGGTCCATCGCATCGTAACAGCTTCCACGCCCGAAATATGACTCGTAGTGATTCTCGTCGTACTTGAGAGCGTTGGAAAAAGCCCCGATCGCATCCTTGTAGAGGCCAAGCTCTTCATAGGCATTGCCGAGGTTATGCCAGGCGGGAATATCCCCGGGTTCGTGTTTCAACGTCATTTTGAAGCAATCGATGGCCTCGTACAGTCTTCCCAGATTTGCGTATGCGTTTCCTTTGTTGTACCACGCTGAGGGGAAGTCCTCCCTGATCGCCAGCGCCATATCGTAGCTCTCAATCGACTTCGTGAACTGTCCCAGTCGATTCAACACGATTCCCCTGTTATACCAGGCATTGTAGTTATACGGGTCCCGGTTAAGGTGCTCATCGTAGCACTTGGCAGATTCCTCGAGTTTCTCCAGAAAATCGTAGCAGTAGCCGAGTTCATACCACGCATCCGGGTGCTCCGGGTTCATATCGAGCATGAGCCGGAAGATGGCAACCGCCTCCTCGAACTTCTCCTGCTTTTCCAGCGTGACCCCCTTGTGGAAAAGGGCATCCTCATAGAGGGGCTCGAGCTCAAGCGCGGAGTTGAAGGACTGGAGGGCTTCGCCTACCTGGTCGAGGTTATCAAGCGTGATGCCCCGGTTGACGAATACTTCAGGATCAGTGGGATTCAGTTGAAGTGCCTTGTCGTAACACGAAAGAGCCTCTTGATAGCGGTAGAGGTTATTCAGGATCATCCCCTTACGCTGCCAGGCGTCGCTGTTGAACGGCTCGAAGGAAAGCAGGCGATCCACGAAATGTAATGCCTCGCCGAATTGCCCGTGCTCGAAGTAGAACTGGATGATCTCCTCGAGGGCCTCGGTATTGTTGATGTCCTTTTCGCCGTTTTTCAGTTGTTCCCGAAAACGGCGCAGGTCCTCGTCCGATCGGTCGTTTGGCCGCGGAGGGTGCTCATCATCATTAATATTGTCGAGCCCTGCCATACCTCAGAGCGCCTCTTGCCGATTGTTGCAGGTTGAAAAGCAGATGTACTCGATTCAATAAAGCAAAAAATGGAGTGTCAGTCAAGACGGCCAACATGAGAGCGCTTGGCAATTTCATCAAGACAGTCCTGAAGAGCTTTTTCTGATTGATTTTCGTACGTTCTTGGGGTATATTTGATTCCTCAAAAGTGGTAAAATGGTAAAGGAGAACGTAGAAATCGTAAGGAAACGCATCCGGGAAGTCTGTTCCCGTTGCGGACGCAATACCGACGATGTTCTTCTGCTGTGTGTTTCAAAGACATTCGGGATCGACCGCATTCGCGACGCAATCGATGCGGGGCTCCTGGACTTCGGCGAAAACTATGCTCAGGAATTTCTGGAAAAACGCTCCGGGATAACTGATGAGCGCGTCCGATGGCATTTCATAGGCCATCTCCAGAGTAACAAGGTCAAATACATTGCAGAGCATGTTCACCTGATTCATTCGGTGGACAATGAGCGGCTCGCTGAAGAGATACAGAAAAGGGGTGAAAAAACTGGTCGCACGCTCGATGTCCTCGTGGAAGTTCACACAACCGATGAGGCAACCAAGTACGGGGTTCCGCCTGAAAAGACGGTGGATCTGGTCAAGCGCATTTCGGGACTCAACCGGGTCCGGGTACAGGGATTGATGACGATGGGGCCGTTCTCCGACGACCCGAACGATTCCCGCCCTTCATTCCAACAACTCGTCGGGCTCCGGGACAGGATTTTGGCAGAGGGGATCGAACATGTCTCTATGCGCCACCTCTCGATGGGAATGAGTCACGATTTTGAGGTCGCGATCGAAGAGGGCTCAACGATTGTGCGGATCGGAACAGCGGTATTCGGGGAGCGGACGTTTGCTCTTTCGTGACGTTGTAGTAGAGAAAGAACCCCACCATCTCTCACTCTATGAAAGGTGCAGAGAATGAAGATTACACCCCTTGAAATCAAGAGGCAGCAATTTAAGAAGGTCATGCGGGGCTACGACCCTGTCGAGGTCGATACGTTTCTCGACATGATCTCGCACGAGCTCGAAGATGTCCTTTCCCGGAACAAGGAGTTGAAGGACAAAATGATCGAGCTCGAGACCCAGCTCAAAGATTACAAGAATATGGAGAAGACCCTGCAGCAGACTCTCCTGCAGGCTCAGGAGACGAGTGGAAAAGAGATCGAAAACTCGCGCAAGGAAGCGTCGCTGATTGTTCAGGAGGCGGAGCTCAAGGCGTCACAGATCGTTGACAAGGCGAGGATGGATTTCGGTCGCATCAAGGAAGAGATCGCCAACATGAAAGCCCGCAAAGAAAGTATCCTCAGCAGGCTGAAAGTACTCCTGACTTCGGAAGTCGACCTGATCAAGGCTCTGGAAATCGATGACGACCCGTCGCAGCAGGACTCGTCGAGAGGTACCGGCAAACACCACATCGAGATTGATGAAATTCTGAAGAAGCTTTGACACATGCCAAGCGAACTGCGCACAGAGATTGATGACGCCCTCCGGTTTATCCGGACCAAGACCAGCGCGAGCCCATCGATCGGAATAATCCTTGGGACAGGCCTTGGAGCGCTCGTCCAGGAGATCGAGAAAGAGACCGTCATCGACTACGGCGACATTCCTCATTTTCCTGTTTCGACGGTCGAGTCGCACCACGGCAAGCTGATCTTTGGAACTCTCGCCGGCAAGAATGTGGTCGCCATGCAGGGACGCTTCCACTTCTACGAGAGCTACACGATGAGGCAGATCACGTTCCCGGTCCGGGTCATGAAGTTCCTCGGAGTGGAGACACTGCTCATCTCAAACGCAGCAGGCGCGTTGAACCCGTCTTTTGTCCGCGGCGATATCATGCTGATGGTCGACCATATCAACCTGCTCGGTGACAATCCTCTCATCGGTCCGAACGACGATACGCTCGGCCCCCGGTTCCCCGACATGTCGGAACCATACAGCTTGGAACTGCTTGAGAGGGCGCAGGTCGTCGCGCAAGGACTCAATATCAAAGTCCAGAAGGGTGTGTATGTGGCGATGCAGGGTCCCAGCCTCGAAACGAGATCGGAGTACCGTTTTCTCCGGACTATCGGTGCAGATGCTGTTGGCATGTCAACCGTCCCGGAGGATATCGTGGCAGTTCAGATGGGGATGAAGGTCTTCGGTGTTTCGATCATCACAGATGAGTGTTTTCCCGACACGCTCAAGCCGATCACGCTTGAGGAAGTTATTGCCGTCGCGAACAAGGCCGAGCCGAAGATGACGGCGATCTTGAAGGAAGTGGTGAAGGGGATGTAGAATGGTTGTGAGTTTTCGGTTTTGAGTTTTGAGTTAAGAGTCGCAAACTCAAAACTTCCAACTCCAAACTCGAAACCAATTGTGCTATGATGAGTTTAGACAAGACATTTGTTGTATTCGGTGTAGTGATGGTTGTTGTGGGGTGTGTGCTGATGTTCTTCAACAAAATTCCCCTCCCGGGCAAATTGCCTGGCGACATCCACATCAAGAAAGACCATACGGAGTACTAATTCCCGATCGTCACAAGTCTGGTCCTGAGCCTGCTGCTGAGCGGCATCCTCTGGATCGTCTCCTATTTTTTCAAGAAGTAGCTTGTCTCTGATCACGTATCATTTCGGTTAGGCGAATGCCCTTCAAGCAGCTGACAGACAAGATCAACTACCACGCGCTCGAAAGCGAGATCCTGAAATTCTGGGAGGAGCGGCGCATCTTCGATCAAAGCGTCACTTTACGCCAGGGGAGACCTGCGTTCACCTTCTATGAAGGCCCCCCCACCGCGAACGGGCGTCCTGGAATCCATCACGTCTTGAGTCGGACGCTGAAAGACCTCGTATGCCGCTACAAGACGATGCAGGGTTTTCAGGTACACCGCAAGGCAGGGTGGGACACGCACGGGCTTCCCGTCGAAATCGAAGTCGAAAAAGCTCTTGGCTTCAAGCACAAAGATCAGATCGTCGACTTCGGCGTGGGGAAATTCAACGAGGAATGCAAGAAGTCTGTCTGGAAGTACAAAGTGGATTGGGAAGAGATGACCAGGATGATGGGCTATTGGGTCGATCTCGCGCATCCCTACGTTACCTTCGAGAACAACTACATAGAATCCGTCTGGTGGGCGCTGAAGCAGTATTTCGAGAAGGGAATGATCTACAAGGGCTTCAAGATTCAGCCCTACTGTCCGCGATGCGAGACTCCGCTTTCGTCACACGAGGTGTCGCTCGGTTACAAAGATGTCAAGGATCCATCTGTGTATGTGAAGATAAAGCTCAAGGGGGAGGAAGAGGGGGTCTACTTCCTCGTCTGGACAACCACTCCGTGGACTTTGATCTCGAATGTTGCCCTCGCTGTGCACTCGGACATCGATTACGTGAAGGTCGAACACCATGGCGAACGGTTGATTCTGGCTGAAGCCCGGCTTGGAGTTCTGGCGGACGAATACACTGTTCTGGAGAAGTTCAAGGGCGCGACGCTCGCTGGCAAAGAGTACGAGCGGCTCTATTCATACCATCAAGCCGCGGAGCGGGGATGGTACGTCATCGAAGGCGATTTCGTCACGACAGAAGATGGCTCCGGTATCGTCCATATTGCCCCTGCCTACGGTGAAGATGATTATCAGATCGGGCGGAAGTATGGCCTCCCGACGATCCATCCGGTCAACAAATCGGGTGAGTTTGGCGCGGAAGTGACAGAGTTCGCTCACAAGTTCGTGAAAGATGCAGATCCGGAAATCATCGCCGATCTCAAGCATCGCCGCATCCTCTATAAGAAAGAGACTCACCTCCATAGCTATCCGCACTGCTGGAGGTGCTCCTCGCCGCTTCTTTACTATGCGAGAGAGTCGTGGTACATCCGCACAACCGCGTATGCACAGCGGATGATCGAGCTCAACAACACCATCCGCTGGATTCCGTCAGAAGTCGGCTCCGGTCGGTTTGGCAACTGGCTCGAAGAAAACAAGGACTGGGCATTATCGCGTGACCGGTTTTGGGGCACGCCGTTGCCGATCTGGCTCTGTGAAGGGTGCGGCAAGCAGAAGTGTGTCGGCAGCGTGGAGGAGTTCAAGGAAGGCAAGAACGTACCCGATCCGCTTGACCTCCACAAGCCGTACGTCGATGATGTGACCTTCGTCTGCAAGGAATGCGGTGGAACCATGAAGCGAACGCCCGAGTTGATCGATGTCTGGTTTGACTCTGGATCGATGCCGTTCGCTCAATGGCACTATCCGTTTGAGAACAAGGACGTCTTTGAGAGCGCGTATCCCTCCGACTTCATCTCGGAAGGCATCGACCAGACTCGTGGATGGTTCTACACGCTTCACTCGATCGGAACCTTTTTATTTGACAAACCGGCATACAAGAATGTGCTGGTGAATGAGCTCATCTTGGACAAGCAAGGGCAGAAGATGTCAAAGTCCAAGAAGAATTCCGTCGATCCATTTGAGCTTCTGCAAAAGTACGGTGCCGATGCCACGCGATGGTATCTCGTCGCCAACAGTCCTGTCTGGCGCCCAACCTTGTTCGACGAAGAAGGGATCGCAGAAGTCCAGAGGAAATTCTTCAGCACTCTCGTGAACACCTATGCGTTCTTCGCTCTCTATGCAAACGTCGACCAGTTTGAATTCACGGAGCCTCCGATCCCGCCTTCAGAACGGGCTGAAATTGACCGCTGGATCCTCTCGGAGTTGAATTCGCTGATTAAGAACTACACGGAGTGCATGAATGACTTCGACGTCACTCGCGCGGCTCGCGCCGTCAGCGACTTTACCATTGATCAGCTCTCGAACTGGTATGTCAGACGCAACCGTCGCCGTTTTTGGAAGAGCGAGAAGGGGAAGGACAAGACTGCAGCCTACCAGACTCTGTTCGAATGCATGGCAGCGGTCTCCAAACTGATGGCACCGTTTGCACCCTTCCTGGCCGAAGAACTGCACCAGAACCTTCATGCGGTTGCGAAGCACGGCGCTTCGGAGTCGGTGCATCTGTGCGATCTCCCAACTGCCGATGAACGCGTGATCAACGAGGTCCTCGAGCTGCGAATGGAGCGGGCGATCAAAATCGTCAGTCTCGTCAGGGCGATGCGCATGAAATCGAACCTGAAAGTGCGCCAGCCGCTGAAGAAGATCATCCTTCCAGTGTCGAATGAGCAGGACCGCGCCGTGATCAAGCAGATGGAGGATGTGATCCTCGAGGAAATCAATGTGAAACAAATCGAGTTTGTCACGGATGATTCCGGCATCGTCCGCAAGAAAGCAAAGCCCAACTTCCGTTCGCTCGGTCAGAAGTTCGGCAAGACGGTGCAGCCCATCGCAGCGCGAATCCGGGAATTCACGCCGCAAGAGATCAATCAGCTCGAACGGGATGGGACGATGACCCTCCCGATCAACGGAGTCGAGTACACCATCGGCAAGGAAGATGTAGAGATTCTTCATGAGGATATTGAGGGGTGGATGGTTGAATCCGACGGATCGATGACGGTAGCGCTGGACACCGAGTTGGACGATGAATTGATCGAAGAGGGCCTCGCCCGCGAGTTCGTCAACCGTATCCAGAACATGCGGAAGGACGCGGGTCTGGAGGTCACCGATCGCATCAAGATCTACTACCGGTCGACAGAGCGTCTCACAAAGGCGCTGGCACGGCTTTCCGGCTATGTGCAGCAGGAGACCCTCGCGACCGAAATATCGAACACACCCCCGGAAACGCTTGCGCTCGTGGAAGCCGACATTAATGGAGAGGCGGCGTCGATTGGGATCGAGAAGAGTATTGACTCTTAAGTATTAACTTTACAAGTTTGCACGTTCTACAGTGGAACCCTGTTGGTATTGTCCGCTATTAGGCAAGGATCCAACAGCACTCATAACGGAGGAGATTGGACATGGCGAAGAAAACTACATCAAAGAAGGCAGCACCCCTCAAGCCAGCGGCGAAGATCAAGGCAAAGGTCGTCGCAAAGGCAAAGCCGCCAGTGAAGGCGAAAGCAACGCCGGCACAGGCGCCACCGCCCGCGCCGGTAAAAGCGCCTGTCGTCCGCCGTGGGCTTTCCAAGTCTGACTTGGCTCATTTCAAAGCGCTCATCATAGAGAAGCGGAAGGAGATCCTCGAGGAACTCGAGACACTCAAGGCGAGCATGATGGATACCCAAACCGGAGAGTACGTGACTGAGAATTCCACCTACTCTCTGCACATGGAACAGGGGACGGACACCATGGAGCGCGAGAAGACGTTTTTATTTGCCTCCCGCGAAGGAAAGTTCCTGAACTACCTCGATGATGCCCTCAAGAGAATTGAGAAAGGCGACTACGGATTCTGTCTGGATTGTAGCAGTCTGATCGACAAAGAGCGGCTCGAAGCGGTTCCTCATGCGCAGCTCTGCATCAAGTGCAAACTGAAACGCGGACGATAGTCGGCGCCATTCATTCAATACAAGTTCCTATAGAGGCTATCGATCATGCGCGTTCTGTACCTGACGGGAATCGTTGTCCTTCTTGACCAGGCTGCGAAGCTTCTCGTCAAGGGTTTCGATATACCATTCCTCAACCTCTATCACGCTGGTATCGCTCTCGGAGCAAGTTATCCGATTTTTGGCGATTTCCTGCGCCTGACATTTATCGAAAATCCCGGCATGGCGTTCGGGATCGACGTCGGCGGAAAGTTGTTCCTCACCATCTTCTCCATCTTTGCGAGCATCGGTATTTTCATCTATCTGTACAAGATACGCGGCGAAGCGTTTGTCATCAGGCTGGCTCTCGCAATGATTCTCGGAGGCGCAATCGGGAATTTGATTGACCGCGTGTTCTACGGGGTAATCTTCGGCGAAGGTCCTCTTTTCTATGGAAAGGTTGTCGATTTCATCGACGTCGATTTTTTCAATATTGATTTCTGGGGATATCACCTCAGTCGATTTCCTGTCTTCAATGTCGCGGATTCCTCTGTTTCGGTAGGCGTGGTGATGTTGCTTGTGTTTCACCGACGCTTTACAGAATCCGAGCAGGCGGACAAGTCATTGGAACAGTCCGTCCCGGTTCCTGACGGCCTTCCTTCACCGGCTTCAGCCGGCCCTCAGGAACTGACCAACAGGATTGAAGATTCCCGGAACGCTTCTTCCTAATGCCGTTCTGAATAAACAAATAAACATAGCCACCAAGGCACGAAGTCACCAAGAGGTCCACAGAATTCAAGAAACTCATCATTCTTCGTGCCTTAGAGACTTTGTGGCAGCTAATTCATCGAGAACTCATTAGAAGTGGCACTCGTTTGGCCGTCTCCCCTGAAATAGACGCAGAGTCTCTTCCCGACCTGCCGGAGCTCGAGAAAATCCGCCTCGTCGTCC
>JACVXU010000356.1 GCA_015661185.1 Bacteroidota bacterium
CTGCTGCGCGACCTTGAGAACATCCAGACCGCACGAGAAGAAGAGATCTTTCAACTCCGCCATCGATACCTCACGCGGCAAATTCGCTCGCTTCTCGCCCGCCTGGAGATGCTTGGGGGACACACGTATTCATTCGACGAGGAAGCCCAGGCACTGTACGACGCTTTGCCACCTCACCACCCTGAGAGTTTCTTTCGCGAGGTACTCTCGCGACTCGACGGAATTATCCCTGGGTCGGGGACGGTCGCTCAACGGTACGACCGATACCGCCAGGATTTTGTGATCCCCGTGAACAAATTGGATGATGTCTTCCAAATAGCGATTCGCGAATGCCGCGAGCGAACGCGGCGCACGATCGATCTTCCGCAGACAGAACACTTCGCAATTGAATACGTAAACAATAAGCCGTGGAGCGGATACAACTGGTTCAAGGGAGGAAGCTACAGCCTGATTCAGATCAACACGGATCTCCCCATCTATGTTGATCGCGCTGTCGACCTTGCCGCACACGAGGGGTATCCCGGGCATCACGTGTACAACAGTTTGCTCGAAATGCACCTGGCACGAGACCGTGGTTGGGTGGAGTTCACGGTCTATGCACTCTTCAGCCCCCAGTCACTGATCGCAGAGGGCACAGCGAATTTTGGAATCGAAGTGGCATTCCCCGGCCATCAAAGAATTGACTTCGAGTGCGACGTCCTCTTCCCTGCCGCGGGCATGCATGGAGCGGAAGCCGAGCAATACTACTCCATGCACCGTCTCACTGGCGCGCTGAACTATGCACACAACGAAGCGGCCAGGGCGTACCTCGACGGAGCGATGAATCGCCGGCAGGCTGAGGAATGGCTCGTGACGTATGCGCTGATGTCACCTGAGCGTGCGAAGCAGCGGGTCCGGTTCATCGACGCATACCGAAGCTATGTCATCAACTATAACCTTGGTCAAGACCTCGTGCGCGCCTACATCGAGTCGCGAGGCGGAACAGCTGACAATCCATCCAGAAGGTGGGACGAGTTCAGGCAGTTGATCTCTTCGCCACGTCTGCCATCTGGTCTCCGAACGTAACGACTTGCTCATACAGAGAAAAGGCTGATGGCCCGATTTAAGCTCTCTATCGAATACGAAGGTACACGGTACAGCGGGTGGCAGATCCAGAAAAACGCCCGGACAGTTCAGGGTGAGCTCGCCTCCGCTCTCGGGTCCGTGCTCGACACAACGGATTTCGAGCTCTACGGTGCCGGCAGGACCGACGCAGGCGTTCATGCGTTGCAGCAAATTGCGCACCTCGAAGCAAAGACCATGCTCGCACCCGAGATTCTCCGGCGGAAAATCAATGACGAATTACCGGCTGACATCAATGTCCTCGGGATCAAGAAAGCCGCGCCGCAGTTCCACGCCCGTCACGACGCCGTCTCGAGAAGTTACCTCTATCAGATCAGCAGACGAAGGACAGCCTTCGGTAAGAGGCTGGTATGGTGGATCAAAGATCAGCTTGAAGCCGATCGGATGCGTGCAGCGGCCAAATTGTTTGCCGGCCTGAAAGACTTCCGGTCGTTCACTGCAGACGATCCGGAAGAGAAATCAACGAAGGTGCACATCGAACAGATCGAGATCCGGGAAGCTCGACCTGGCCAAGGCATTTCTCGAACAGCAGTCAGATCAACCTGCGAAGCTTACCGCACCGCCATCGGGTTTGTTCCTGGAGCGCGTTTACTACGAGGGGGACAAGAAGCTCGAAAGCCTGGATCCTGTGATGGCAGTTGAAACTTGGCCGGATTTTTAATAGACTTCAGCATCTTCAGGGGCGTTCGTCGGTGCCTCGTGTAACCATGCACCGAACTTCTGGTTCACGTGCCTGCCGGTGAACTAGGATCGACAGACCGGGATGGCGAGAAAGAATCAGCCGACGGGACGCGGCCAAACGTGAGCCGATAACCAAGACAGGCCGCGGCGATCTTTTCCTCCCCCGCCTGACAGGGAAGCAGCGATAATATCTTCATGGAGGCTGTTCGATGGCGACAAAGAACCGGGCACAAGGGACAAACCGATTGATCGGGAACCTGCCAAAGGTAGGCATTCGGCCAGCGATTGACGGCCGTCGTCGTGGCGTCCGTGAATCACTGGAGAGCGCAACACTCGGCATGGCCAGGTCTGTGTCAAAGCTCATTACAGAGAACGTACGCCATTCGAACGGAGCACGAGTCGAATGTGTCATTGCCGACACGTGCATCGGCGGCGCGGCAGAGGCTGCACAGGCGGCCGACAAATTCTCGCGCGAGAACGTCGGCGTTTCACTCACTGTCACACCTTGTTGGTGCTACGGCGCCGAGACGATGGATATGGATCCCACCATCCCGAAAGCGATTTGGGGCTTCAACGGAACAGAGCGTCCGGGCGCAGTCTATCTCGCCGCAACACTCGCCGCGCATAATCAGAAGGGGCTGCCAGCTTTCGGGATTTATGGAAGGGACGTTCAGGACGCAGGTGATACCACGATCCCTCCAGACGTTCGCGGAAAAATCCTTCAGTTCGTTCAGGCCGGACTCGCAGTTGCCACGATGCGCGGCAAATCCTATCTCGCAATGGGGGGCGTCTCAATGGGCATTGCGGGCTCCATCGTCGACCACAGTCTCTTTGAGAGCTATTTTGGGATGCGCGTGGAGACGGTGGATATGAGCGAGTTCACTCGCCGCATTGAACAGGAGATCTACGACAAGGAAGAGTTTTCGAAGGCGCTCAAGTGGGTCAGGGAGAACTGCAAGGAAGGAACGGACTTTAACCCACCCAGACTACGGAAGACCCGCGCGCAGAAGGACAAGGATTGGGAAACGGTCGTCAAGATGACGTTGATCGCTCGCGATTTGATGATTGGAAATCCAAAACTCGGAGATATCGGATTTGGCGAAGAAGCGCTGGGTCATAACGCAATCGCCGGTGGATTCCAGGGACAACGGCAGTGGACGGATCACAGCCCCAATGGAGATTTCCTCGAAGCGATGCTGAACTCTTCATTCGACTGGAACGGAATCCGGGAACCGATCATCGTTGCCACAGAAAATGATTCACTGAATGGCGTAGGCATGCTTCTCGGGCATCTCCTGACGAACAAGGCACAGGTATTTGCCGATGTGCGCACGTTCTGGAGCCCGGAAGCCGTGAAGAGAGTGACCGGGCACAAGCTGACGGGGCCCGCTGCGAAGGGCATTCTCCACTTGATCAATTCCGGCGCAGCTGCCCTCGACGGCTCCGGACACCAGGAGCTTGATGGCAAACCGGTGATGAAAGAATTTTGGGGGATTACAGAACGAGAGGCTCAGAAATGTCTGCGTGCCACCAAGTGGTATCCCGGAATGCGTGAATATTTCCCGGGTGGAGGGTATTCATCCGGCTATCTGACCCGCGGCGGTATGCCCGCAACGATGTTCCGGATCAACCTCGTGAAAGGCCTCGGTCCTTCGCTGCAAATAGCAGAGGGAACCACAGTCAATCTGCCGGAAAAAGTGGATCGGACGCTTCAAGAGCGAACAGACCGGACATGGCCAACCACGTGGTTTGCCCCGACAACGAACGGACGAGGCCCGTACCGTGACGCCTATTCGGTTATGAACAACTGGGGAGCGAACCACTGTGTCCTGAGCTATGGTCATGTGGGAAGCCAGTTGATCACACTGGCCTCAATCCTCCGGATCCCCGTCTCAATGCACAATGTACCTGAAGAACGGATCTTCCGCCCGAGTGCATGGACTGCCTTCGGAGCCAGCGATCTCGAAGGTGCAGATTATCGGGCATGCGAGAATTATGGCCCGCTCTATGGTCAGTACTAGCTCGCGACCATCTCAAGGCGGATTCGGAGGCGGCGGTATCGTGGACGGACCTGAGTTCGCACTTGTAACTCGTTGATTTTCTGATATATTGGAGGTTGTCCCTTGTGCGGGAGCTCTTTGCCGCGACATCGTAGGGAATCTGGCGAAGCGACGATGTTCAAATCAACAATGGAATTGGTGACCCACCTTCAACGGGAATAAAATGGTTCAATCCTATCAACCACACACCGCTCGATGGGTGTTCCTGCAAGCCCTTCTCTGCACTTCCTTCCTTCTCGCTGCTTGTGTCTCATCTGAAGAGGCAGGGACGGGAAAGCGGGCTGCGGCCCCCTTGGCAAGCCAGGCGGTTTCAGACTCTGTGCGCGCCAAAGTGGACTCTTTGATGCGCTCCGACTCGCTTCGCGCCAAACGGGCGGGATTTACATCTCAACACGATACGTTGAAGGCTTCGGTCGTGCGAACGTCGAAGCCCGGCACGCGTGCCGTAAAACCGATCGAGCGCCCGGCAGACCCCGCCTATACTGTTCAAGTTGGGGCTTTCGCCAGGACGGATCATGCCCTTCGGGTGCAAAAACTCGCCCGGGACCGTTTTGCCGAGCTCCCTATCTTCAACTACTTCGAGCCATATGATAAGCTGTATCGGGTCCGCGTAGGAAAATTCGATACCTGGAAGCAGGCAGATTCCCTCCGGAAGTCGATTATCAAGCAGTTCCCCGCTGAGTACTCCGATTCCTGGATCAACTATATTTCCAAATGAAGCACGGAGCCTTTACCACACTCCTTCCCGCGATCGTACTTCTTCTTTCCGGTTGCGGCTCATCCGGGAGTTCACAAAAGGATGCTGCTCCTCCGCCGGAGGAACGCGAACAGCGAGTCCCACTCTCCCGTTATGAGAGATCATTTAATCCATCCAGTTATGACGACGAAATCGCAGAAATCCAGAGACGTCATGTGCTTGAGCGGGAGAGGTCTGCAGCGGAAGAGAAGCATGACAGCGTCATCGTCGAGTCTGAATTCTCCCAGGGATATCGCATCCAGATCTATGCGACCGGGAACATCGACG
>JACVXU010000357.1 GCA_015661185.1 Bacteroidota bacterium
AAGGAAGAGTCTTGTGCGATGATCACGGCGATCGGAACAACGAACGAAAAGAAGAGCAGAATCTGCTTCATCGTAAGTCAAGGCCCAAATCTGTCCGGTGGTCTCCAAATCGGATCAGCTTCCTCATCTCACGAGTCTCTTGTACTTGATCCGGTGCGGCTGGTCGGCTGCGATCCCAAGCCGTTCTTTCCGGTTCTCTTCGTATTCCGTGTAGTTTCCATCAAACCAGAACACCTTGCTGTCTCCTTCAAACGCCAGGACATGCGTCACGACGCGATCGAGGAACCAGCGGTCATGGGAGATGATGACAGCGCATCCAGCAAAATTCATAAGCGCCTCTTCCAAAGCCCGGAGCGTATTGACATCGAGATCGTTCGTTGGTTCGTCCAACAGCAACACGTTGGCTCCTTCCTTCAGCACTTTTGCGAGATGCACGCGGTTTCTTTCTCCGCCCGACAGAACGCCGGTCGGCTTCTGCTGATCGGTTCCGCTGAAGTTGAACCGGGATACATAGCCGCGTGAATTGACTTCGCGATTTCCGATTTGAAGAAGTTCCTCTCCCCCCGAAATCTCCTGCCAAATCGTCTTGTTCGGATCGAGCGGCCTGCTCTGATCCACGTAGGCCAACTTTACCGTCTCGCCGACAACAATAGTCCCCGAGTCGGACTTCTCCTGTCCCGTAATCATACGGAAGAGCGTTGTCTTGCCCGCCCCGTTGGGTCCGATGACACCAATGATGCCGCCGCGGGGCAGCGAAAATGTCATATCTTCACACAACAGATTGTCGCTGTACGCTTTCGTGACGTTTTTTGCCTCGATGACGACATCTCCCAACCTCGGACCGGGCGGAATATAGATTTCCATCTCTTCGTCCCGTTTATCTCCCTGGTCCTCAAGCATTTTTTCATAGGCTGCAATGCGAGCTTTGCTCTTGGCATGACGCCCCTTGGGGTTCAGCCGTACCCATTCCAATTCCCGGGCGAGAACCCGGTGCCGCTTGCTTTCCTGCTTTTCTTCGAGTTCGAGGCGGGCTTTCTTCTGCTCAAGCCATGACGAGTAGTTCCCCTGGAACGGGATCCCCTCCCCCCGATCGAGCTCCAAAATCCATCCTGCGACATTATCCAGGAAGTAGCGGTCGTGCGTTACGGCGATGACGGTTCCTTTGTACTGGCCAAGATGATGTTCAAGCCATGCCACCGATTCGGCGTCCAGATGGTTGGTCGGTTCGTCCAGCAGGAGCACGTCCGGTTCCTTCAAAAGAAGGCGGCACAGCGCAACGCGCCGTCGTTCTCCGCCGGAGAGAATTTTGACCGGAGTATCGCCGGGAGGACATCGAAGCGCATCCATCGCCATCTCGAGCTTGCTTTCGAGATCCCATGCATTGAGATGGTCGATCCGTTCCTGGAGCTTTGCCTGCTTCTCGAGGAGTTTGTCGAAATCCGCATCCGGCTCGCCCAGTGCGGCGTTGACGGCCTCATAGTCTTTGAGAAGAGCGACTGTCTCGGCAGCTCCCTCCTCGACAATCTCCTTGACGGTCTTAGACGAATCGAGTTCCGGCTCCTGGGGAAGATAGTCGAACGTGATTCCTTTCTGGGAGGTTACCTGACCCAGATAATCCTTATCAACGCCGGCGATGATGCGCAGCAGCGTGCTTTTACCGGCCCCGTTGAGACCCAGAACTCCGATCTTTGCACCGTAATAGAAAGACAGGTAGATGTCTTTGAGCACCTGCCTGTTCGGCTTGTGGACCTTGCCGACTCCGATCATCGAGAAGATTACCTTGTTGTCGCTCATTGCACTCGTCATTCTGTTTGGTTGAGGGGAAACGGGGAGGTGATTCTGACGCTTAATTCACAATATGCGAATTAGTGGCATCATTCCAAAGGAAGACGCCCGGCACAAGGCATCCGTGATGCGGGCCAGGCCGGGGCGTTTCCTTTTTTGTAGCGGGTCCTGAGCGCCTGTCCGCTACGCTTTGCGGCGGAAGCCGCATCGCTTTCTGATGCGACGAGCCGAAGGACGGGGGCCACGCCTTCGTCCCTTCCGCCTTCGTCGTGACTCCCGCCTGCACTGCGTTTCGGCGGGCAAGTCGGCGGACAGGTCGGGGCTTCGGCGGGAAAACCGCCTACTTACGGGAGTTGCAACCTTGAATTGCGTCTTTGAGATGGCATTGGAATAACAGGCCCACCAATCAAACATCCAGGTTTCGTTGGCAATCCTGCAAAACTTGAGCTAATACCTGCAGGTTTGCTCTGTATTCCTGTCTTAGAAGGCCTCCTGCAGGGAGCCAAGAATGCAGTGACAATGTTAAGCAATCGCCGCTGGGGTGGTCTGGATTGAAAAGCGTTGCCTGCTGACAGCGACCCAGCCATTCTCCCAGTCTCGGTGGGACTTTTCCTTTCCCTACTGTCCATAGGATGCCTGCACCATATCCACCAACTCCCGCTTCATTGAAAAGGCTTGACATCTTCGTTTTTATTGTTTAGTATTTCCTAAACATTCCGAATATCCTATGACACACAGACTCCTTCCCGAACAACAGCTCTTCATCGAAGAGTTCGGCAATCTGTACGCCTCGTATGGGTTCAAGCGGCTCAACGGCCTGATCATCGGCCTCCTGCTGACAACGAACGATCCTCTCTCGCTCGGAGAAATCTGCCGGCTCCTCGGTCGCTCCAAGGGATTGATATCGGAGGCAACGCGAAGACTCAACTCGCTGGGCTTCATCAAGAAGAGCTCTGGAGCCGATCCGCGAAAAGACTACTACATCGCCGACAGCGACATTTTCATCAATGTCTTCCACTTTAATATGGCGACGGTACGGAAAAATATCTCCATCGCGGAGAACTTCCTCCACATGCTCAACGGTGATAGGTCCCCCAAGAAAAAACGATGGAAGGAAAATCTCGCCGCTATGGATATCTTCTACGAACAAATGAGCGATTTCTACAGGGATTTTGATTCACTCTGGCGGAAGAACCGAAAGCTCAAGATGAAAGCATAAAGGATACCCATGAGACTACAAAACAAGACGGCAATTATCACCGGGGCGGGACAGGGAATTGGAAAGGCGACTGCGCTCTTGTTCGCGCGGGAAGGCGCCAATGTTGTTGTGGTGGACATCAACGAGACTGCTGCGCTGCAAGTCGCGAGCGAACTTGTGAAACAAGGGGGAAAAGCCGTCGGCGTGAAAACCAACGTAGCTGTGTTGGCTGAGGCGGAGACCGCTGTGAACAAGGCGATCCAGACCTTCGGTGCTGTGCACATTCTTATTAACAATGCTGGCATCACCAGGGACGCAACGCTCGCGAAGATGACCGAAGAACAGTTCGACCAGGTCGTCAGTGTGAACCTTAGAGGCGTGTTCTAGAGGCGTGTTCAACATGACGAAAGCCGCGTCGGTGCCGATGGTAGCTGCCGGATACGGCCGGATTGTGAACACCTCCTCAGTGGTTGCATTGTACGGTAACTTCGGGCAGACGAATTACGTCGCCACCAAGTCAGGCGTAATCGGCATGACGAAAGTGTGGGCAAGGGAGCTCGGAAGGAAGGGGGTCACCGTCAACGCCGTCGCACCGGGATTCATTGCCACGGACATGATCGCGACCGTGCCGGAGAAGATCCTGACCACTATAAAAGAACGCACACCGCTCCAGCGTCTCGGCGAACCGATCGAAATCGCACATGCCTACCTCTTCCTCGCGTCAGATGATGCGGCCTTTGTCACCGGGACCGTCCTGAGTGTCGACGGCGGTATGGTCTGGTAGGAGAACATCGATGCCCCGAGCCGCAATTATCGGAACCGGTTCCTACGCGCCAGAGCGCATTGTTCCGAATAGCTATTTCAACGAACGGTATGGCGAAGATGTCGATGCCTTTCTGAAGGCCAATCGCAACATCCTCCAGCGTCACTACGCTGCCAACACGCAGGTCACTTCGGATCTCGCGGTTGAAGCTGCGAAGAGTGCAATCGCCCACGCCGGCATCTCTGCTTCTGATCTCGATCTTATCATTGTATCAACCGACACCCCCGATTACATCTCGCCGTCGACCGCCTCCGTGGTACAATTCAAACTTGGGGCAGCGAACGCGGGAGTCTTCGATATCAACACTGCCTGCGCCGGATTTGTCACCGCAGTGGACATCGGATCGAAATACATCGCCGGAGACGACCAATATCGGCACATTCTCGTCGTCGGCGCGTATCTCATGAGTCGCTACCTCGATTTCGATGATAGAAAGATTGCTACCCTCTTCGCAGACGGTGCGGGGGCCGTTGTTCTCGGGCGATCGAAGGACGACACAGGGATGCTGGGATGCACGTTGTTCGCGGATGGTCAATACCATGATTACATGGGCATCTATGCGGGGGGAACATCGCAAATTCTCTCGGCGGAAGTGTTCGAAAGAAAGGATCATCTGCTGAAATTTGCCAAGAAAATCCCGCTCGAAACGAACGCGACCTATTGGCCGAAGCTCGTAAAGGCGCTGGCAGACAGGTTGAATCACACAATACCGGACATCGACAAATTCTTCTTCACGCAAATCAACATCAACAGCATCAACGAATCGCTGGAGAAGCTCGGTGTTGCAAAGGAACGTGCCCACAACGTCATGGATCAGTTTGGCTATACCGGCAGCGCCTGCATCCCCATGGCACTTGATGATGCGGTGTCAAAGCATTTGGTGAAGAAGAACGACCTCATCTACCTGGTGAGCTCGGGAGGCGGAATGGCTATGGCTGTCGCGGCTCTCCGCTGGCAATACACCACATAATCAGAAGGAACCATGCGGTGAGTGAAAACCTGCTTTCCTGGATCTTTGTCCTGGCATATGCCGCGGTCATCGTCGCGGTTGCCTGGTACAACAGCAGGAAAGCGAAAACGATGCAGTCCTTTTCTGTCGGAACGCGCGATGTGCAGCCGTGGTTCATCGGTCTCTCGTTAGCGGCCAACATGACCAGCATCGCCACATTCGTCATCAACCCGGGATTGGTGTACGCCTACGGATTTGCCGGCTTCGTTGGCTATGCGCTCGCGACGCCGCTCGGTATCTTTCTGGGTTTGATCGTCGTCACGAAGAAGTTCCGGAGAATTGCCGACAAGCATTCGACGATTACCGTGCCGCAATGGATCGGAAGCAGGTACAACGACAAGGCAATCACGATTTACTTCTCCCTTGTGAGCCTTCTGCAGATCACATTCCTCGTAC
>JACVXU010000358.1 GCA_015661185.1 Bacteroidota bacterium
CGGGTCTGCAACTGCTTCTATCGCACACATCCCCCCCCCGTCTGATGGCCAGCCCGGTAAAGCCCCGAATAATCCGGGGCAAGTCGTTCTGGCCGGCGGCTGTCCAAGAATTGCCAACGGACACCCCGGTAGTCAGAACAATTGTGGAGATACAACAATTCTGGAAATTCAATTCGGACGAAATGAATCTCCCGCCTGCCCTTTCTGAATCATGAGGCGGGCCCCGAGAGAGTCGGGGCAAGCATGTCGTCCTACAACCTGTGCGAGCTCGCTCCCCACCCACCATTCCATCCATTATTCCATTCTCTTTTGCGCAACCCGCTGAGAGCTGACAGCTAAACGCTGACGGCTAGGGGAAGCTCATGCACCTTACGCGCAGATAATGCCTTCATCCAAGGCCTTCCTTTATCTGGTCCTGCAGAGCGAAGGCATGATTCGTCCAGCCGAAATCCTTTCGCTTCAGGATCGTCATTCCTCGTCCCGGCGGGCGAATACCGGCCCGAATCATATCGTAGTCAAGCATGACTCTTACAAGGTCGGCAAATCCAACCCTGGGCTGCCAGCCAAGCTGCTTTTTTGCTTTGCGTATGTCGGCCTGAAGGCTGTCGACCTCCGTCGGACGGAAGTACTTTGGATCAATCTCAACCAGCGGCCGGCCCTTTTTCAACCGAGGACCGTACTCGCCTTTCACATCAGCAATGATTGCTTTCTCCTTGACTCCTTTGCCGCGCCACTCGATTTCCAGCCCCACGTAGGCGAATGATTCTTCCAGGAATTCGCGAACTGAATGGCCGACTCCGGTGCCGAGGAGACGTATTCGGGAGCGAATCCCCAGTCGCGCTTGGCGTCCAGATTCCCAAGGTAGAGCGTGCTTGCTCTGCCGGCGACGATATCAGCGATTGCCCGCGTAATTTTCCGCGTAACAAACACCTCGCCGCGACGGGGGCTTTCATGGTTGAAGAGAATCCCATTCGATGCATGGATGCCGTATGCCTCCCTGTAGTTGATCGTCATCCAGTACGAATAAACCTTTGCCGCTGCATATGGACTTCGCGGGTAGAACGGCGTTTTCTCATTCTGAGGCGGCGGCGCAGCACCAAACATCTCCGACGATGAGGCCTGGTAGAATCTCGTATTCACCCCGCTTCTTCGTATCGCTTCAAGAAGCCGCGTGGTGCCCAATCCCGTGATATCCCCTGTATACTCCGGCATGTCGAAAGAAATCCGGACGTGACTCTGAGCGCCAAGATGGTACACTTCGTCGGGCTTGATGTTATACATCATCTCTGTCATCAGACCCGGGTCGGAAAGATCGCCATAATGCAAATGAATCTTTGCCAGGGGAGTATGAGGATCGACATAGATGTGGTCAATCCTGTGGGTATTGAATGTGCTTGCCCGCCGGATGATGCCGTGCACCTCGTACCCCTTGCTGAGAAGGAGTTCGGCGAGGTATGAGCCATCCTGACCTGTGATGCCGGTAATCAGCGCGCGTTTCATGTGAAATCCTGGAGAGAACTGGGTAGTAAATAGTGAAGTGTAAATAGTGAACAGTGAATAGTGAATAGTGATACCGTTTTACGTCTTACGACATGTTATTCAACAGCCCCGAAATGAATTTCGGGCAACGCGTTTATCTCACGATTTACTTTTTACTTTCTACTTTTTACTGCACTACACAACTGCTTCCACGTCTTCTTCATATCCTCCGATATCAGCTTCACGTCCGCCAGCACCGGCATAAAGTTCGTGTCGCCGCTCCATCGGGGCACAACATGGAAATGGATGTGCTCGTCGATGCCGGCTCCGGCCGCCCGACCCAGGTTCGCGCCGAAGTTGAATCCTTGAGGGCCGCTCACCGAGGCAAGCGCCTTCATGCCCCTAACGGCAGCTTGCATGATTTCGACATTCGCCTCATCCGGGATCGAAGAGAGATCCGAGGTATGCAGATACGGCACAACCATCAGATGTCCGCTGTTGTACGGATACAGGTTCATCACCAGGAAGCAGTGCTTTCCGCGCCAGACGACGAGGTTCTTTTCGTCCTGCCGAGCCTTTGCGATGCGGCAAAACAGGCATCCCTTGCCGTGCTTTGCAGACTTGAATGAAGCAATGTATGCGGAACGCCAGGGAGAAAACAGGCGTTTCATGCTGGCACCTGAAAACTTTGAGTAGGGAGTAAGGAGATAGCAGTAGGCAGTCCATGACATCCCTCCCTACTACATACTGCATACTGCATACTCCTCACGCTATGCTGTTCACTTTGCAACGAACTTCTCCGGTTGATTAATCATCGAATACAACATCTTATTGATCTCATCATATTTTCCTGTGAAGTACTGATGTCGATCTTTCTGCAGATATCCGCAATCGAGTGAGAAGTCAATCCAGACTTCCACTTCAGCAGCTTCACTCGAACAATCGATCAGCTTGCTCACAAACGCCTTCTCGTATTTTCTTTTTTTCCACGCTTCTGCCAAGTTGGTCGGAATCGAACGGGAACACCGACGAATTTGATCAATGAGAGAGTATCGTTCCTCCACTGGGAATTTCTTGGTTTCCTGGAAGATCTCCATTGCCAGCGAATATGCAAGCTGGTAGACTCGCAAGTCTTTGTAGCCACGATACGCTGTTGCTCCATTGACCACCGACACCTCCGTGCTCCCTACTGCCTACTTCATACTGCCTACTCAGGACTGTCTACCCACTGCTCACTTCCCATCCCCCAACAACACCACCTTCTCCCTCCCCCTCTTTACGTTCTTTGTTGCATTTCGCGTGTCAATCACCCGTTTCGCGTTCTTCACAACCATCTCATAGTCGTACTGGCTGTGGTCCGTCGTGATCAGCACGCAATCCACGCTCTTCACAAGTTCCTTCGTCAGGTCCACCGATTCGTATGAATGGCCGTCGACCTTCACCTTCGGAACGAATGGATCGTTGTACACGATGTTGCGCGCCCCGTCTTTGAGCAGAAGCTCCATGACCTTGAGAGCAGGCGAATGGCGGATGTCGTCAACGTCCCGCTTGAAGGCAACGCCCAGGATCAGGAGCTTTGCATCCGGAAATGCGACCGGCATCATGCTGATCTCGCGCTGGACCATGCTCTTCACATAGAACGGCATGTTCTCGTTTGTCTCAGCGGCAAGGGTGATGAACTTGGTCTGGAAATCATGCTCCCGGGCAAGCCAGGAGAGGTAGTACGGATCGATCAGGATGCAGTGTCCCCCGATCCCCGGGCCGGGATAAAACGGCATGAACCCAAATGGCTTCGTCGCTGCAGCCTCAACGACCTCCCACATATTGATGCCTCCCATCCTGTCGCAGAGCTGTGCGAGCTCGTTGACAAGCGCGATATTGACGCTCCGGAAGATGTTCTCCAGAAGTTTCTCCATCTCGGCAACCTTCGGATTCGAAACAGGAACGACCGTCGATACGATCTGTTGGGTCGCAAGGCAGGCAAGACGCGTACACTCGGGCGTCACACCGCCAACCACCGTGGGTGTATTCTTCGTCGCCCATTTCTTGTTCCCCGGATCTATCCGTTCGGGGGAGAACGCGAGGTAAAAATCCTTTCCCACTTTGAGCTTCGATTGCTCAAGGATCGGCTGAACATATCCCTCGGTTGTGTTGGGAAATGTCGTGCTCTTGAGAATAATGAGTTGTCCTTTGCGCAACCGCGGAGCTATCTCTTTCGAAGCAGCAACAATATAGGAAATATCGGGCTCCTTGTTAGCCGTAAACGGTGTCGGAACGCAAATGAAGATGATATCGAGTTTCGCGACATCACTGTAATTCTCCGCCGCCTTGAGCAGGCCAATCTTCGTGACCCTGGCGAAGACCTTGTCATCAACATCGTCGATGTAGTTCTTTCCCGTGTTGATCGCCTTCACCTTGGTCTCATCGACCTCGATACCCAGGGTTTCAAAGCCCTTTGCGGCGAACTCAACCGCCAGCGGCAACCCCACGTAGCCCAGACCAACGACACCGATGCGGGCTTTCTTCTGCTTGATTTTGTTTTCTAGCGTGGCCATAGTTTACGATTGAATTGATTGGTTCTGGCTTGAGACCACGGCAGGGCGAGTGTTGTTTGCCGTGCATGAGGTCTGTAA
>JACVXU010000359.1 GCA_015661185.1 Bacteroidota bacterium
CCGTTTATCGTTGAGCCGCTGGCGATTCAGAAGGGGGCAAACGTCGTACGGGATTTCGAGATCATGAAGCTTATCATCCGCATGGCCTCCGAGATCGGAGCAGATCTGATCAAAGCGGATTTCCCCGAATCGAAGAAACAGTTTGAGGAGCTCATCGGAATCGCTTCGGTGCCGATTCTTGTGCGCGGCGGACCGAAGATGGACTCCGACCGTGAAATGCTTCAGATGGTAAAGGATGCAATCGATTGCGGGGCAAAGGGAATTGTTTTTGGGCGGAATGTCTGGCAGCACAAGGATCCGGCTAAGATTCTTCATGCCCTGGCAGCGATCGTGCATGAAGGTCAGAGTGTAACAAAGGCACTAAAGGCTCTCTAACTGGTCAGCAGTTACGCTCGTGCGATACGAGAATGTGTGTGACAATCGATAAAAAGGGGTTGGACTATGCAGAAAGAAATTCGTGTTGGGATGATTGGGTTCGGGCAAATGGGACGCATCCATTCGTATGCCTATCGCTCCATTCCACTCTACTACGATGGCAATCCATGTAAAATCACACTCAAGTGCGTCTGCGACACCAACGAATCCCTTGCGAAAAAGGGGGTTGAACAGGCCGGCTTTGAGTCGTATACGACCGACTATCGCGAGCTCATTGTGCGCAAAGACATCGATGTTGTCAATGTCTGTACGCCAAACAAGATGCACAAAGAGGCGGTGATTGGTGCACTCAAAAACGGCAAACATGTGTATTGTGAGAAACCATTGGCGTTCAGCGAAGCGGAGGCAAAAGAAATCGTCGCCGTTGCAGATCAAACCGGGCTGAAGCACCAGATTACAGCGGAGTATCGGTTCATCCCAGCGATCATGAAGGCAAAAGAATTGATCAACGCCGACTTTGTGGGCCGTGTATTCCATTTCCGCGGACTCTACCTTCATTCAGGCTATATCGATCCAAAGCGCCCGCGGGAATGGCGACTGATGAAGGAAATGATTGGCGGTGGTGTGCTTGTCGACCTGGGTCCACACATTCTCGATATCATGCAGTACCTGGTGGGCGATGTTGACATGGTATCTGCAACGATGGAAACGTTTTTCAAGGAACGTCCGTTGCCCGAGAATCCGAAGAAAAAGGGAAAGGTGGACGTGGAAGATGCCATTACCGCAATACTGAGGTTCAAGAATGGTGGAATAGGGATTGCTGAAATGTCACGCGTTGCAACGGGCGCTGAAGATGAAATGCGCTTCGAAATCAACGGTCAGAACGGGGCGCTTGCATTCAACCTGATGAAGCCAAACGAGCTCCTTGCCTTCAATGCGAATGACCCAAAGGGCGTTCAGGGCTACAAGGCAATCAGCACGGCTCAGAAGTACCCTGCGCCGGCAATTATGCCGGCTCCCAAATTCACGATGGGTTGGGTGCGGTCGCATGTGGCAGCACAATACAATTTTCTCGACTGCGTCGTCAATAACAGAATGCCGTCACCGAATTTCCACGACGCGCTCAAGCTTCACCACCTCATGGAAGCAATCTACAAAGCGGTTGAGGCAAAGAACTGGGTAAAGGTGTAGGGGACAAAGAGGGGTCGGGTACCCCTCATCCGGCTGTCTGAACCGCTGTTCGCACGGAAGCAGAGGCGAGACGGGAGGAAAGAGGACGACCCTCCATCAACCTTCAATTGTCTCCAGGGAGGCAAAATGAAGAAGTGCACCGGTATGCTCCTCGTGGTTTCAACGGTGTTGGGGAGCTCGTTCGTACACGGCCAGAGCCATTCCGTGCGGGCGCTGGAGTACACTCTGTGGGGAGAGATTCTTCCTTCCGACCACAGGTTGCGGCTAACGACAGAGGTGCTTCTGTTCAATTCCGGTAAACTGAAAGCAGACACAATCAAGATGAGTCTATGGTTTGACAAGATCGAGTCAATTCAAGGCAGCAATGAGGCGGACTTGCCTTATACCTCATCTGAGATAGCCCGTGACCAGCCGGAGGGAAACCTTCACATTTTTCGTGCTCTTGCTCCACAAGAATCGGCAAGGGTAAGGATCACGCACGGCGGCGTTTACCTCGGTGAGGTTTCGGTGCGAATTGACTCGAAGAATTCATGGCTCCTCACAGAATCGAGGTACTTTCCGCAACCGATAAGTCACAGTGACGATCCGAACTGGGTAAGATGTGAAATGTTCATGACGGTGAGCGACTCACAGACAGTAGTGTGTCCCGGGAAACTGGTTGACGTTCAGGAGAATGCGGGGCGTCGTACGTTCCACTGGAAGCTCGACAATCCGCCGCTGACGTTTCTTTCCGTCTCGTCTGCCCGGTATGTCCAGAAGAATCATCTCCATGAAGGATTGATGATTACGACATACCTGTATCCTGAAGATGAAGGTTGGGCCGATTCCCTGGTGACAAGCCTGGGTCCTGTCCTGGCATACTATCAGAAGCAATACGGCAGGTATCCGTTTGAGGAGCTCAAAATTGTTGAGACAAATCGTCGTGGAGGTTACGGGCCGCCCGGCATGATCCTCATCAACCAAGCCTACGTGCGTATGCCGGCAGAGAACAGGTTCGGACGACACATGCGTGATTTTGTCCTTTCCCATGAGCTTGCTCATCACTGGTGGGGAGGCAAGGTTGCACACCGGTTTTCCGTGGAAGGCGAGCAGTTCCTTACGGAGGCGCTCGCTCAGTACTCCGCCTTGCGATACACTCAGAAGAACACCGATGTCTCAAGGCCGATGGGTTCGATTACCCTCATCAACATTCCGCAGATTGGCTTGCGGATCGCCGAAGATGTCGGTCTCTTCGAATTCGATTACCTTGCCAGACAAAAGCCAGTCGAGTATGTCCCTGTATCCAAGATCAAGATCGGTGATCCGACTTATGTTTGGGCCGCATACTACAAAGGCGCGTATTTTCTCCGCGGCCTGGAAACGTATCTGGGTGATTCTGTCATGACTGAGGGGCTGCGTACATACGCCAATCGACATCAGTTCAAGACTGCAGAGCTGCGGGATCTCCGGGAGTCGCTGGAGAAGGTAAGCGGGAAAGATTTGAGGTCATATTTTGACGATTGGCTGTTCACCACGAAGCGACTTGACTATTCCATCGACGATCTTGAAAGCAGAAAAGGAAACGACAACCTGTACAGGACAACGATCACTGTATCGAACAATGGCGATCTGAACCTGCCGCTCAAGGTTGTAGCCAGAACAAGGTCCGGACAGGACGTTTCCTTAGAGTTTCCGGTATCCGCGGAAAAAAGTCGTTCCCAGGAAATTGTGACGGAAAGTGAAGTGGCCTCTGCTGTGCTCGATCCGGGATGGTATGCATTTGACGCCGACAGAACAAACAACGTCTAC
>JACVXU010000111.1 GCA_015661185.1 Bacteroidota bacterium
TAACGAAGATGCAAAAGTCGAGCTGCCGGAATTCCTTACCGCATCCGGAGACCCCCGCAACAATGTTTTACTGGAAGCACTTGAGCCCGGCTGGCATTTTGGAGGACTCCACTTCTTTAGCAAGCCCGGCCATATCCCAAATGCCATCATGCTGCCCAGTGCCGACTTTTATAATCCGGACAAGACGTTCAAATCCACTGAAGAAATAAAGAGGATGCTGACCTATTTGGGAGTCAGGCCTGAACAAAAGGTCCTCACCCATTGCGGGGGCGGTATAGCCGCCAGCGTGCCGTTCTTCGCGCTTAAGTTCCTACTGGACTACCCTAAGGTGAAACTTTACCCGGGCTCGCAGTTGGAATGGGTGTCCGATCAAAGAGAACTCCCTTTCTGGACATACGATGCCCCGTTTCTGATGAGGGAAACAAGCTGGCTGCAGAGTTGGGGCGGCAGAATGATGAGGATGTACGGAATCTCACACGTCACCATCGTGGATGTGAGGCCTGCAGACGCATTCAATCAAGGACATCTGCCTTTTGCGCTTAACATCCCGGCAGATGTGTTCAAAAGCAATCTCACAAATCCTGAGAAGCTGGCTGAAATCCTGGGTCCGGCGGGAGTCAATGCGTCTCATGAAGCGGTGGTGATTTCAGGCGCAGGGTTGACCAAAGAATCGGCCCTGGCGTTCGTGATGCTGGAGAAACTAGGACAGAAAAAAGTATCTGTCTACATGGATTCCCTGGAGAATGAATGGGCACAACGCGGTTTCGCCTTGACAAAGGATGCAACTGTTGTTGGCCCCAGAAAAGCCCCACAGGACTTGTCCATACCTCCGACGGTCTATCCCGCGAATTTCCGGACGGACGTGGTGATCGCGGACCCAAAAAGCACACAGGGACTGTATCCCAGGGTATTTATTGCTTCGGGCAAGAATGTGCCAGCTAACGCTCAGGACGGCAAAGTTGTTCATGTCCCGTACACGGATCTCCTGAATGCCGACGGCACGCCCAAAGCCGCGAAAGATATCTGGAACATCCTGGCCAAGGCCGGGGTCCCGAGATATGCGGAGCTTGTTTGCTTCTCCGATGATCCAGGTGAAGCGGCAGCCAACTATTTTATCCTCAAGCTGATGGGCTACCCTGATGTAAAGGTATTGGTGATTTAACAGTTTTCAACAGTCTTGTCCTTGGCAGAATCCGCCGAAGTAGGAAGAGAAAGTAGCGTTTCGCTGGGCAGTGGACCTCGGGACTCGTAATGACACGATTGTATGATGATTAAGACGGAATCGCGTTAAGTATGAGATGATATGCAAACACCAAAGCCGTACATGAACCCGTATCTCGCCGGCATCGGACTGGGACTCGTCCTGCTTGCGGCATTCGTCGTGATGGGGCGCGGACTCGGAGCCTCGGGCGCATTGAGTTCGTTCGTGACGCTTGGAGTGAATGCCGTTGCCCCAGCGCACGCGCAGACGAACGCGTTCTATAAAGAGTATCTCGGCACGCCGAACGGCAATCCGCTGAACGACTGGCTCGTGTATGAGATCGCCGGTGTGCTCATCGGCGGATTGATTTCTGGATTGATCGCAGGGCGTGTCCGGCGGACGGTGGATAAAGGGGCGCGTATCACCGTCTCCACGAGGATGATCTACGCTTTTGGAGGCGGCATACTGATGGGCCTGGGATCGAAGATAGCCCGCGGCTGCACCAGCGGACAAGCGCTGACCGGCGGCGCATTACTGAGCGTGGGAAGCTGGGTCTTTATGATCGCCGTCTTTGCCAGCGCGTACGCCGTTGCATATTTTTTTAGAAAACAATGGACTTAGTATGAATGCACCTTTTTATCAGTTCGGATTGTTTGGAAACGATACGGCGCTATTGTTTGCGGTAATTATCGGGATCGGTTTCGGATTCTTTCTTGAGCAGGCAGGATTCGGCAGCAGCGTAAAACTGGCTCAGCAATTCTATTTCACAGATCTCACCGTATTCAAAGTGATGTTCACCGCAATTGTCACCGCAATGCAGGGACTCTTTTGGTTATCATGGTTCGGAGTTTTGGATCTTTCACTTGTGCATGTTCTTCCGACATTTCTTGTTCCGCAATTGGTCGGGGGTCTTGTCTTTGGCGTAGGATTTGTGTTGGGAGGATATTGTCCTGGAACATGTTGCGTCGCATCGGTCACCGGAAAAATGGATGGTTGGATCCATTTGCTTGGAATGTTTGCAGGCATCTTTCTTTTTGGTGAACTGTTTCCTCTAATCGGTGATTGGTATTCATCGACACCGAAGGGAGAAATCACACTTTCACAGGTTTTCAATCTTTCACACGGCACCATGGTTCTTCTGATCGTTCTCGCGGCACTTGCGGGATTTTATAGCGCGGAAAAACTTGAAACACGGTTTCGCTCTATAAAATAATATTCATTTGCTGTCATTGCGAGCGAAGCAATCTCCCTTTCATTATGAAGGTCGCTTTGTCGTCCCGATAACATTCGTCGGGACTCCTACTATTAACAATTCTGTCAATTATGTCTTTCAATAAAATCCTCGCCTCCATTGCATTAATCCTCGCATTACTTGCTGCATTCATCGGTATACCGAGACGAGACGTTCGTAATCTCGATGAAATAGCCATACTCATAGAGACCGGAAAAGATCACATCACTCCGCTTGAACTTGCCGAACAGATACATACCGGCAAGAAAATCCGATTGATCGATCTTCGGGATTCTGTTTCACATTTTCATCAACATATTGTCCATTCGGAAATAATGTCCGTTCAACAATTGTTGAATAACGGTATAAAGAGAAATGAGATTGTAGTGTTGTATTCCGAAGGTGGCATTCATGCGTCACAAGCGTGGATGTTGTTGAAAATGAAACACTATGACAGTGTTTATACGTTGCTCGGAGGATTTAGTGGATGGAAAGAAGAAATTCTATATCCGACATTACATGCAGGTGCAACAGAAGAAAAGAAAGACGTTGAGCGGCGGAAAACGTTAAGCCTGTTCTTTGGCGGAGAGCCGACGGTCATTTCACAAGAGACTTCAAAAAAGAAATCCGTTCGGCAACATCAATCACCACAGAAGCAAAATCCACCAGTGAAGGCCAAAAAGGGAGAAGAACTTAGGTATCAGTGTTGAAGAATGAAGCTACCTTAGCGGCTGGGCAGACGGAATCCTAAATCCCCTTCTTCACAAATACCTATTCGTCAGGAGCCACGCAGCTTAGGCAAAGTTAGCTGGCAGTACAAAGGAGATCAGAATAAAGCAAGGGTTCTCGAACGTCTACAACGACAAAGCACGCGCAGAGGCATATGACCGCCTCGAGTTCCCAGGTACCTACTACCTGGCCTATCGGGATCTGCCCACGATCATAAGCAAACACGTTCTGGGCAGGAAGGCCGTCGATTTCGGGTGTGGGACGGGACGGTCCACGCGGTTCTTGCGCAAACTCGGTTTCGATGTTGTTGGTGTGGATATTGCGGAACACATGCTCACAATGGCCCGGAAACGTGACCCAGATGGGGAGTATCATCTTGTTCCAGACGGCAACCTCGACGGGTTCGCGGCAGATACCTATGATCTCGTGTTGTCCGCGTTCACCTTTGACAATATCCCCACGATGGAGAAGAAAGTCCTGCACTTCCAGTCCTTGAAGCGTTTGCTCAACCGAAACGGGCGCATTGTCAGCGTGGTCTCTTCGCCCGAGATCTACGTCAACGAGTGGGCATCATTCTCCACGAAGGACTTTCCTGAGAACCGAGCCGCGAAGAGCGGAGAAAAGGCGCTCATTGTGATGCTCGACGTGGATGACAGCCGTCCTGTCGAGGACATCATCTGGAAGGATCAGGATTATGAGCAGACGTACAAGCTTGCGGGGTTGGTGCCGGTCAACATCTCCAGGCCCTTAGCGAACCAGACCGAGCCGTACAACTGGGTAAGTGAGACGAAGATAGCACCCTGGGTGATCTACGTGTTGCGGTCGGGAGAATGAAGGGGTTTGCAGGAACCACAGCGACTTGTGAGCCAACTTAGTCATCTCAGTTCTTCCAAAATTGGCATTCTTTGTTCTATTGCTCGGAAGGAAAGAAGGGGCTAACGCTGTGTCCCGACGCTCAGTACTGCTTTGATCGCCGCAACTGCTCCACGATTTTCTCTGATGCCGCTCCAATTGTAGATGCACATATAACGGCATTTTGGATCCGACAACGTACGGGTGATTGCCTCCTGCCAGGCGGTCGTGTCGTCCGTCCCCATGAGCATCCACTCCACGGCTCCCCAGAAAGGGGCGTCGCTCTTCTGCAGGACTCTTTGCACACCCTTATCTTTTGACGGATCGATTGCATGCCTGTAGAAGCTCCATCCGGGACAGGAGTATCTGTTGAGCGCAGCATCGTACAGCAACTCCTCATCCTTCCAGCCGCCTACATGGGTAAACAACTTCTCACGCGGCACTCCCAGCTCTGCAGCGAGCGCACAGAGGTCGTCAAGATGGCGCCGGACAATTTCGGCGAGATCTTTCTCCCGTAGTGCTCCACTCTCGGCCAAGCGGGCTGTCGTGACGGCTGCATAGCCACTCGCAACGACCCCGCGACCCGGTACCTGATCGGCCTTCAGTTCCTCTTGAGGATCCTCATTCTCAGGTCGGTCGAGAAGATCGTTCCCATTCGGATAGTAGAATGCGTTCACCCCAATTGAACTTTCCCATCCGATTTTGATACCGATAAGGAGTGATTTCTTATCGTCAGGCAGCTTCATCCACCAATGAAGTATCAGGGGAACGAGCACTCGCATCTCATCATGGCAGGCTTGCCGGTAGGGGGGACTCATGAGATTCGGAGGTGGAAGGACCCGGATTTGTCTCCCCCAATTCCGCCAAGCTATCTTCATTGCATGTGCAGAATCCCAAGCTGTCCATTCCACATTCCATCGGTTTCTGGGGTCGTAGCCATAGCGCCCACGATCCCACCAGTTCCAGAGGTCGGGGCGCGCTTCCCACCATTGTTCGCCGTCAAGCTGGACGATGATCGGGATATCGTACTGTTCCGCAAGAGAGAGGAATTCGAGGACGCGGGACTTGCATTGGTCCCTGGACTCATTCAGGTAGGAGAAGATCGCACCGAGCCCCAAGCGAACACCCGCGGAGCTCTTCGGGCTCTGAAGCTTCTGAACCTGTTGAAATACCTCCTCGTATCGTTCGCCCGGTATGATATTGACAACAAGGTACTGTTGCCTTGCTACGGCATCGCGTTGAGCGGACAAAAGGAGGAAGAGAATGACGAGTGCGGTCAGAACACCGGGTCTCTGTTGTTGACGGGTCATAGGCGTCAATGAATTTTGTGTGATTTGAGGATTGTAGTCACAAGTCCGATACTCGATTTCATTCTTCTCAAAAAGGCCAAGTAAATCGTCATAATCTATTGACTCTTAGCGCGTGCCCTAGTGTAACTATTTGGAGAGGAAGAGTCAAATGACTTGCAGGGGCGTCGAAGAAAAGGCGGTCTTCCCAGGATTCATACGTCGATTTGACATTCGCTCCCCGAAATCGCAGATTTGTATCAACCATAGATTCCGGTTCCCGCAGCTTTGCGCGCCGAGTTCAACGAGTCAAAGGCTCTGGTGGCGCTGTACTCTATGATATGCTAGTGATTACATAAGCGGGTGCGAAAAACGTCAACCGCTGGATGAAAGGGGATAATTCGATGAAATCATTTCATAGTTTCTCCATCAAATTAATCGCGATCACGTTTGTTCTCATTTCCGTACAGGGTACTTATGCGGGAACGCGTTACAGGGATATCGTTTTTCCTTCTGCCACAGTTACAAAGAACATACAATTCGGCAGCAATCTCAGTATTAGTGGATCGAATGCTGCTTTGTATTTGGATCTTTATGAGCCGGCAAATGACACCGCTCGATCGAGGCCACTAGTCATATTGATACACGGTGGAAGCCTTATCAGCGGTGACAGGAGCGGTATGGACGTGTTCTGTACTGACTTCGCAAAACGCGGATACGTCGCAGTTACAATAGACTATAGACTTGGCATTGAATCTCCGAAGGGCGTCAGGACAATACTTGAAGCCTTATTGCGAGGAGTTCAGGATACCAAGGCTGCCGTTCGTTTCTTCCGTTCAATAGCTGCCCAATATAGAATTGACACTTCACAAATCTATCTCGAAGGTTCATCAGCAGGCTCAATGGTCGCGGTGCATTATGCCTACTGGGATCAGGACGAAATCCCGCCGGACGTAAATCAGGCGAAATGGGGAGATGTTGAAGGAACAAGCGGGAATCCGGGATTTTCATCTGCCATCAAAGGCATCATAAACTACTGTGGCGCAATCATAGATCCAAAATGGATTGATGCGGACGAAGTACCTGTTGCTAATTTCCACGGTTTGCTGGACACTGTTGTACCTGCGGATAGCGGAGTATCCGGTGATTTTACCATCAAAATGTTCGGTGGTGTAGCTATTTCCAGGATTGCATTACAGCTCGGAATATATAACCAGGGAGCTTTCTTTCCTCAGATGGGTCATGGCGGCAACGAAGATAGTCTTCGTGTGTTCAGCTCGAATTTCCTTTATTCACTCATGGTTCTTTCCTCTTCTGCACCGCAGGATCTGACTTCGATGGGGCTCTCCGCAACATCACTGAAGCTCTTTCGCTATGACAACTATACGTTTCTGGCAACGGCGCTTGACAGATCAGGGAACAGGATCATATTGCCTCAACCAATGATACAGTATACATGCGACACCAGGATTGGTACGATAGCATCATCCGGCGTATTTACTCCTTCAGACCATCCTGACAGCGGATATGTGTATGCGAAGTTCAATGGCGCGACAACTTCATGTTTCGTGAAGACCTATGACTTCAAGTACTTCATCGTAAGGCCGAAACTTGCGGTGACAGACACCTTACGAACTCTCAAGTTGAGTGTCGATACGTATGATGCAGATGCGGTAAGGCATGATGTGCCGATAACGAAGTTCAAATTCACTTCGACGGATCCTTCAGTAGGGACTGTTGATTCAATGGGCACATTCACTGGAAAGAAAAGCGGCACCACAAAGATCATTGCCACATGCAACGGTTATAGCGACACAAGTGTCGTAAGGGTTGAAGGTGCGAGCGGTTTGGTCAGTCTTGATCGGCTTGAGAGTTTGAGCGGATGGACGTTTGAGGGAGTAACCCTGGATTCCCTTTCTGTTACACTTGCTGCGGATCAGAAGTCTGCGGGCAGCGCATCCTTTAGGATAGACTACAAATTTACCTATGATCCTTTAAAATCGCCTTATATGGTTTACCTTAACAAAGACTTTCTTGTCTACGGAATTCCCGATTCTATCTATCTCGATGTAAAATCCGACGGACGCAGGCATAGACTCTACTATCGTCTTTCGGATGCTGATTCACGAATCTTCCGCGCTTTCGGCGGGAAATATCTGAACAACAGCCAGGCTTTCGATATCATAAACGCTCCGATGACGGGGTTATCTTCTCTGTCGGGCACTTACGATGCGATTCCTCCCATGACTCTCAGGAGAATAGAGATTCAGCTTGCGGGCGACAATATTCAAGGACAGTCAACTTCAGGGACTATCTATGTGGATAATCTCAGGCTGAAATATCCCGGCACTGTCACCGGCCTTGAAAGGATGCCGCTTTCTCCCGCTCTGTTCAGTCTCGAACAGAACTATCCTAATCCTTTCAACCCGTCGACTACCATTCGATATGCCCTGACTTCACGCACGCATGTGACACTCGTTGTGTATAACATATTGGGACAAATCGTGGCCGTACTGGTTAATGGAGAGAAGGATGCAGGCTACTACGAGACCCGGTTCGATGCAGGCAGCCTCGCTTCAGGAGCGTATCTGTATCGGCTCCAAGCAGGAGGCTTTGTGCAAGCAAGAAAGTTAATCGTCGTAAAATAGTGGTGAGGAGTATGGCAGCTTTGCCTGCACAGAAGCATTGAATGCATATATTCGGTTGTCCCTCTTCAAAAGTCCATCCGGGCCAGAACTGCATCATGGACTTCTACATTGAATTTCTTCTGGCATTTGTGCTCATGAGAATCGAATCTCCACCTACAATGCGAATTCAAACGATTTCTCAAAGGTCGCAACTGCCGTCCTTCGACTCGCCGCATCAGAAAGCGATGCAGCTCGCTCAGGACAAGTGCTTCGATCCCTCGACTCGCACCAATTGTATCTCGCTGAAGCTCGCTCAGGATCGAATCCTGAGCGACTCCAGGTCAATTCCCTAGTGGAGTCGAAGGATTCGACTCGCCGCATCAGAAAGCGATGCGGCTCGCTCAGGACAAGTGCTTCGATCCCTCGACTCGTGCGGAAAGAACGCGCTTTCGCCAAAAAAGGCATGGCGGGACAGACTCTCAGCGCAAGCTGCTCTATAGGCCGATTCTGAAAAGATTCGGCCTATTTTCTTGCGCTGTTGTAGCGGGGTCGAAGCTGCGCGCGCTCCCATAATCTGTTCTCGTCCATGCCGAATTCCGCGTTTCCTTTCTCCTCAGCCTTTCAAGAAAACATCGCACTCGCTTCACGTCGACCATCTCCTATCTCACATTATGGAACGGTCTCTGACACGCTTGTCCATGATCTCGCGTACACCCACGACTGCGCTTTCCGGACATTGATTTTGTTTCAATAGACCGTTAACTTCTCGCCGAGCACTATACTTTCCTTTGAGCAAGGTCCTGCAGCCTTGGTAGGAATGAATGCCACGTTTGTGGGCCAAGGCTCGAGCCGTTCACCACGCTCAAGAACCAATATCACCTTAGTAACGCAACACGCAACCATATTTCGGGAGTGCAGGCAATATGACGGCCATCGTTTCTCTTAGGGCTGTCGCACAGGAGATGGATGTGCACAGCGATCAGCACCATGCCTATCTTAACAAACGCACAGGGGAACTGGTCACTATCGGCGATGAAGAGATCAGCATCATCGAGAGCGGAGACGACATTGAGGAATATCCCGAATGGCAACGAGAAGCTATCCGTAAGACTCAGGAAGTGTTGGACTCCGATGAATACTTGCCTCTGCCGAGCAAGTTTGACATCCACGAATATGCCATCATGGAACGGTTTTGCCGATCTCGTGATGATCGCGAAGTGCGAGAGAGACTCCTCTATTGCATCGATGGATCTGGAGCCTTTCGCCTATTCAAGGATGCAATTCGTGAGTTTGGGATTGTCGATGATTGGTTTTCCTTTCGCGAGTCCGCACTGGAAGAAATCGCGATCGATTGGCTTGACGCCAACGGAATTCAATACACCTCGAATGACAAGTCAAAGCTGCCTCGGCAGGAGTGAATCTTGAAGAAGAGGCGGAGAATGTGCTGTGACAAAAAACTTCAGCTTTGCAAAATCCCGCAGACTTGACAACTAGGTTATCAAGGGGTATATTACAGTGTAAGACAACCTGGAGAGGAGATAGTATGAGACAGAGCAAAGTGGTGACCGTTTCGATTCCGCCACGTCTACTGCGCAAAGCCGAAAGGTTAGCCCAGAAGGAACAACGGACGAAAAGTGAGGTTGTTCGCGATGCGCTTCGATTGTATCTGAATCTGCAAAGCGACAAAGGATTTCGCCTTGCTGTGCGGCGGCGCGCACGAGCACTCCAGATACAGAGCGAAGCTGATGTTGAGCGGATCGTTGACGAAGTTCGCAAGTAACTTCAATGCGTATCACACTTGATACGAATGTTCTGATCTCTTCCCTGATCGCGGCCGGTGGATCGGCCGATGACGTGGTACAAATCGTCCGAGACGGTGAGGTGGAGTTGGTCCTCTCACAATTTATACTGGACGAACTCGCGCGCGTTTTGACAGAGAAATTTGAACTTCCTCCAAAGGCCGTTCAGAGGGCAGTCCAACGCTTTCAGCGCCTCGCCACGATCGTCGAACCCATATTGACCATCGAAATCATCAAGGAGAAGGAAAACGACAACCGCATCCTTGAGTGCGCTGTTGCTGGCAAGGTGGATTATTTGATCACGGGCGACAAGAGACATATCCTTCCTTTAGTCTGTGTAGTTGCTCGGGTTGACGAAATAAATCCAAGCACCTTCCTACGGGGTATTAAACCCCGCAGGAAGACTATAAATTCCATT
>JACVXU010000360.1 GCA_015661185.1 Bacteroidota bacterium
AGTTGCCGCTCTATGCGCGGGCCAATCGCTGTTGGCTGAATAGATGCCGAGTTCATGGGAATCACTCCTCAATTCAACGACACCTTGAGGAGCGACATCAAGGAGTTGTTGTGAAACATCAGAGGATGAATCGTTGGCTCGAAGAACTTGAACATGGGGAATGCGGCCAGGATCTCGACAGCGTCGCGTTCGTTGCGTGCGTTCAGTGCGATCCAAAGCCTCAACCTGTCAATCGAGAGGCTGTAGCCCATCACCACTCCCCGTTCAAGCAGCTTGTCGATATGCGCCCGCTGTCGCGGTACGAGGGCGAAGAATTCGGCACTTGGATCCGTCGGAAGCCGTATGTCAACCATAAACTGGGCCATGCGTTCTCGTCCTCTCTCAGGCTATTCAAATCGTGTATTGTGAGAAATGTGCCCAGGATTCCACTGGGGAACTCCAGGATCAGTTCTTTGAACGTGGATCATTGATCACAGAATTATGAGCGTCGACAAGCCGGGAGGCTTTTCCCCACCCTTCTGTAAAGACCATTGTTTCCAACGGCTTCCGTGATCGCGGTTCCTCTTCACGTCTGCGCAGATCGTCGGGCAACGTCTCGGGGCGCTCAGCATACCCGACCGCGAACACAACCACGGGTTCATACCCTTCGGGAATGGAGAGGAGCTCACGCACTTTCCCGGCGTCGAATCCCCCCATCTGGTGCACTGCAAGACCGAGTGCCGAAGCCTGAACCGTGAGATTGGCGACCGACTGTCCGAGATCGTACCACGCATGGTGATAAGCCCTGCCGCTTTTTGAGTACACCGATTGCGCCACGCCGAGGACAAGCATCGGTGCTCGCCGTGCCCACCGGCGATTGCCCTCCGTCAAGGATTCAAACAAAGCGTTGTTGATACGCGTATCCTCCTTAGTAGCAGCGATGAAATGCCACGGCTGTTCATTCGCCGAAGAAGGAGACCAGCGGGCAGCTTCGAAGAGGGTGAGGATCTTTGCAGGTTCAATCTCGCGCTCGGAAAATGCTCTCGGGCTCCAACGACGGCCGAGGAGTTCATTCAACGGTGCTCGCGTGTCGAGACGCTGAGGAACAAATGTGTTGGTGATGTCTGATTCTGATTGGGCGGTCATTGCATGTCCTTGAGTGCCAGTCCCAGTTTCTTCAGCAACTGTGACAGTTGAGCCTGTTCATCTTCTGTGAGCACAGAGGCCAATTGTGCAACGCGTTCTGCATGCTGGGTGAAAACCTCCTTGAAGAGATGACGACCTTTCGTGGTCAATTGCACTTTGATTACACGGCGATCTTCGGTACTGCGGATCCTCTCAACGAGATCTTCCTTCTCCAGATTGTCCAAAATCACGGTAATACAGCCGCCGGTCACCAGCATCTTTCTTCCCACTTCACCGATTGTCATCGGACCCAGATGGCCGAGAATCTCAACGACGCCAAACTGTGGCTGGGTTAGTCCGTAGCGCTCAATGTCTTTTCCACTGAGCCGTCCAAATGTCGATGACGCCCGGGCAAGCTTGACCCAGAGGCTCAGCGCCAAATCGGCTTTCTTTCCGTATTGTTCTGTTGTTTTCATGACATGTGCCCTGCGCTTAGTCGGCCAACGCTCCCGCTGCTGCGAAGTAACTACTTTTGCAGCGGAAACGATTTCTCCATAAGAGTACTAAGCCCAGTTCTGCCGGCCTGCCCATTGCGCAAGCGTCGTTGGCTCTATCCTGAACTCCTTCGCGTTGTCGGCCATCTTTGCAGAATATCCAACACGATCGAACCACTCGAGCATAAGAGCAAAATCCACACTGAATTTCCTGACTTCTTCGATCGGTACTCGCTCAAACGTGATCGTCTTCTTCGTCGATTGACTGAGGACCTGCGCTGTTCCCGGCATCGTTTTCTCATCACCGGCGATATCGATCGCCCGCCCGTTCAACTGTACGTGCTTCTCAAAGGCCAGAAGACCATACTTGCCAATGTCCTGCACTGCAATCATCTGCAAAGCGGTTGCCGGCTCCAAACCGACAAAGAGCTTTCCTTGATCGATCCCCGGCTTGAACATTGGCGAAGACAGGTTATCCATGAAAAACACAGGCCTAAGGATCACGTACGAGGGAAATCCGAGCTCAGAGATTCTTTGCTCAATTCGCCACTTGTTTTCAAAGTGGGGGATTCCCGTCTTGCGATCAGCTGAGGCAACCGAACTATAGACAAAGTGATGCACACCGGCTTTCTTCGCGATTTCTGCCAGCCGCTTGCCCTGCACTTCTTCCTGTTCCACGCCTGCTTCCCATGTGTTTTGCACGGCGAAAACACCCCATGCACCTTTGAGCGCGCGGTCCAATGATGCTTCATCATTCAGATCGCCTTGAACAACCTCAGCGCCAAGTCTGACCAGTTCCCTGGCCTTCTCGCTCTCAGGTTTTCGAGTCATTGCTTTCACACGGTAACCATGAGCCAATAACTCACGGGCGATTGCGCCTCCCTGCTGACCCGTTGCACCTGTGACGAGAATGATGTCTTGATTTGTCATGCTATCCCTTTCGTGTATTCGCTGGTAGCTCCCGGAGACTTTCGTACTTTCTCAAGCTGTTCCGGCTTCTATGCCCTCTTCCGAGTCTGGACATTTCAAAGCCGATTATTTCAAATTTAAACCATTCTAGTTTGAGATAAGTTCCCTGAACGCTTGGTTTGCAGAAACCGCCAAGAATTAATCAAAAACGGAGAAATTCGGACATAATACTCCGGGGTTGGTCGGGAGGTCTGGTTAGATCCAGCGGGTGACAGAAATCTGGTGGAATCAGATTCTGGAACCGGATGGAAGCTGCGAGCCTGAGATCCGGATTCCATTCCGGCGGAGATCGTCAAACTCCTTGCGCCCGTAAGGCGTGATTGCTTTTCGGTTCTGTGGGTCAGTCAGGTAGCTGTAGAGAATCTTGTAGCTGTCGTAATCGAACCGATGTTGAGTGTGGCGGCTTTTCTCAAACCCGTCATCTGCAGATTTGAAGCTGGCCACCAGGCACCAGTTATCGATGAGAAAAACTTCTCGCTGGGATCCATGGGGCGAACGCTCTTCAACTGTCACGCCCGCTTCGTACGGCCACGCCTTGATGCGCCGCGCTTCAAATGCGGCTTCGACGCGAGCGTTGTACCCTGCAACATCCTCCTCGCCCATACACGCTCCGCCGCACTGACCGAGGTGATAGGAGAAGCAGTAACGCCGGGCGACTTCAAGTCGCAGAAGCTTTGGGCACAACCGATGTGATTTGGCAATGAGTGCAAGATACTCTTTTGCCTGCGTCTTGTGTTTGAAGACGCCGAGAATTGGTTCTGTCTCTTTCACATCGAGATAATC
>JACVXU010000112.1 GCA_015661185.1 Bacteroidota bacterium
GCTTCACTGATGACCTCGTCAGCTATGGTGTTCAATCGTTTCATGCGCCGACATCGACATACTCCGAAATTGAGTTTACCCAGGTGTTCGCTAAGCGAACCGGTGACGACCTTACAAGCGCTCCCGGGCAATTCCTTGATCCCACGCCGTCGGACTACAGCGTGAGCCATTACCCTGACCCGGTTCGTTCCTCAGCGAACATCGTCTGCGCCCTGCATTGCGAAGCTCTCGTGACTCTCGAGGTCTACGATGTGACTGGAAGGAAGATGATAACCCTAGTGGAAGACCACTGGCCCGCGGGTTATCACACAGTAGCCTGGAACGGTAGAGACGAGCGCGGAAATCCTGTTTCCGCCGGTGTGTATTTTTATCGCCTCCTGGCCCGGCCTGTCTCTGGAGGGCAACCCGGCGTAATCACGGTGACGAAGAAAATGATAAAGCTTTGATAACATGTGCAGCGCAGGGCTCAGACAGCTCTTTCCTGCAATTCACCAAATAACCAGACATCAATTGAAAGGTTACATCCACATGAAAACCGAGAATTCCAACTTGCTCACCGCAGGAGCGATTGCGAAGCAATTGGCGATGCCTGACACCAAAGTCAAAAAGGCGATCGCCGATCTGAAAATAAAACCGACAGCTAAGAAAGGAGTTTGCAACTACTATTCGAAAGATGTCGTGGCAAAGGTCAAAGCTGCGATCAAGTAGGGATTGAGAATGGTTCTTGTAGCTGTCATAGGTCCGGTCGGTTCAGGAAAAACGACTGTTCTCTCGTCGCTCGCACAATGGGCCGCAGAGAACAGCAAGTCGGTCGATGGCTTTCTGGCAATCCCGCACGACCGCGTCGAGCCAAGGAAAGGGGCCGAGGAGTACATCCTGCAGCTCATCGCCTCCGGAAAGCAGCTTCCGTTCGTCCGACGTGATGCATCGCTTACACCTCCGTATCGGATTGATTCGGCAACCATGACTGAACTCGCTCGATGGGCCGGTTCCCTCAAGGAGCATCATCCTCTCTCGCTTTTGATCCTGGATGAGTTCGGACCGCTGGAAGCACGTGGAGATGGGCATATGAAGTATTGGGAATCGGTGCAAGGCGCCAAACCGGAGGTGGTAATCATAGCTGTGCGGGAGAAGGTAGTGAGGGAAATTGAAGATCGACTCGGTTTCCCTTTTGATGTCGTCATCGATGTGACTGAACCGGGCGCCCTGGAAGAACTCCAGAATCTCGTGTTGCACCATTCCGATTGGGTCAGGGTCGGTCAGTTTGGAGCTGCCGCCGGCGGATTCGAAGCAACGGTTGGCTCAGCGTTGCATCAGGCAAGAATCCCGATGAGTGGACTATTCCTCTCGGTGGTTCAGTCCCTGGTGATGATGTACGCCGGCGACCGGCTGACTGAACGTAGCCGCGTGATGTGGGTACCGTTTATTTCCGCCGGTTTGAAAGCGCTCTCGCCGTACGGCGGACGACTCCGTCCGATGCTGGCGATTACTGTTCAGGGTTTTCTCTTCAGTCTGTCCGTGACTCTGTTGGGCTGGAACGTGGTCGGAATTCTCGTTGGCGGCTGGTTTGTCGGTGCGTGGGCTGCTTTGCAGGGAATCGCCCTACAGTATCTTATGATCGGTGACAACCTGTTTCCGGCGCTCGACATCATGATCCGATGGATGGTGAAGTACTTGCATCTTGAGCTGCCGGGCGTGATCACGCTGATCGTGTTCTGGACAATAGTCTGTGGGACGCTCTCGGCAGTCGTCACGCTTCTGGCGTGGCTGCGTCGCCACAAACTTCCTGAGCGAATCAGCAAGATGCTTTCCAAAGGAGCAAGGGGAGTGACGGGGGACGTTGGAACTCCGACAATAAAAGCGGCGGTCCGCAGGGGGCTGCGTGACCTGCTTCGGCCTTTGTTCTGGGCACCGGTCCTGGTCATTGCTGGCGTCATCGTTGCTACAGGCTCGAGCTGGGAACAGGCAATGTGGGTTGTCGTCCGGGCCGTTACGGTCGGCTGGGCGTTGTTCTCTGTTGTTCGCCTTTTCGATCCACGAAAACTCGCGTCGTGGCTGCGGCGAAAAGGGCACTGGGGTCCGGCTATGGCTCTCACCAGAGCGCTCCGTCCTCAACCGGAATCGACCGATGAGAAATCTCAGAAGAAACCTCGTTGAAGCACCTGATAGAGCGTGGCAATGAGAGGTCACCTTCTCATGTGTCTATCCAGTGACGGTTGAGCGTTTTCGTTCGATGGCATCGCTGAGAAATCGCTTCCTAGGAATGCGGAATTCTCTGAGGCGATTGGATGATTGTCTAGATAATCGAGGACCCATACTGGCACAGAATTTGACCTATTGAGTCGTCCCTTACTGACCAAGTTCCACCCCCTGGCGAGCATCCTGTTGGTGAAACTCTCACAAATTGATAACAGTTCCTCTTTTCAATACCATCTAACTCACTTTTCCCCTTACCAAAAAGGAGGCAGACTCATGAGACAACTTAAAAGGTTCATGTTGGGAGCGACTGTTCCGCTTCTTGCCGTGACTATCGCTTTGGTACTTTCGTACGGAAGCCTTCACGCGCAAGGTGTGACAACCGCGTCCCTGAACGGCATCATCGCGACTGACAAGGGCGAAGCCTTGCCCGGCGCGAATGTTGTTGCAGTTCATCAGCCAAGCGGAACTCGCTATGGAGCGACCTCCAGGGCGGGCGGTCAATTCAATATTCTAAATGTGAAGATTGGCGGCCCGTACGTTGTCACAGCCTCGATTCTGGGATACAAAAAGGAAAGCCAATCCGACGTCTACCTGAGCATCGGTCAGGATTTGAGGGTTGACTTTCGTTTGGTCGAACAACCCATCGCCGGGCCGGAAGTTATCGTCATCGCCAAGGTTGACAAGGTATTGAATAGCGGCAGAACCGGGGCGGCAACATACATTGACCGGGCGGAAGTGATCGAGCTCCCCACAGTGAAGAGGAGCACGCGGGATCTTACCAGACTGGATCCCCGAAGCGATGGCAATTTCAGTTTCGGCGGAAAGAACTGGCTGTTCAACAATATCTCGCTTGATGGATCCTATTTCAACAATCCATTTGGCCTTGACGATCCTGCGCCGGGTGGCCAGGCCAACGCTGAACCCGTTCCATTCGACGCAGTTGAACAAGTGCAGGTGTCCCTTGCGCCCTTCGATGTCCGTGAAGGCGGTTTCACGGGTGCCGGCATCAACACCGTCACGAAAAGCGGCACTAACCAGTATAAGGGTTCGCTCTATTCGTTTGTCAGGAATCAAGACCTGGTCGGCAATACGGTGAAAGGCGCGCAAGTCGTTGCCAATCCGGATATGAAATTCAGTCAGACTGGATTCTCGGTGAGCGGACCGATTATCCAAGACAAGCTCTTCTTCTTCCTGAATGCCGAAATCGAGCGGCGATCCGATCCAGGCTCGACTTTCGCAGCGAACCGGGGGGCGAGCGGCTTTGGGATCTCACGGGTGAGGGCCTCTGTCATGGATTCGATCCGTAACCGGTTAATCAGCGCCTATGGTTATGACCCCGGTCCGTATGACGGATACACCCATGAGACAAACAACGAGAAGCTGCTCCTGAAGTTGGACTGGAATGTCAATGAGAACAACAACCTTACATTTCGGTATAATCTCCTGACTGCGATGCGAGACCTGCCGCCGCATCCGTTTGTCCTGAGTTACAACGGGACTGGTCGAGGACCAAATGAGAACAGCCTCCCATTTCGGAATTCAGGTTACCGTATCAATAATAAGCTCAACTCGTTTGCCCTTGAACTCAACAGTCGATATGAGAAGCTCGCCAATCGGTTTTTCGTGAGCTACAACCGTTTCCGCGATTACCGCGATCCGTTCAGTAGGCCATTCCCGACGATTGAGATCGCGCAGGATGGAGTAACCTACGCGACCGTCGGTCACGAGCCTTTCTCGATTCACAATATCCTCGATCAAGACGTGTGGCAGTTCACGAACAATTTCACCTACTTCGTTGGAAGCCACTCGTTGACGGTCGGCGCGACATTTGAGACATTCGCGTTTTTCAACGCGTTCAATATTTTCAAGTTCGGTACCTATCTTGGCTTCCTGGGGACCACCGAAAGCAACCCGCTGTTCGCGTCGCCGGCAGACTTCTTCTTACACACCAATCCGAGCGATCCCGCGAACTTCTTCAATTTCAACAAGGTGGCAAATGATGCTCTGAAGGTCCCCTTCAAGGGTGAGGATATCAGCGTCGGTCAGCTTGCTCTCTATGCGCAAGATTCCTACATGGTGTCGGAGAGGCTGAATGTGACATACGGACTGCGCGTGGACTTCCCGATGTATTTCACCGAGCCAGTCGCCAATCCTTACTCCACGTCATTGACGCTGCGTGACGCAGAAGGCAAGGCCGAGACGATTGACCAGAGCAAGCTTCCTGGCACCAAAGCGTTGTTTTCACCGCGCGTCGGATTTAACTGGGACGTTCATGGCGATCGATCAACGCAATTGCGCGGCGGCACAGGAATCTTTACGGGCCGGGTGCCCTTCGTCTGGATTGGTAATGTCATTTCGAATCCCGGGCCAAATCCAAACCTGCCTGCCCACATGCAATCGTTCGATATCAATGCCGCGGACCCGGACTTCGTGTGGCCACAGGTCTGGACCACCGATTTCGCGGTTGACCAAAGACTTCCCTGGGACTTGCTCGGTTCTCTCGAGATCCTCTATGGCAAGGACATCAATGCCGTCTATGTGAGGAATGCAAACCTTGGGGCACCGGTGCGCAACCTGCCTGATGGACGACCCTACTATGCCGGCAACACGCTCAATGCATCGAAGGGCTTCTTCGGAGGCATGTATGTGATAGATAACACGAGTGAAGGATACAACTACACGATCACCGCCCAGCTCCGCAAGCAATTCGCTTCCGGGCTGAACGCGAGCCTGGCATACACGTACCTCATGGCGAAGAACACGCTCAAGTCCACCGAAATCGCGAGTGTGTTATGGGCAGAGAATCCGGTCCAGGGGAATCCCAACAAAGCCGAGCTGGGATTCTCTGAATTCGGCATGCGGAATAGAATCACTGCAACCGCGACCTATCGCCACCGCTGGTCGGAGAGATTTGCCACGAGTATCGGAATCTTCGCTGAGGTTGCCGAAGGGAACAGGTTTGGAGGCGCCGGAGGGAACCGGTATTCGTTCCTCTATTCCGGTGACGTCAACGGCGATGCGAATGCCGGTAACGACCTGATTTACATTCCGAGGAACCAGAGTGAGATCACCTTCGCTCCGTATTCGGATGCCGGTGGACGAACGGTCACTGCCGACCAACAATGGTCAGCATTCAACACATTCATCGAGCAGGACGACTACCTGAAAGAACATCGGGGACAGATTGCCGACCGGTTCGGGGCGTTGAATCCGTGGTTCAGCAACATCGACATGAGGCTGCTGCAGGATATCACGTTGATGTTGGGCGAGCGACCTCACACATTCCAGCTCAGTGTCGATATTCTGAACTTCGGCAATCTGCTCAATTCGGAATGGGGCGTGCGGAGTGTCGCGAATGCGGCTGCAACAGCGCCACTACAGCTCGTGGATTTCAACGGGCCGACACAGGCGCCCAGGTTTAATTTCAAGGGGACTGCGAAGTCAACATTTACTGACGATCCGGGCCTCTTCTCCCGGTGGCAGATGCAGATTGGCCTTCGCTATTCGTTCAATTGAGCTAGCTTACCGTATGAACATTTCGGCCTGATTTTGGCGGCTCAAGTGTTCGGTAAACAATAACAAGCCGCTCCTACGCCTTCACGCGATCCTGGTGAGGACCCAACGGCCAGTGATCGGGGGGGCGTGGGAGCGGCCTTTTTTTCTCTCGAGACCAAGTCATGAGCAACAAGGCCATCATCTGGGACTACGACGGCACTCTCGTCGATACACGGATAAGAAACTTCAACGTCACGAAGAGAATCATGCACCACCTGCTGGGCGTGAAGTCAGGTGGGTTTACGGCCTTGCGATCGCTGGAGCAATACGTCTATGCGACCAGAAAAGCGAAAAACTGGAGGGAACTCTATAGCAACGAATTCGGCATGACCGAGGGTGAGATTGATGAGGCAGGCAGGTTATGGACAGAATTTCAATTGAGCGATGACTCGGAAAACACACTGTTCGAAGGAATAGATGAAGTCATCCGATCGCTCAGCGGATATCCCAATTTGATCTTTTCACAGAATTCCAGAACCAACATCGCTCAAGTGTTGGAAGGGAAGGACCTGCAGCGGTGTTTCGTCGATATCATTGGCTATGAAGAGGTGGCTTCCCGAAAACAAAAGCCGGCACCCGATGGATTGCTTCTCTGCATAAGCAAGATGAAAGCGCCTCGCTGTGAACATGTCTTCTTCATCGGGGATCACGAAACGGACACTCTCTGTGGATATAATGCAAATACGGAACTGAGCAAAACGAACTCAAATACGAGAATCATCAATGTCGCGGCTTTCTATGGCTCAGAAGACGATACCCACCGCTGGAAGATAAAGCCGGACCATATCGTCGCCGATCCACGGGCAATTCCTCATTGCATCGAAAGCTACTAACGTATTGCCTTTGAATGCGAACTGCAGTAGTTTTCATCAACCATTCAATCCAAGACACGCTGTCGTGTCCGAGAAAACCGTTGTTCTCCCAATTGGACCAACCTCTGTAAGGAAAACTCAGGGAGTGAATCGTGAGCAGCAATGTCGGCAAGAACATCAGGATGAGCGATTTCATCGATTCAAGAGACAATCGCTGTCTGATGCTGGATCTTACGCTCGCATCGTCCGTCGGAGCCCAGCCAGGAACGGAGAATATCTCTGAAACACTGGGACGATGCAATGCCGTTTTCGACGGTATCATCCTGAACCCGGGTCAGCTGGAGCATCATGCGGAACTCGTTGGGGGAAAGATGCGCGCCGCACCTCTCGTGCGCATCGATTGGACGAATGCCTACCGTGACAAGGATTTCTGCCTGCCTGCTTCGACCGTCACGCGGGTGACTCTCTCGGACGGGGAAGATGCACTGGGCCTGGGTGCTTCTGCCGTCGTGGCAACATTTCTTCTTGGATTCGGCGAAGACCCGGAGTCCGAAAACATCAGATCAATTTCACTTCTCGCGCGTGAGTGTTACCGTCTTTCCCTCCCTCTCCTTGTGGATGTCCGTCCCATCGGCGGGAGGATCTCATCTGACAACTACATGGGTTCGATCAAGCTGGGCACATCGTTCATGATGGAAGCGGGGGCTGATGCGCTTATCCTTCCTGATTGCGATGCTGAGACGTGCGCGCTGATCGGGAAGTGGGCGAGCATCCCAGTGATGCTCCGCCTCGATGAAATTCCCACAGGAGAAAAAATAGAACAACTCTTCAACCTGGGAATGTCCGGCATTGTTCTTTCAGAGAAAATCCTGCCGGCATCGGGGATCGAAGAGAAACTCACCTCGCTGAAACAGCTTGTTCATTGTTGAGAAGACATCTGTGACCGTATCCTCAGGAAAAACAACGCGCCTGAACAGACTGTTCAATCCGAAGGATGGACGGGCGGTTTGTGTGGCTGCAGACCACGGTTGGATGTCTGATCCGACTCCGAATGTGCTCGAGCTCAAGAGAATCCTGGGGCAGGTGGTGTTGGGCGGGGCGGATGGAATCCTCGTCAGCTTTGGTACTGCTCTTCGTATGAGCCAGTTCTTCGAGGGGAAGAACTCGCCTGCACTCCTCATTCGAGCCGACTGGATGAACATGCCGAGGCTGGGGGGATCGAATCTCAGCAACATCCTTCCTGTCGTCAACTTCAAAAAGAAAGCAACGTCGTGTGCCAAAGATGCTTTGCTGGTTGGTGCCTCGGCGATCACGATCTATTATTTCATTGGGTACAGCGACGAGTTCGAAGCCATCAATATCGAACAGGCCGCGTGCTTCGCGAAGGAATGTCGAAAAATCGGTTTGCCGCTCATCATCGAGCCGATGGCGGTGGGGGGAATGGTCACAGGGGTGAACGTTACGGAGATACTCATAGCATCCGGCAGGATCGCGGCGGAGATTGGCGCAGATGCTCTGAAGATCCCATATACAAACGACGTCAAGACATTCAAGAAACTCGTCGACGAAGCCGGTGTGCCGGTACTTGTGCTCGGCGGTGCCAAGTCGGACGACCCGCGTGACGCCCTTGAGCTTGCGGATGAAGCTCTCCGGGCAGGCGCAAGCGGCACCGTCTTCGGAAGAAATGTGACGAAAGCGCAGGATCCGCGGAAAATGGTGGAGGATATCTGTGCATTAGTTCACGGCGGAATGAGTATCGATGAGATCCTTGGTACTGGTATCAAGAAACGAGGAAGGCTCAGGCCCGTCGCCGTTAACTGCACCGGCTGCCAGCTCTGTGAAATCGCTTGTGTGCACTATCATTCGACGGATTTTGACCAGAGTAGCCACCGGCTGAGAATCGAATACAAGTTCCGTCCCAACGAGCCGCGCATTTCGAAACCGATCGTCTGCCCGCTCTGTGAAAAATGTGTTGACGCGTGCAAGGAGGAGGCCCTCACACTTGGCTCGGGTGGATATCTCGTGCTCGACCAATCTCGTTGCAACTCATGCGGCGATTGCGTGACCGCCTGCCCGCTCGATCTGGTCATGTGTGATCGCCAGGGAATTCCCTTGTTCTGCGACATGTGTGAGGGGGATCCTCAATGTGTTCTCTGGTGCAAGCCGCACGCTATTGTGTTGACACAACCCAAAGGAGCCGAAAAGCATGTCTCTTAAGGATCGTGGCTACGCAGACAATGTTCTGCGGGTCAATCTCACAAATCAGCGTTGCACAACCGAGCGCCTTGACCCGGACGTGATGAAGCTGCTTCTTGGTGGAAAAGGGCTGGGGGCGTACTACCTCTACAAGGAGTCTATTCCTCATGCTGATCCGCTCTCGCCCGAGAATCCATTCATTTTCGTTGTGGGACCGCTCACCGGGACGAGCGCACCAACATCAGGGCGATTCGGTGTTGTGACGAAGAGTCCGGCAACGCATACGTTCCTCGACTCATATTGCGGCGGGTTCTTCGGACAGACGATGAAATTCGCCGGCTATGATGCGATCATTGTCGAAGGCGCGTCAAGCAATCCGCTCACGCTCGTTATCGACAATGAGCAAGTTCATCTTGAGGATGCGAAGGAGCTTTGGGGCACAACGACCGCTGAGGCGACGAAGAAACTCAAAGCGAAACACGGAGAAGGATTTCAGACGGTCGTCATCGGCCCGGCTGGCGAACGGATGTCACCGATTTCGGGATTATTCAATGACGAGCGTACAGCCGGCAGGGGCGGCGCTGGAGCAGTCCTCGGCTCGAAGAAGCTCAAAGGCATTGCGGTGCGGGGGACAGGATCAGTGCAAGTTCACAATCCCGTTGAATTTGACGAGGCGGCCTGGGTCGCCTACCGCATGCTGCGGATGTCAAATCAAATAAAACGATTGAACGATGACGGAACGGCGAACATCCTTGGCCTGGTCAATGCGGCCGGTGCACTGCCGACAAGAAACTACCAGGAGGGGCAGTTCGAGCACAGCGCAGAGATGACCGGCGAGGCCTGGCGGAAGGAATACTGGACACGGTCCATCGGTTGCTATGGGTGCCCAATCTCCTGTTCCAAGATTGCCCACGCAAAAACGCGAGACGTCGCGATCGACGGTCCCGACTTCGAAACCATCTGGGCGATGGGTGTGAACTGTGGTATCACCGACAAGGAAGCGATTATCTACTCGAACTACCTTTGCGACCTCTATGGTGTCGATACCATCAGCGTTGGCAACATCGTGGGGTTTGTTATGGAGCTCGTCCAGAAAAAGATGATTTCCGCGGCCGAGCTCGATGGAGTAAAAGCAGAGTGGGGCAACGGTGACGCGCTGGTCGCGTTGACGGAAAAGATCGCAAAAGGAGAAGGGATCGGCGAGTTGCTGCAGAAAGGTGTCCGGGAGATCAGCAAGCACTATCCCGGCAGCGAGGATTTTGCCATGCAGGTGAAAGGCCTGGAGATGCCGGCCTACCATCCCAATGCAGCGAAGGGGATCGGATTGAGCTATGCGGTCTCCGAGCGGGGCGCATGTCATTTGCGCGGATCGCCGCTCACGATCCGCTGGCGACCGAAGGAAAAGCCGAGCTCTTTCAAACGAACCAATCCGATACTTCGATCATTGACGCAACGATTCTGTGTTACTTCGTGAAGTTCGGGATCACACTGAAAGAGGTCCTCCAGATGGTGAATGCGTGCACGGGATTCGAGTATAAGAATCCCCGAGAGCTTGAGCGGGTGGGTGAGCGCATTACTGTTCTCGCGCGACTCTTCAACACGAGGGAAAGCTTCTCGGCAAAAGACGATATCCTTCCGAAGCGCGCACTGGCCGAACCGCTTTCCTCTGGTCCGGCAAAAGGACACGTCATGGAGCTTGACAAGCTGCGCTCAGAATACTACCACCTGATGGGCTGGGACGAAAACGGTATTCCAACTGAAAAAAGACTCGTCGAGCTCGGATTGACGGAAATAGCGGGTTGAAGAAGCCGGTGTGCATTGTTGACAGGAATTTACTACCTTTGACGTGAGCTTTCTTATGGGTCGTGGGCGTTGCAACACGTCGGCATTTTGATTCTCTTGATCATTCCTATCCCGCCGCATCAAGATCCCATGAGCCATTTTGATCCCGCTTGATCATAGCATAGCAGGTGTACCATGGAAAAACCAGCGACTTCCATCCTTGCCGTCGATGACGAAGAGACTCTTCTTCAACTCTTGACGCATGTGTTGAAACGGCAGGGCTATTATGTCGATACTGCCCCCGATGGCAGGACGGCCATCACCATGTTACAGACGCTTCCGTTCGACCTCGTGTTCCTTGACATTATGATGCCTGATGTCGGCGGCATAGAGGTGCTGAAGTTCATCAAGGATCAACATCTGGATACCGAAGTTATCATGATCACAGCTGTTCACAACGTGAAGACCGCTGTCGAATGTATGAGCTTGGGTGCGTTCTATTATGTCACGAAACCGTATGTAGCAGCTGAACTCCTGGGGTTAGTAGACCGGGCGTTGGAGAGGAAACGACTGGTTGTTCAAAACAAAGCGTTCCGGCGTCAGATTGCGTACCGTGCGCTTCCTTCGAGCATGGTCGGTGAGGATAAGGCTTTACTCGAAATGCTGGATCTCGCCCTGCGCGCAGCTCCGACGGAATCCACGGTTCTCATCCAGGGGGCGAGCGGCACAGGAAAAGACGTGGTTGCGAATTTCATCCATGCAAACAGCTTGAGGAAGGAACAACCCTCTCTGGTGCTGAATTGCTCTTCCTTGCCTGAAACGCAACTGGAGAGTGAGCTCTTCGGTCATGAAAAAGGGGCATTCGCTGATGCGAACGACGCGAAGCAGGGATTGCTGGAGATCGCCAACGGGGGGACACTGTTTCTTGATGAGATCGGCGAGATGCCTCTGACGGTCCAGCCAAAATTGCTCCGGTTCCTGCAGACCGGAGAATTTCGTCGGGCCGGTGGCAGCAAGAATCTGAAATCGGATGTTCGGGTCATTTCTGCGACGAACAAAGACCTGCGCCGGGAGGTTACGGCACGAAGGTTCAGCGAGGATTTGCTGTTGCAGCTCAATGTCATCACGCTGCAGCTGCCGGCCCTCAGGGAGCGGAAAGATGATATTCCGTTGCTCGCCGACCAGTTCCTGAGGGACTATGCCGGTTTTAAACAACCGAAGCACCTGGATGATAAGGCCCTTGAGGTCTTGGTGAACTATGGCTGGCCAGGCAATACGCGTGAGCTGGAAAACGTCATCCGGCGGGCCGCTGTCCTTTCCGAGGACGATGTGATCTGTGTCGACCATCTCGGCCTTCCACCTCGTTCGCGAACAACCCGCAAATCCACATCGGGCATCCGGTCGAAAGGAATTCGAGTCGGTACCTCGATCTCGTTGGCTGAACTGCAAAAGGCTCACGTGAAGAGCGTCCTTGCGTCCGTGAACTGGAACAAGCGGCGTGCTGCAAAAATCCTCGGCATAGATGTGAAAGCCCTCTCCGGGAAGATCAAGACGTACAAGCTCTCCAAAACCAAGTGACCTTTTTGCGGATATGAGTGAGAGCTTTCCCCATTTTCGTCCCACTAGTACGACAGAACAAGGCGAGGTCATACTATGAGATTCTACCAGAAAACAATTTTCCGCATTCTCCGAAGATCTCTGATGCTTGCAGTGGTGTGCGCGAGCTGTGTGATGTCCCAGCAGGCGAAGAATGTGGAAGCCGGATCCAATACGCTGACCGACAAAGAAAAGAAAGAAAGCTGGAGACTGCTCTTCGACGGAAAAACGATGGACGGCTGGCGCGGCGCCTACATGGACTCGCTGCCGAAGAAGGGGTGGGAAGTGAGAGACGGGATGTTGATCGTGAAAGAATCGGGCGGTGGTGAGGCTTCGTTCGGCGGTGACATTGTTACTTTGGAGCCATATGCCAGTTTCGAACTCAAACTTGATTTCAAATTGACCGACGGCGCAAACAGCGGCATCAAGTACTTTGTTATCGAACAACAGCCGAAGACGCCAGGGTCGGCAAAAGGTCTTGAATACCAAATCCTCGATGATGCCAAACATCCCGATGCAAAGCTCGGCATCAATGGCAATCGGACTCTCGCATCGCTCTATGACATCATGCCGGCCAGGAACAAGAAGGTGAACCCGATCGGCGAATGGAACCACGCGCGCATCTTGGTGAAAGGGAAACAGGTCGAACACTGGCTGAACGGTGTGAAGGTGCTGAAGTTTGAGAGAGGCGGGAAGGAATTCCTCGCACACAAGGCGGAGAGCAAGTTCAAAGACATCCCGGAATTCGGTGAATACCCAAAAGGCCGGATCCTGATCCAGGACCACGGCAACCAGGTGTTCTACAGGAATATCAAGATCCGGACATTCTGAAGGGGATCCCAAGGGACAACGAACCACCAAGACACGAAAGAAAGAAAATCATGCTTTTCCGATCTCGTCGCGAATTCATCAAACGAGCAGCGGTTGTTGCCGCTGCAGGTTCTCTCCCGCTGGCAAGAACCTTTGCTGACCAAGGGGACGGTAGAGTATCTTCGGGGTCAATTCCATTTGACCTGGGAATGGCATCCTATACTTTTCGGGCCTTCACGCTCGATCAGGCGCTCGAGATGACCAGGCGCCTCGGTTTGAAGAAAATCACGTTGAAGGACATGCACCTGCCCATGAACATCACCGCGCAGGAAATGGCGGTGGTTCAGAAGAAGATGGCCGAAGCTGGCATTGAGCTTTCCTCTTGCGGCGTCGTCTATATGAAAACGGCGGAGGAAATCCACAATGCGTTTGTGTATGCGAAACTTGCCGGGATAAAAATGATGGTCGGTGTGCCGGAACAATCGCTTCTGGGCCTGGCTGAAGAGAAGGTGCAGGAGACCGACATCGCGCTGGCGATTCATAACCATGGTCCCACGGACCAGCGGTTCCCAAGTCCCGAGAGCGCCTATTCGCTCATTAAGAACATGGACAAACACATGGGGCTTTGTATCGATGTCGGCCACACGCAACGGTTAGGTCTTGATCCGGCCTCCGAAGTTGAACGGTTCTTTGATCGTCTTCTTGATGTTCACATCAAAGATGTCAGCTCGGCCGATGCGAAAGGATCGACGGTTGAGATCGGGCGGGGAGTGATTGATACTCCAAAGCTCCTCAGGACCCTGGCAAAACTGAAATACGCCGGAACGCTCCATTTTGAGCATGAAAAAGACCAGAAAGACTCGCTGCCGGGTGTGGCAGAATCGATCGGATATGTGAGAGGCGTCTTGGCGACGATCTGATCTCTTGGCTAGTGATTACGCGTTCCAAAATCCAAAGCACGAAATCCGAAGTCCTAAACAAATACTAAGCACGAAGCCCGAAATTCTGAACAACTTGTTCCTTTGGTCAATGACTCGAGTTTAGAATTTCGATTTTGTTTCGTATTTCGATATTCGGATTTCGAATTTGCAGAGGAGAGCTGTCTGCACTGAATTCAGTTTCAATACTCGAGATCGATACTATCCTTCAGAGGTGAATCCATGAAATCTCGTCGAGATTTTCTCAAGAAAGCCGCACTTGGAACTGCCGGACTGGCAATTGGGCTCAATGCCAAAAGCTATGCACGCATCCTCGGCGCCAATGACAGGGTGAACTTCGCTGTGATTGGACTGCACGGAAGAGGATATGCGCATCTCGAGTGTATCCGGCAAAACAAGGGAGCGGTGGTCACCCACATCTGCGACGTTGACAGGAGAGAACTTGACAAGTTCGCTGCTGCCACGGAAAAGAGCTTCAGCCAGGCTCCAGTGAAGGAAAAAGACTTCAGAAAAATCCTTGAGTCGAAGGACGTCGATGCAATCACGATCGCAACGCCCGAGCACTGGCACACGCACATGGCAATCATGGGATTGCAGGCCGGAAAACACGTTTACGTGGAGAAACCGTCGAGTCACAATCCGCGGGAAGGCGAGTTGCTGGTGCAGGCTCAGCAGAAGTACGGCAAGCACGTCCAACTTGGAAACCAGCAGCGCTCGTCAGAGCACACGATAGAGATCATAGGGAAAATCAAACAGGGGCTGATCGGGAAACCGTATTTCGGGAAATGCTGGTACAGCAACACGCGCAAGTCGATCGGGATCGGAAAGCCCGTTCCGGTTCCGGCCGAGCTCGATTGGGATCTCTGGCAGGGACCTGCGCCGAGAAAGCCGTACAAGGACAACATCCATCCATACAACTGGCACTGGTTCTGGCACTGGGGGACTGGTGAAACGCTGAACAATGGATCCCACGAGGTCGACCTTTGCCGTTGGGCGCTCGGTGTGGACTATCCCAACAGCGTGACTGCTTCAGGCGGAAGATATCACTTCAAAGATGACTGGGAGTTCTACGACACGCTTGTCACGAGCTTTGAATACGGTGGCAAGATGATCACCTGGGAATGCATGAGTTGCCAGGGAAAAGAGTACTACGGCAGGGGACGAGGCGTAACGATCCACGGCACGGAGGGAACCGTCTTGCTTGATCGAAACGGCTATCAGGTTTTTGACTTGAATGACAAGCTGCTGAATGAATTCAAGATAGAGAAAAAGACTTCGACTCAGGATCTTCTCAGTATTGACTCGATGACGACGCGCCACTTTGGAAATCTCATCAACGCTATTCGGGATGGGGAAAAGCTCCGTTCACCGATTGTAGAAGGAAACATCAGTGTCACGATGCTGTTGCTCTCCAATATCGCCTGGAAAGTGAATCGAGCGCTTCACCTGGACAAGCACAACGGACATATTCTTGACGACCCGAAGGCTATGGGACTGTGGAGTAGGGAATATGAAAAGGGGTGGGAGCTGAAGGTCTAGTCGTGGAAAAGAGAATTGTCGTTGGAATAGCGTCGTTCGGAATGCCCGAGGCTGTGACAGCGCATGTGAGAATCATGAGAACGGGAGGAGAGGTGGAGGATTGGGACGACGTGCGGCTCCATTATCCGGATGTCAACGTTTTGTTGCGGGGGAGCTACCAGGTGAAAGAGCTGGGGCCGCGCTACATCCTCCATGGCACGAACGGGTCATTTGTGAAGGTTGGACTCGATCCACAGGAAGAGGCCGCGATCGTCATTCGGATTATCGATGCGGCTCGAAGGAGCAGCGAACAGAGGCGGACAATCGGGATTGCCCGGGGCCGGAGCTGAGGATGATGGATCAGAAGGACGACATCAAGAAAGACATCGGCACCATGCGAAGAAAGTTCCTCAGACAATTGACTGCGATCCCTGCGCTGGCGGTGTTGGGAGCAGCGTCCCTGACGTTTGAGACTGTCGCTCAAGAGAAGATCAAGAGGGCCGGAGGGTCCAGGCTCAAGATCGGCTTGAACGCCTACTCGTTCAATGATCCTCTTCTGAAAGGGTCGATGACGCTGGATGACCTGCTTGAGTTTTGTGCCCAGCAAGGATTTGAGGGAGTCGATCTCACCGGGTATTACTTCTCCGGCTATCCTCAGCCCCCGTCTGATGAATATATCTATCATGTCAAGAAGAAAGCATTCTTGCTCGGGTTGGACATCAGCGGAACGGGTGTACGGAATGACTTCACATATCCTGACGAGAAGAAAAGGAGGGACGATATCACTCTTGTGAAGAACTGGATCGAAGTTGCCGCAAAACTCGGCGCGCCGGTCATCAGGATATTTGCCGGGAAACAGAATCTGGAAGGGTTCACGTGGGATCAAGCCGCTGAATGGATGGTGAAGGATATCAGGGAATGCGTTGAGTATGGCAAGGCACGTGGCGTCATCGTTGCGATTCAAAATCACAATGACTTTATCAAGACGGCTGCCGATGCCTTGAAGATTCTGAAACTCATCGACTCGGAATGGTCTGGCCTCATCCTGGATACGGGAAGCTTCAGAGCGGCTGATCCGTATGCGGAGATTGCTGTGGCTGCCCCTTTTGCGGTCAACTGGCAGATCAAAGAAAACGTCTTCGTGGGCGAAGAGCAGGTCAAAGTGGATCTCCCAAAACTGGTGAAGATCATTCGGGCATCGGGATATCGCGGATATCTTCCGATTGAAACGTTGGGTGCGGGTGATCCCAAAGTCAAAGTCCCGGCGTTCCTGGATGAGGTGAGAAAAGCGCTAGGCTAGTGGATTGGTACTATAGTTTTTGGCTCTCGGTCCAACGAAAGAACGGAAAGTTCAAGTAGTAGTGACGCGACTTGCTTCAGCGCAGAGGCGTCAATTACTTTTCCGTTTTTGGATCCCGCTTCGCGGGACGCTTTGCTTTTCATTTTCGATTATTCTCTTTCGTCAGCCCGCCTGCTGTTCTTCGATAGTTATACTGTCGAAGAAGGCCCATGCTGGAGTTAAACTCCAGGAGTCCTGATGAGTTTGTCGAGGGGCTCTACCTGCCGCAATCTCGGGCACAGGTGCATTGCTCGAAAAGATCGACGCCTTGAGCAAGGTCCGAGAGTGAAACTCTCGCATGAATCCAGTCCGACAGTGCAACTGTCGGACAACTGGCTTAAAGGCTGCCCAACGCACCTTCCGATGATTTCGGCAACTTGATGTCAAGGGCGTGCAAGGTTTGATAAACGAATCCGTCACGAGAGTGTTCTGTCAACTATCCTAACCATACGCTATTGAACCGTCTGTCCGATGTCGGGACTTGCCTAAGATCATACAAGAATCATCGTAACCACCCACCGGATTCCCTCCATACCAAAGGAATAACAATGAAGCCGATGGACTCGTTTTTGCTTGTGTTGAAGATCTTTCTCCTATCTCCCATTCTTGTTCACGTTGCTGCCGCTCAGCAGAAAGGACCATCGGCGACGCGGCCTGATTCGACCAGGTGGACAATTGAAAACTGCGTGGACGAGTTTTCGAGCGACAAAAT
>JACVXU010000113.1 GCA_015661185.1 Bacteroidota bacterium
GACAATCTACGCATCCCTCAGCGTCCCACCTGAAGTCAAAGCGATACTCGAGCGCTCCTGCACCGACTGCCACTCGCATCGCACAACCTGGCCGTGGTACAGCAGCATTGCTCCGATATCATGGCTCACCGCCCGCGACGTTAAGAATGGGCGTTCAAACATGAACCTCTCTACCTGGGGCACCTACAAGAAGACCAAACAAGCCAACAAGCTCGATCAGATTTTTGACGAGATTTCAGAAGACAAGATGCCGCTCAAACCATATCGGCTCATGCACCCGGGTGCAGCCCTTTCCAGGGATGAAATCGATCTCATATGCCGCTGGGCCGAAAAAGAGCGCGACAGGTTGACAGAACCAGACTCAACCGAGGGATCCGGTAGCAAGTAACCCTCGAAAAGACCTGCGAGAGGATCTTGAGCCTATTCTTTCTTCTCACCTCTGAGTTCGTTCACAGACCTCCCCGGCGGTCCAGTCGAAAAGCGGTGCCACCCCGCCTGCCAATTTAGTTCCTCGGGGCGGGCAGGAAAGACTCGAAGTCCCAAAGGTTATTGAAAAAGACGAAAATCAGAAGATCTCCTTAGTGTCCCTGCCTGCGTGCCGAGGCACTTCGGCAGGCAGGTTCGCGACTTCGTGGCATAGTTTTCTTCATCTGACAAGCAGTGCGGCGCGTGAATCCAGCAGCCTGTGAGCAAATACTGCGTTTTCCGAGCCTTGGGAAGAATCGAGTATGCCGATACGTAAACGATGCCCCGATGCCTGTGGTTTTTCTCACATTTCTTCCTTAACCTTGCCTCATCTTTTCAGCCAGCGATGACCAACCAGTACTTGCGTTGCTCTTCCGACTATGATCTGTTACTTGCGCATCGGGATCCTTCCATCGCATATGGACATCCGTAAGGAACCTTCTCTATGACTCGGCCCATTCACACGTACACCGTCGCGCCCTCGTTGCCAAAAGAACTCGAATCATTGCACGAGCTTGTCTACAACCTTCTCTGGGTATGGGATCACGACCTTATGGAACTCCTCATTCGTTTGGACCCCGACCTATGGGAAAAAACGAACCACAATCCTGTGTTAATGCTCGGGATGATTAGTCAGGAGCGATTGAACACCGCCTCGCGAGATGACGCATTGCTCGCCCAGCTCGAACGCGGATATGAACGATACAAGAAGTATCTGGACACGAGCTCGGCGTGGTTTCACAAGACCTACTCACAAATACCACCGAATCAGATTGCTTACTTCTCCGCTGAGTTCGGAATTACAGAATGCCTGCAGAACTACTCCGGAGGGCTTGGCGTTCTATCCGGTGACCATCTGAAGTCTGCGAGTGATCTGGGTTTGCCGCTCATCGGCGTTGGTCTCTTGTACCAGCAAGGGTACTTCCGCCAGTATCTGAACATTGATGGATGGCAGCAGGAGCGCAATCCCGAAAACGACTTCTACACATTACCAATTGCACTCGAGCGCGACGGGGAAGGCAAACCGATCATGATTTCCGTCGATCTTGAGGGCCGGCCAGTGTATGCACAGATCTGGCGCGTGCAGGTGGGACGCATTCCTCTCTACCTTCTGGACACGAACATACCTTTAAATTCACAACAGGAAGACCAAAACATCACCGATCAATTATACGGAGGCGATCGGGAGTTGAGGATCAGGCAGGAAATTCTCCTTGGCATCGGCGGGTACCGGGCATTGAAGGCTCTGGGACTCGCACCTGCCGTCTTCCATATGAATGAAGGACACTCTGCATTCCTGAGCCTCGAGCGTTGCCGGGATCTCATGCAAACTCACAAGCTTTCATTCCCTGAGGCACGTGAAGCTTCGACCGCGGGGCTGGCATTCACAACACACACTCCCGTCCCGGCTGGTAATGACTACTTCACTCCCGAACTCGTGGAACGGTATTTTGGACACTACTACCGGGATCTGGGGCTGAGTCCGAAGGAATTCCACGGCCTCGGACGGCAAGACCCTCATGATGAGCACGAAGCATTCTGCATGACCATTCTTGCCCTCAAGATGGCAGGCAACTGCAACGGCGTAGCGAAACTGCATGGCGTTGTCTCCCGCAAGATGTGGCAGAAGGTGTGGCCCGGCTTACCAGAGAACGAAATTCCCATCATCTCTATCACAAATGGCGTTCATGCTCCGTCCTGGATCAGCCGTGACATGGCGGGTCTCTACGACCGTTACCTCGGTCCGCGATGGCGGGAAGACGCCGGTGAGTATGGCCTCTGGAGCAGAGTCCATCACATTCCCGACGAGGAGTTGTGGCGAACACATGAGAGGCGACGCGAACGTCTCGTTGCATTTGCTAGGTCACGGTTGCGGTCCCAGCTAGAAGCACGGGGTGCGCCTCCATCCGATCTTTCTCAGGCCGCGGAAGTGTTGAATTCTCAGGCTCTGACGATCGGTTTTGCCCGGCGGTTTGCCACCTATAAACGATCGACGCTTCTTCTCAGAGATGACGATCGGCTCATCAAGATCCTTACGGACAAAGACCGTCCAGTTCAGATTATCTTCGCCGGGAAAGCCCATCCACACGACAATCCCGGAAAAGACCTTATCCGTCAGATCGTTCACTTCGAGCGGCGGGTGGGCGTGCGGCGGCGCATGGTGTTCCTCGAAGACTATGATATGGTCGTTGCCCGTTACATGGTACAGGGAGTCGATGTCTGGCTCAATACGCCCCGTCGGCCTCTCGAGGCGAGCGGCACAAGCGGAATGAAAGCAACACTGAACGGGGCTATCAACCTGAGCGTTCTCGACGGTTGGTGGGATGAAGCATACAATGTTAACACCGGCTGGGCCATCGGGCGAGGCGAGGAATACACGGACGAAACCCAGCAGGATGAAATTGAATCGAACGCTTTGTACGACCTTCTCGAAAAGGAGATCGTACCGCTCTTTTATTCACGGGGGGCTGACGATCTGCCGCGCCAATGGATCACGAAGATGAAGGGGGCTATGCGAGCCATCGGACCTGAATTCAATACGAACAGGATGGTGCGCGAATACACCGAGAGAATGTATCTTCCCGCCCTTGATCGCGGAAGCAACCTCAGCGCCAACAAATTTGCCAGGGCCAGGCAGATTGCGGTATGGAAACACCAGTTGCGCGACAACTGGCAGGGTTTGAAAATTCTCGAGGTGAGCGTCGACAACCACAAGACTCTGAAAGTGGGTGAGTCTCTCACTGTGCGCGCACATGTCGACCTGAGTAACCTCAAACCGGAAGATGTCTCTGTTGAACTCTTCTACGGTGCGTTGAATGCGCAGGGTGAGATCGAGAATCCGAAAATTGCGCTGATGAAGCCCACGGCGAAACCGAAGGGCACCGTCTATGAGTTCGTCGGGGTCAATAATCTTGTAATGAGTGGACGGTTGGGTCACACGGTGCGGGTACTACCGCGTCACGCGGATCTTGAGAATCCCCACAAGCTGGGGCTGGTGCTCTGGGCAAAGTAGCAGAAAACGTCCCTCGTTCCACTCTCACCCTTCTACGCAAGAAGCCCACCCTGGATTGTCCTCCAGAGGTGGGCTTCAATATTTCCAGACGTGTGCCCCGAGTGTGCGCTGACTCAGAATCCTCCTGAGAACATCCCCAAGAACTGATCACCTAACTCCCACCATTTCAGCATCGCGGCGCGGGCCAAGTCATTCGTGTAGGTGGTGAGATATTCCCTCACTTTTTGATGCCCGGCGTCCGAGCCATCGCTCTTCAGCATTTCCTGTACACGCTGCTCCACGAAAGGAAGATCGGAGAGACCCTTCTGCTCAAACTCCATGACTGCTTTCTCCACGATGCTCCGGGTCCTTCCCCACTGAATCGTGGCAAGCCGGTTCGCACGCCGGAACCACCAGGTGGCTGCATCTTCACGATATTTCTGCTGACCGCATACCTCAAAGCTCTTCGGGAGTTCAAGCGCCCCTGCGAAAATTGGGAAACGCGGGCTTTGCGCCGGATTGTCAAATGAAAACCACGCCACTCCTCCGATCTCGTTAGGCAGCCAACCACGGAGCTGTACGAGCTGCGAATACGAACACCGGACGATGGCAATCGTCCGGGTCGGAGGAACCGTTCCGGGCTTGAGCGCATTCAGCAGTGTCATGAGCTCACGGCTCATCCACGGATTGGCGAGGGTGCTCTTGATCATCTCGGGCGCTTTGCCGGCGATACTGTCTTTCACAAACTCCTCACGCGATCTCTGCTTCGGCACGAGCAGATTCTTCGTCATGTCATTGTCTGTTCCCTCGTACGTCTCACGGTACATTTTCAGGACTTCCTGCACCGATACCTTCCTCTCAGACTTCACACTGAAGGGAAGCTCTTCTGCATCCATCGAAAGATTCAAAGAAGGAGCGAACGCTTTCAGGACATAGAGCTCACGGGTCGAGAACGGCTTCCTGCCACTGTATGCCTTCCAGAATCTGAACGGCTCTCCCTTCTTCTCGTCCCACCACTTCATCTCTTTCGCGAGCGAGAACACATTCTCCGAGGCCATGTAGTGGTCGGGATCTTTTATGTTCAGTTCACTGATGCGCGGGATGTTTGCCGAAACGCCGATGTGGTCATCCGGGATCCGAACGGCAGCCCAGACCGCACCCTTTTCGGCCGGACCGGCACCGAAGATTTCGAATTGCCAGACTTCCTTCGTGTCGGCGACGGTCAGGCATTCCCCCCAATCGCCGTAGCCGTATTTCGTCGCGAGGCTGCCCATCAGGCGGATTGCATCGCGTGCTGTCGTGCAGCGCTCGAGCGCTATCGACTGCAGTTCCTCAATGAGGAACATTCCCTCATCGTTCCGCAATTCGTCCCGCCCGTTGATCGTTGTCTCGCCAAAGGCGAGCTGCTTTTCGTTGAGGCAGGGGTACGCAACATTGAGGTACGAGTAGGTTTCCTCAACGTCCGGGATTTCGCCTTTCAGGATCTTGCCACGCATATCGGTTACATATTCCGTATGCAGATTTCCCCAGTAGATCTTTCGCGTTGCGCCCTTGTCATGCTTTTTGTGCGGCACGATATTGAGCCATGTTCGATAGTTGCCGTCACACGTATGGCCAACCATAACAGAGCCGTCGGTGGACGCCAGGCGACCGACCATAAGGCTTGTGCATCCTTCATCCGTCTCGATCTGTTTTTTCTGGTTCTGCGAAAGTGCCTGCGACCAGAGCACAACAAGAAGCAGCGAAAACAGAAGCAACAGGTGCTTCCGGTAACTTGGTGTAACGAGGGATTCCATGGGATTTGGTCCTTTCAGTATTGACTGTGTGGTAGTTACGTTATCTGGTGGACTGTTGTCAGAATATTGTCGTAACGGATACATTGGTCAAAATTTGCATCCTCGTGGCACCAAGCTGCCGAAATCATCGGAAGGTGCGTTGGGCGGCCTTAAACCCAGTTGTCCGACAGTTGACTTGCCCGCCGATCTTCATGGCGGGACTGTCGGACTCAACCCATGCGAGAGTTTCACTCTCGGATCTTGCTCAGGGCTTCGATCTTTTCGAGCAATTCACATGTGCTCGAAATTGCGACACGAAGAGCCCGTCAACAAGCTCATCAGAACTCCTGGAGTGTAACCCCAGCTTGGGCCTTCTTCGACAGTACAACTGTCGAAGAACAGCAGGCGGGCCCTCGAAGGACGTCGACCGAAATTGAAAAGCAACGACTCCCGCGAAGCGGGATCCAAAAAACGGAAAAGTAACTGACGCTTCTGCGCTCAAGCAAGCCGCGTCACCACCACTTGAACCAACCTCTCTTTTGACGGCGAGTTAGATAGCTAAAGCACTTTTTGGAAACAGCACGAGCCTTCTCACTCAAACAGAACACGTCCCGGCTTGCCATGCGCCGGGTCCTGGAGAAACTTGCCGATTCCTTTCTCGATGACTTCCGCATAGCGCGGGACGTTGTCGCAGAGCAAAGGCCTCTCGGGATGAACTTCCGTCCAGCTGGCCATGGTTTGCAGGATTGCCGAGGTATGCCTCCCCACACGGACATCGATGGGCCACCCCTTCTCGTCGATCTTTTCGAACAGGAGTCCGTGCTTTCCGGCCTTCACTACAAATTCGTCTTTTCCGGTCAACAGTTGATCCGTCGTCGTTTTTCCCCGCGTCGCATCGAGGAACGGCTCCGGGGCTTCGAACAAGAGCGAAATGGCATCAGAATAGTCTCCGATTTCGCGATGAGAAAGGCCGTGAAGATTCTTCGGCGAGAACTCCAACCCCATTTTGAATCCCTCGAGGTCTGTCAGAGTCATTGAAACAACTGCAGCCAATTCCTGACCTTTCTCGTGCGTGACGATGGTACTGATCACCGGGTATTGCAGCTCTGCCTCGTGCAAATCGATGACAACATCCACCTTTTCCTTCTTGATCATCTCAAGGAACGCGTACGCTGTTTTCTCGGTCAATGTTCCATTTGGTCGTCCCGGCCAGCATCGATTGAGATTGCGACTGTCGAGATAGGCGAGATATTGTCCGCTTGGATAGTGTATGTAGACTTCCGGATCGGGCCACTGATCGAGAGGATTTGACCACCGATCACCGAGTCGAAATGTTTGTCCGCCCCATGGCGACGGGATGATGAAATCCGGTGGATACGCGCCGCCGACACGCGTCACGGTCGTAGCACTCCGGTTAGCGCTCAGAACAACGATGAGTCTTCCCTTCATCATCACACCGTTCTCGGCGAAAAGCCACGCAGCAAGTCGTCCAGCCGGTTCTTCAGGATGTGTACCGCCGAGGATGCAGAGCGTCGCGCCCGGCTCCTTCCCTTCGAGCACGTAGATATTGCAGTCATTCGCTGTCCCCTCGATGTCGGGGAAGTACTTGCTGAGCTTCATCACCTGCGTCACTCCATCGCTGAGGACAACCGGTTCCTTCAGATGCCTGCTCTCGTAAAAGCTGAGGCCCGAGACAACGAGGAGCACCAATCCCGCGATGCTGAAGCCAAGTTTACGAATCGACGCCTTCATGCAGTTATCACTTCAACATAAATAATCTAAGGAGGAACGGAATCAGAACAATAATGTAGAGAACTTCCTTCTGCCATTCCGTTGTCTTGATCAGATTGTAGATCAACAAGACGCTGACGAATCCGACAAGACAGTAGTAGATGATTGTGACGACGAGTTCCATCAAGATTCCTTTTCTAAAGTCCTGTCAGGAAACCGAGCTGTTTGCTGTAGACAACCATCAGTGTTCCAATAATCATCATGATGACTGCAGGTATCAGGCAGGCTTTGAGAAACTGCCCGTACGAACCCTGATAGCCCGTGACATCGACCGTCAATCTTCCGATGATGGCCGTCGGCGGAAGGGCATCGCCAAGCGGCCAGATGATACTCATTCCGGCAAGCGCGACAATCGGATTCAGGCCCATTGTATTGAAGAGTAGGATAAGCGGCACGCCGATCACCGGAGCCGCGCCCCACATCAGAACCGCCTCCGAAACTGGAAGAATAATGAAGAGCGTCGCAAAGACCAGGGCAACAGGCAGCGTCACCGTCGTCACAGCAAGCAAGCCCCGGACGCCGGTAAGGGTCATGATCTGAACGAGAATTCCCACGCACGTCAGCGTACCGAGAAGTGGCAAGAGCTGCTCAATCGTCTTTTGGGAAATCTGGAAAAGGTCCATCTTCTGAGGCGAGAGCACGTAGGAAGTCAGTGCTGCACAGAGAAACATCAACGGAAGCCCCGTCACAACCGTTTCATGCGGCCACGTTCTGCCGACAACGATAAGCCCGAGGAACACCACGAAGGGGAGAATAATCTTCAGCCAGTTCATTCCTGCGGGCGGAACCGGAAGTTCTTCCAAGGCCCTTTCGAGATCTGCCGGAGCGCCCCTCCAACCGAGGATGAACATCGTCAGTAATCCCGCGACAAGACACGGCAGCATCAACGGCCAGAAGAACCCGACATAAGGCATGTTGACACCGGCGGCAGTCATCATTGCCCAGAGGCTGATCGGTGGAGCCGCGGCACTCAATCCGGCAACGATAAATACAATGGCCGCTGTTTTCACCTTCGGTACCCCCAACCCAAGCAGCACAGTCGACACCATGCCGCCCGCAATCAACACAGTGACGCTTCCAGCCCCCGTCAAAGCTCCGGGAATCAGAAGCAGGATTGTCAGAAGCACGAGAAGGATTGCCCGCTGCCGGCGAAATCGCCTGAACATTCCCCGCACTACAAATGCAACACCGCCTGACTCTTTGAGGATATTCATGAAGAGCGTGGCAGTGATAAAGATGAGATTGATGTCGAGGTACGTCATCGCCCCTTCGGCAATGTGACGGGCGGAAAACCCGAAGCCGCCTGCTACACATCCCGCGGCCGCGGCGATGAACATGGAGATCTCGGTCGAGAGCTTCAGCAGTTTCGCTCCGGCGTAGAAGAGCACCATCACGCCGAGAACAATGAGGGCGTACGTCGTCATATCCATAGGTTACTTCTGGTAGAGATTTTTCAGGACGTCGGAGAGTTCCATGTTCTTCTCGAAGGTCACAAGTGGTATCTTTTTCCCCGTCGAAATGGCCGTGAACCGCTTGTCCTCATCGCCGTCTTTTCTGACCAGGAGCAAATCCGACTGCGGGCAGACCGCATCGATTGAAAGCTCATCGGAATTGTCGCCGGGAGTGGCTCCCTGTGCACGCCGTTCCATGCCCTCGACGTGCGCTCCCACAACCTTCATCCCTTGTTTCCTCGCCTCTGCGATCAACTTCTTTGTCCGGTCCAGTTCGTCCTCGATCGACACCTTTGAGGCACCCATGCCTTTCAGACTCGCACCGGTAACGATGATGAGAGATTTGAACGGTTTCCCCTCCTTCTTCTTTGCCGAGAGATCGCCAGCCGATGCCTGCAAGTTATACACATAGTCTATGTTGAGCCTGCCGAAGAACACTTTGATCTTCAGCGGACCGGGGCTTTGCCCGCACGATGTGAGAAGCACAGGTTGATCGAGCTTGACCGTCTGCTTCTGTGCCGAGGCTGGAGGCAAAACGAATCCAGCTACAACGGCAAGTGTGATGATCCAAGAAATGCATTTCATAGCGGATTCCTTCAAGAGTATTTTCAAAAGAATGCTTTTCTGTAATGGACAAAGATCAGCATTATCAGTGAAAAGTATGCGACGGTGAGTATCCCGGTGACGCCATTGAACCCGGAGCGCGCATACGAGACCCCACCTCCGGAAACAACCGGCAAGGGCATCGGATCCCACGGGAGACCGTATTTCAGTGCAAGCCCTTTAATGTGCAGGAGGTGGACCACTGGAATATGGCGCTTGGCCATCGCAAAAACAACACCATGTTCCTCCTCGTGCGCAGGAATCGTAGTCTGCTTGTTGACGCCGGGTTCCAGTTTCAAGACCGCCGGATTTGTTCCCATGTCCGCATAGCTGCCACCGATATTCACAAAGGCTGCAATTCTCCTTTTTGACGAAGGTCCGAAATAAATCCCCATCCGCTCTGCCACATTCTGCCGGAGGTCGTCTTGATAGAGAAAAGGAACTCCCGATTGCCGGATCTTATCGATCAACTTCTTCCTGACCTCAGGCTCAAAGTCCGACCCGACATCCCTGGCGCCTCCGAGCGACACAGCTGCAGCCGGAATGTCGAAATCGCCCCGTTTCCTGAGCACTTCATAGAGGTCGAGCAGCGTCTGGTCGGTCCCCGTAGCACCAAAGGAAGATGCTCCCAACGAGAGGATCACGATGGGGTGTACGCCCAGTGCTTGGGAAGCAGCCAGTGTGGCGATCGCCAGCGCGGGAAATGAACCCGAGCATCCAACTGCGATCGTATCGCCGGCAGAGACGCCCGACTCTTCCAGAAGCTGCACAATGACCGCGGCCATATTCGGATTCGTCGTTGTCCGCTTGGCTTCGAGACTTCCCAGGGTTGTGGTGATCTCCGAATATTCTACACCGATAAGTCCGGTGTGGTTCGGATCGAGAGCATCATCGAAGAGCTGGCCCCGTGAAAGAGAGTGTTCTCGGAGAGAAGCAATCGCCCGCTCCATCATCGTTGCGGCACTCAAGTTCGTTCGCTGATCCTGCGGCACTTCAAGCTGTGGCAGAATTTTCGAAGCCGCGAATACAGCAATACTCAGGAGCGTGAAGAGGAGGTCTTTGTGGCAGAAAGCGGGTTTTCGTCCAGGCTCTAGTTGAGAGATCAGACACGGTCTATGCTACCAAACCAAGAATTCGACCAAGCAAGAATACGGCAACAGTCACCGTTACTAGTCCGGCCGTCGTCGGGAACACCCCCTGCCGCTCGAAGTTGTTCGCAATCAGTCCTGGGACCACCCACCCAATGACTCTGAATTCCAGTGCAGCAGGATAGACAATGGGGACGAGTTGTATCCAGCAAAATGTCCAGAGCGCCCCGACCAAAACCATAAAGACAAACATCCTTTTGCCGAAAATGATGAGGTACCTCGACACCATTTTGTAACACAGGAAGGTCAGGAGCGCTGCGATGAGTGTCCCAAGGAGACGCGACGGCTGGTTCACGAACAGCACAAGATAGCTTGGCACGATGATACCACCGGGATAAATGCCGGTGATCCCGGCAAAGAGCAGAGAAGCGAGCAACGCGACAAAGATCAGTTCATATTCCATATTCTTCACCTACGCGTTGCCAGTGTTCAACCAGTCTGCGTCCTGCGCCGCCGATGTTGCCGAAACCAAAGAGGATCCCGTCTTCCTCCATTGTCTCGGCGATGACATTCGTGATTTCGTCCGGACTTGAAAGCGTCAGGACTGATGCGGTTTTCACTTTTCTCCGAACGACATGTGCGTGACCGCCTACGACGTAAAGGCTCTTGAAGTGACTTGGTGCGTTCTCCTGCAGGGCTTTGATCCACTGCACGGTCCGGTCAGGACGATCGTAACGAAGGTTCAGCAGTCCGGTGAAAAGAGCCGGAGCAGCCGCAAGAGTCTGGCGGGTCTTTTCATAGATCCTCATCGTCGAATCCGGATCGTTTGCTGCGAATGCGTTCACGAGGAAGACTCGCTTCCCACCGATTCGATACGTCCACACCCTGAATTTCCCAATGTCATGGCGGGCGTTCTCAATGCCCCGTGACGCTATATCATCCGGCACACCAAGATCTCTCACCACTGAGGCCACGAGATCGAGGTTCTCGGCGAATTCTGTTATCTTCCACGCTTTGAGCGTAGTCCTCAGAGGATCAGAGCATCCCTGTCGGACAGAACTGATTCGAAGAGATTTCACCCCAGGACTCTGGGGATCCAGAAGGGATCGGAATTCTTCCGGAACGTAAACTGAAGCGGCGCTCGGAACGTCCAGCCGAAGCACGGACGCGATCTCTGTCTCGGTTTCCCCCATAGCCTCCGTGTGGTCACGACGAACATTCGTCACCAGAACAATGTCGGGCTTGAGGATCTGCTGGGATTCGACGAAATGGTTTTCCGGACGAATGCTCATGATCTCCACCACAAGACAATTCGCGCGCAGCTCCACGGCTTTCTTGAGCACCTTCTTCTGCTCGAGGATGGATACAATCCCCCGCCTCGGCACATCCTGAGCCGTACCATCCGGCAGGACGAACTGAGCCTGAGAGCCCGTTGTCTTGGCCAACACCGTGTCCCCTGCCTCCCGAAGAACGGACGCCAGCATGCGCACGACGCTCGATTTCCCCCGCGTTCCAGTCACAGCCACTACCAGCGGGATCGAATTCCGAAGTCGGTTCAACACCACCCGTTCGTACACAAGAAAGAGAAGAAGAACTGTCAGCGTGAGAAGAAGAATCGTCACAGCGATCTCGGATATGGGGGGACGGAAAGACGGGACATAATCTATCTAATTATTGCCTGGAAGCAAATTGCCTTCGTGCCAGGAAGTGAAGCTCTCAGTTCCCGGAGAGAGGGATTCACTCTTGTGTTGACCGGGCGCCTCGTCTATTCCTGACCTTCTGGACAGCCGTCATCTGGAGCGGAATCCACCTGTAACTGAATAGCTCACTACACCCCAATGCGGCAAAGTAGAAGTAGATGG
>JACVXU010000114.1 GCA_015661185.1 Bacteroidota bacterium
GCCCCGAGCGAGTCCCGTCCCATAAAAAGGCTCGTCCCATCCTAGGTGGGACGGGACGAGTCGAGGGGCTCCGCGAGTAGGACTCGAACCTACAACCCTGCGGTTACGGTACTCTCCAAGTCTTTCGACCTGGACCGGACTATCTCATCACCCTGAGCGAGTCCGTCCGCTGTTTGGCGGACGAGTCGAAGGGTGTCGGGCGCTGTCGAGGCTTATTGGTGAGATTCCTCATCCTCTAGTCTCTGCACGTTCCCCGCTACCGAATGCTTTTCTCTTTGCGGGGCTTCGCTCAGGATTACCATCTCTCGATTGCCGAAAGGAAGGCTTCCCTGAATTCACCCGATTTTTCAATCCCGATTACTCGGGAAAGCTGCTATTCCTGCATGAAGCTCTCGGTGACAATTTGCACAAACGAGGATGCACTTGTCGAGCTCTCGTTTCACTCTCTCCCAACTTCGGGTGTACCCTTTTGATGAAACACCGAAGTTCTTCGATTCACCATCACGGTGGTGAAACTCGAGCGCCTCCTTGCATCGAGCGTAACCACAAAGTTGACACTTGCCGCCTTTGTAGTCAATCGCTTTTTGGCGAACCGTCTTTCTGCGGTTTGTGACCGCCGCAATAAGGTAAGTTCGCCTTTCTGCGTATGTGCGCTTCTCCTTTCGCTTCACGCGTACCTCACAGCCGCATGCTCTACCATTGAGCTATCGCGGAATATGAAAGAACAACCCGGAATGGCTCGTCCGGGTTGCCAAAATATAACACGCGTTTGACCGAAAGTCAAGAACCGCGCAAAGGGTAATCCCCGCATTTTATCTCTCCTGTCATTGCTCCTACGTCAAGGCGGAACGTTTGTCACATCCGAATTCTTACAGGATGACAATAGCTCAAGCTGCTCTTCGATGCCTTGCCGCGCCTCTACGTACAGAGGCAGTCTCTTCGTCCCGAGGCTCGTTCCCTTTATCGCTCGTCGACTCCAACGCGATGTATTCATGTTGCTTCCGTCGAATGAAGCTTTGGCGTCCCCGCCTTGCACACTGTTCCCTTCGTTGACATTCCTCGCATTTCAGACTATATTGCTTCAAAATTGGATCAATTCTCTCTTTCGAATGGGAGCTTCTATGATGAAGGGTGGCATGCCGAACATGCAGGGGATGATGAAGCAACTGCAGAAGATGCAGGAAAAAATGGCCCAGGTTCAGGCGGAACTGGAGCAGAAAACCGTGACGGCTGAATCGGGGGGCGGCATGGTAAAAGTGACGGCCAATGGGAAGCAGCAGATTATCAAGATCGAAATCGAGAAGGAAGTCGTGAATCCGGAAGAGAAGGAAATGCTCGAAGATCTCGTGGTCGCCGCCACAAACAAGGCGCTCGAGAGCGCGGGAGCGATGGCTCAACAGGAAATGCAAAAAGTGACGGGCGGGATGATGCCGAACATTCCCGGGCTCAACATCCCCGGTTTCTAGAACCGAATGGGAAGGATCCAAAGGCGTGATCTTCACTGCTGAATCAATCGAACAGCTCGCTGAACAATTTTCCCAGCTTCCCGGCATAGGCCGGAAGACGGCGCACCGGCTTGCCCTCTATATAGTCAAGATGCAACGGGAGGAGGTCGTCACCTTCGCTCGCGCCCTCGTGAATGTCAAAGACAAGGTCAGATATTGCTCCATCTGCTCTAATATCACAGAGGCCGATCCGTGTCCGATTTGCTCCAACACCAAACGCGACCAAACGATGGTGTGCGTCGTGGAGGAGCCAACTGATGTTCTGGCGCTTGAACGGACAAACGAGTTCAGAGGCCTCTATCATGTCCTGGGTGGGGCGCTCTCCCCGCTTGATGGCATCGGTCCGGAGGATCTCAGGATCAGGGAACTGCTTCATCGCGTGACCGGCGCAAACGTCGATGAAGTCATTCTCGCCTTGAACCCGAATGTGGAAGGGGAAGCGACGACGCTGTATCTCTCGAAATTGCTCAAGCCGCTGGGGATGAAGATCACCCGCATCGCCCGTGGCTTGCCTGTCGGAACGGACCTCGAGTTCGCGGACCAGGCAACGCTCAGCCGGGCGCTGGAAGGGCGGATGGCTGTTTGAGGTTGACATCTCATGTGAATCACGACGCGAAATCCATGGTGAGTGCCCGTCTGATGATTGTCGGATTTTTGGTCACGACGACTCAATTCGGCTGCAACATTTTTGAAACGAGGCCTCCGGAGCCGCCAACGCAATCGAGCTCCAGTTTCATTCCTGCCACGGAGCCTTCCCTCGTGTTTTCGAACATGACGAACGCATTTCGCGATATGAATTCTCTCAACTATCTGAAATCGTTCGCCGATTCGTCCACCGCCGCCAGGAGTTTCAGTTTCGAACCTACACCTCAGGCCCGGGTCAAGTACGGCGGAGTGTTTCTTTTCTGGAGCAGGCAATCGGAGCAGCAGTATTTCGAGAACCTGCGTGCGAGGATTCCCAGCGGATCGACTGCTACGCTGGTGTTCCAAACTCTGACGGCGCAGAGCCTTCAATCGGATTCCGCTCAATACGAAGCGACGTACACGCTCACCGCTCCGCACTCTGTGGCGAGCATTCCAAAGCAGGCAACAGGCAAAGCGCAGTTCTTATTGCTTGCGGATCGATCCAGGAATTGGGTTCTCTGGCGTTGGATCGACGTGCCAACCGGATCGAGCACCTTCACGTGGAGTGATTTGAAGGGGGAGTTTGCACAATAGCAGTTTCAGGTTGAGAGTTTGGAGTTTGATGTTTCGAGTTCCAGGTTTCAAGTTCAAAGTTCCAAGTTTGGATTGCTGATCGCTGACCCCTCGGCTCCCAGCCCGCTCGCGGTCTGGCGGGCGCTCGGGGCAGGCAGCTGATAGCTGAACGCTAACCGCTAACAGCTTGATGAAGGCTTTCACTACGATACTTCCCCTGATGCTTATGTTCACCTCCTGCAATCCGTTTGCACCCGGATTGGATGAGAGTCTGAGCGAAGGGAGTTCTATCCTTGGGGATCCAGCGACGATCGACGGAGTTTTCCAGAATATGAAGTACGCGTACACGTTTCGCGATACGACAATTTACGGTCAACTGTTGAGTTCTGAGTTTTCTTTCGTCTTCACGGATTACGACCGAGGAGTTGAAGTGACGTGGGGCAGAGATGAAGAGATGCAGACGACACGCGGCCTTTTCCAGAATGTCCAGCGGCTCGATCTCGTTTGGAACAATATCATCGCGCTCTCCACCGATTCTCTTAACCTGCATGTAAGTGTGAGCCGGAATTTCAATCTCACTGTCATGTTCAACCCGAGCGATAACCCCCGCATCGACGGTTACGCCACACTCGCTCTGGCCCGGTCGGATCCGCAGAAGCCGTGGAAGATTGTCCGGTGGCGGGATGAATCAAATTTCTAATGGAACAACGCTATGGTGACTGTCGCATATCAGGGTGAGCCCGGCGCGTTCAGCGAAGAAGCTGCGCGCAGTTTTTTCGGTCCTCGGGCAATGCTGTTGCCGAAGCAGAGCTTCAAGGACGTTTTCGATTTCGCATCAAAACATTCTCCGGGCTTTGGCATTGTGCCGATTGAGAATTCCGTTTTCGGAAGCGTTCATCAGAACTACGATCTGCTTCTGCGTCACAAACTGCACATTATCGGTGAAATCAAGCTTCGGATCCAGCTCCATATGATGGTACTGCCGGGAGTATCATCAAAGGGTATCCGGTCTGTGTACTCGCATTCGCAGGCGCTCGGGCAATGCGAAGAGTATCTCCGCTCCTTGAGGGGGGTGAGTGTCGTTGCGTACTATGACACAGCGGGTGCTGCGAAGATGATCCGTGAGCAGAAGAGGAACGATGCTGCAGCGATCGCGAGCGTTCGGGCCGCCCGGACGTACGGTTTGTCCATCCTCAAACGGAACGTCGAGAGCAACCATCACAACTTCACACGGTTCATTGTTCTGTCAGGCAAAGCGCGTCTTGCGAAAAGCAAAGAGAAGACGTCTCTCGTGTTCGCCGTGAAGAATGTGCCGGGAGCGCTCTTCAAGGCCCTGGCAGTGTTCTCTCTTCGAGAGATCAACATGCTCAAGATTGAGTCGCGTCCAAACGTTGGAAAGCCATGGGAGTACCTGTTCTATCTCGATATCGAAGGTTCGCCGCGTGAAGCACAGGTGCGTCAGGCTTTGAAGCATCTCGATGAATTGACAACGTTTGTCCGTGTTCTCGGTGCCTATCCTTTCGGATTAACCATCAAGAGTTGAACATGCAGCTCATCTACATATTTCGCGAAGGTTTCTCGGGATTCCGCCGGGCAAAACTCTCAATGTTTGCCGCCATCACGACCATCTGTGTCTCACTCCTCCTGCTGGGGACTTTCTCCGTCCTTGTCCTGAACGCCAACAGCGTCGTAGAATCCCTGCGGGAGAAGGTGGAGATGGAGGCTTTTCTTGCGGATTATCTTTCACCGGTTGAAACTTCCATCGTCCGGGACAGCATCGCTCTCCTCCCTGGCGTCCGCGAAGTGCGGTATGTTTCGAAGGAAGACGCGGCGACGATATTCAAGGAAGAATTCGGGGAGGACATCCACAGGGTTCTGGACTTCAATCCTCTTCCGGCCTCCATCAAGATATTTCTCAAGGATGGTTATCGCACTACGACGGGAGCCGAGGGGGTCTATGAGGCGATCAAGAACATCAAGGGGGTCGATGATGTCATCTACCGCAAAACCCTGCTTGAAATGCTGGACCGTAGAGCGACGACGTTCCTATGGCTTATATTCGGGATCGGCCTCTTCATCACCATTTCCTCGGTCTTTCTCGTCGCAAACACGATTCGGTTGGCCATTTATGCGAAGCGCAAGATCATTCAGACCATGAAGCTGATCGGGGCCACGAAGTCTTTTGTGCGCGGACCGTTCATTCTGGAGGGGTTGGTGCAAGGTTTTGTCGGCGGCGGACTGGCGGCAGCAATTCTTTTTCTCGTTTTTGAATACCTTGCGGGCTGGATCTCAATCGAACTCGCTGGTTTTGTGCATGTGAAGCCCTTCTACTATGGCGTCGTAGTCGCTGTCGGCTGCGTCCTGGGATTTGTCGGCAGCACGATTTCTATTCGTCGCTTTATCAGCGAAAGCGTTGTGTACGAGTAGAATTGAGAATTGCTTTTTCAGGAATTCTTTTCTACACTCTCGTCAAGCTGATCGAGCAATTCCAGGTCCAGCAGAACCCACTCTTTCGATACCACCTGTCCGGTTTGGCCACGCAGTTGTGCGCTCGGTGCCCGTACTGCTCAAACTGAGGACTGATTTCTACCGAACGATCACACGAGCGAAGATCTATGAATAAATTCACTGCCCTGTATCGATCTTCCGTCGGAAAGAAGATCATCATGAGCCTGAGCGGGCTTTTCCTGTGTACGTTTCTTGTCGTGCACGTGGTGATCAATCTCTTCCTGTTCAAGCAGGACGGCGGAGAAACGTACAACCGCTATTCGGAATTCATGTCCTCCAATCCCTTCATCCGCACCATTGAGATTGTGCTGTTTGCTGGTTTGATTGCGCACGTGATCAGCGGAACCTTGGTTTGGTTGAAGAACCGGGCTTCCCGGCCGGTGGCCTATGAGATGTACCAGTTGAAGGACAATACGACGTTCACGTCCAGGACGCCGATGCTGACAGCAAGCGCCAGCCTGGTGGGGTTCTTCCTTGTGATCCACCTGAGAACATTTTGGGTGCCCAATAGGTTCTGGGAGACTGCGCCGCAATCAAACTACGATCTCGTTGCGGCTGCTTTTTCCGATCCTGTGTACAGCCTCTTCTACATCGTCGCCCTGGTGTTTCTGGCCTTCCATCTGAGGCACGGGTTTCAGTCGGGATTCCAGACCCTCGGACTCAGCGACAAGCAGTACAAGTGGCTGATTGACAGCGTTGCGGTGATTTTCTGGCTTTTCATACCGCTCATGTTCGCCGCCATGCCGGCATATTTTCTCTGGTTCAAATAACCGATCTGGTCTTCCCGTGTCGTTTGTACTATGATCATCGCAATGGGAGCTAACGAACAATGAAGCTTGACTCGAAAATTCCTGCCGGTCCAATAGAGAAAAAGTGGGATTCCCACCGGTTTAACATGAAGCTCGTCAACCCCGCGAACAAGCGGAAATACTCGATTATCGTGATCGGAACGGGTCTGGCAGGGGCATCTGCCGCGGCGAGTCTCGGCGAGCTTGGCTACAACGTTCTTACCTTCTCCTACCATGAATCCCCGCGCCGCGCGCACAGCATCGCCGCACAAGGCGGCATCAATGCGCCGAAGAACTACGCGAACGACGGTGACAGCATCTGGCGGTTGTTCTACGATACCGTCAAGGGGGGAGACTACCGGGCGCGTGAAGCAAACGTCTATCGTTTGGCACAAGTGAGCGGTAGTATCATCGACCAGTGCGTAGCACAGGGTGTTCCGTTTGCCCGCGACTATGCCGGCTATCTGGACAACCGTTCCTTCGGTGGTGCTCAGGTTTCCCGAACGTTCTATGCACGCGGTCAGACGGGCCAGCAGCTGCTGCTCGGTGCGTACTCTGCCTTGAGCCGCCAGATCAATGCGGGGACCGTCAAGTTTTTCCCGCGTCGTGAAATGCTCGAAGTGGTTCTCGTTGATGGGCAGGCGCGTGGAGTCGTGTGCCGCGATCTGGTTACGGGCAAGATCGAAACTTACGCAGCCAATGCTGTCGTCCTTGCGACCGGCGGATACGCGAATACGTTCTACCTTTCGACCATGGCGAAAGCCAGCAACGCCACGGCTATCTGGCGGGCGTACAAGAAAGGCGCAGCCTTCGCCAATCCGTGTTTCACGCAGATTCACCCAACGTGTATTCCGCAGGGGGGCGACTATCAGTCAAAGCTTACGCTGATGAGCGAAAGCCTTCGTAACGATGGACGCATCTGGGTCCCGAAGAAGAAAGGCGATACTCGCCGCGCCGATCAGATTCCCGAAGAAGAGCGCGATTACTACCTCGAGCGTCTGTATCCGTCATTCGGAAACCTTGTTCCCCGCGACGTCGCATCCCGGCGCGCCAAAGAGATGTGCGACAAGGGGTATGGCGTCGGTCCGACAAGTCTCGCGGTGTATCTTGATTTTGCCGAATCGATCAAGCGCCTGGGCCGTCATGTGATCGAAGAGCGGTACGGAAACCTGTTCGACATGTATCATGAAATTACCGCCGAGGATCCGTACAAGGGTCCAATGCGGATTTACCCTGCCGTTCACTATACGATGGGCGGTCTCTGGGTCGACTACAATCTGATGAGCACAATCCCGGGTCTCTTCGTGCTTGGCGAAGCCAACTTCTCCGATCACGGCGCCAACCGGCTCGGTGCAAGCGCACTAATGCAGGGATTGGCGGACGGGTACTTCGTCATCCCTTACACGATGGGCGATTATCTGGCCTCCACGAAATTCAAGCCGGTGAAAGTCGACGACGCACCCTTTATAGAAGCGCAAGGAGGGATCGAAGGGCTGATCAAGAAACTGATGTCGATCAACGGTAAAAAGACGGTCGAAGAATTCCACAGAGAGTTGGGAAAGATCATGTGGGACAATGTGGGAATGGGAAGAAACCGAGCCGGGCTCGAAAAGGCGCTGAAGGAAATCCCCAGGCTGAGAGCGGAATTCTGGCAGAACGTCAAGCTCGTCGGTGTATCAAACGATATGAACGCGGAACTGGAGCGCGCAGGCAGAGTTGCCGATTTCCTCGAACTGGGCGAGCTGTTGGCGTTCGACGCTCTCCACCGCGAGGAATCGTGCGGCGGGCATTTCCGGGAAGAACACCATACGGAAGAAGGGGAAGCTCAACGGAATGACAAGAAGTTCTCCTACGTTGCAGCATGGGAGTTTACCGGAGTCGGGAAGAAGCCTATCCTGAACAAAGAGCCGTTGAAGTTTGAGTACGTGAAGCCATCGCAGAGGAGCTACAAGTAAACCAAGTAAGAAGACGGACTTCTCCCCTGGCGATTCGAGGCCAGCAGTCCGTCTTCTACCAGATCATGAGGAGTTACAAGTAATGGATTTCAAACTGAAAATCTGGCGGCAGAAGAATCGGGACGACAGAGGCAGGTTCGTCGACTACGAGGTCAAGAATGTCTCGCCCGATGCGTCTTTCCTAGAAATGCTTGATATCCTGAACGTCGACCTTGTAAAAAGGGGTGAGGAACCGGTAGCGTTCGACCATGATTGCCGCGAGGGAATCTGCGGAAGCTGCGGTCTGGTTGTCAATGGACGATCACACGGTCCCGGCCGGGGTATCGCGACGTGCGAGCTGCGTATGCGCGGCTTCAAAGGGGGCGAGACCATCGTTGCCGAGCCGTGGCGGGCCAAGTCCTTCCCGATCCTTAAAGATCTGATCGTTGACCGGACAGCGCTGGATAGGATCATTGCAGCCGGCGGGTACATATCGTCCAAGACGGGGGCGGTTCCGGAGGCGAACTCGATTCAGGTTCCGAAACCGGCGGCTGAAGAAGCGATGGATGCAGCATCGTGCATCGGATGCGGAGCATGTGTAGCGGCGTGTCCGAATTCCTCTGCGATGCTTTTCGTTGCAGCCAAGGTATCACACCTGGCGCTATTGCCTCAGGGGAAAGTCGAGCGCAAGGAGCGTGTCCTGAAGATGATCGAGCAAATGGACAAGGAAGGGTTCGGCAACTGCTCCAACAACTATGCGTGCGAAGCAGAATGCCCGAAGAAGATTTCGGTGACACACATCGCCCGCTTGAATCGGGAGTTCATTCTCGCCGAGATCAGCTGATTTTGTCTGAAGCCCAGAACAAAAGGCGGCCAACTGGTCGCCTTTTTTTTATGGTGTGACCGTCACCTCCCATGTGCCGAAGTGGGTGCCGGTCACATTCCGAGTGTGACCATCACATCCTACTTATTTCACAAAGTTCATCTTCCCGATGCTGACGTGGTCATTAGTCGTCAACCGATAGAAGTACACTCCACTTGGAAGTCCGTTTGCCTCGAACGTGATGCTATGTCGGCCAGAGCTCTGGAAGCCGTTCAGCAGAGAAGCAACTTCCTGACCGAGTGCATTATGTACCGTGAGATGCGCGAAACCGCTCTTTGCCATAATGTACTCAATCGTTGTCGCCGGATTAAATGGATTTGGATAGTTCTGTCCGAGCCAGGGATCGGAGGGAAGCACATCGCCGTGCCCGCCAATACCAGTGGGGGTATTGATGACGGTAGTGTAGGCAAGACTACTGATCGGAATAGACCCGCTGGGATTCTTGTTATTCGTCGATATGCTGAGAAAATAGCCATCTTTTGTAATCCATGTGAATGATACCGACGTATCCGTGGAGAAGGGGATGCCGCCGAAAACCGTCTGGGTGATGGAAGTTTCCTTCATCCGCAGCGCCTGGTAGGTGCCAGTGGGGAGCGTTAAGGAGCCGAAAGCGTCATATGTGTTTGTATTCCGCATGATGAAATAGGAGCCTTGACCCATAGAACTTGAATCGCGATATGATGAAGACTTGCCAAGGGTGAACGGAAAGATCATACTTATGTGATATGAGAAATAGTACACCGTCGTATCCTTTCCCCCACTTTGCGTCCTTGAAACATCACCCAGGGAGATCATTGAGTCCGCAGTAATTCGAAAGTACTCATAGTAAGTAAAAGTGTTGCCCCCGTCCGAGTACGACGATCGTTGTACATGGGTTGCCCTCGGATACTTCGATGCATAGGGGGTGGCGGATGGAAGCAAGTTGTCGATCCGCATTGTGTCAGTATAGGTGATCGACGGCGTAGTCCACGATTGTGCAGACGAGGAAGCAGTTCCGACATTCATCGTCGCAGTCACTCTCGAGTTTTCGAGGTGGTGCCACGACTTGCCCGGTGCAAAGTACGACTGCGCATCGTTTGAGGACAAAGAGATCTGCGAAATGGCGAGCGACGAAAGAACCATAACGGAAAGAAGAACAATACCAATCCTCATAGGAATCTCCTACCGAAAGAAGGGATGGAAGAGAAACATGGCTGTCTATCGTGTGGCTTCCGCTGGTCCTGGGTATTGATCAATCCAAACCTACAAAAGCGATATCAGAATATCAACTCCGCCCCTCCGTAATATGAAGCGTCCAGCTCTCTTCCTCCTGATTTTTCTCCTTCCTGCCTTATCGAATGCGGTGAGCCAGGACACCAAGGAAAACGCAGACTTCAAGCTTGCAGTCAACCTCTACAACGACAAGCTCTATGACCTCGCCCTGGAGCAGTTCCGGCAATTCGTCGCCACGTATCCGAACACGCAGCAAGGGATCGAAGCGAGGTTTTACCTTGGATTAAGCCAGACGAAGCAGGGAAAATTCGACGATGCCCGGCTCACATTTCAGAATTTCGCTCTCGCTTTTCCGGACCATCCGCGTGCCCCCGAAGCCTGGTGGAATGTCGCAGAGACGTACGTCTCCCTGAAGAACACGCGGGAGGCCGCCCTCGCATTTGAACGAGTGAAAACGTTTCATCCCAAGAGTAAGCTTGCACCGGGCGCGCTCGTAAAGTCGAGCGAGTACTTCGACCAGGCAGGAGATCAGGAGAGTGTCCGAAAAGTCCTGCGATCGTTGATCCAGGACTACGCTTCCTCAGATGTGATCCTTCCTGCCAGACTGAGGCTCGCCCGGATGTATTTGTCTGACAACCAGTTCGAGCTGTCTCGTGCCGAATCGAAGCGAGTTGCTGATGCCTCGAAGGATCCGGAACTGAGCGCGCAAGCGCTCGTTCTCATGGCGCGCTCGCTGGCAAGGTTGAACAAGTTCGAGGAAGCTCAGCGTGCCCTGGACGATGTCGCGAAGAGCTACCGTTCGACAGCCAATTACTATGCCGCACTCTTGTTTCTCGGGTCGCTGCAGCGCGATCTCGGCTACCCCGGCCAGGCGTTCGCTTCGTGGAAGACTATTGATGCGGATTCTGTACGAGCGCCCCAGCAGGTGCGTCAACAAGCCCTCGTTGAAGCGGGGGATGGCTATTTCTTGCGGGGTGAGAACGCGAAGGCACTTCAAAACTATGAAAGAGCATCAGCGATCCCTGATAGACAACGGGCTGAGGCGTACTTCAAAGCCGGACTGACAGCCGAGCAGGCTGGCGATATGCAGAGGGCGCAAACATATCTGACGAAGGCATCATCCGATACTTCATCGGGCGAGCGACGGGGAGAGATCCTAATCGCGGCGGCGCGTGTTGCAGCCAGGGGGGAAAATCCCGTTGAAGCGCTTCGTGTGTATTCGCTCTTCCAAAACCAGTTCCCCAATGACTCCCGAATCCCGGCTGTGCTCCTCGAGGCAGCCAGGCTCTACCAGGATCACCTGCACGACTATCTGCAGGCCGTCACCCATTACGATGCAATCATGAAAAGCTATGCGACGAGTCCGCTCGTCGATGACGCCCTGTTTGGTCGTGCCGAGGCACATCGTCTCTCCGGCGCACTCGATCGTGCGCTCGATGCATATGAGGATCTGTTGAAGAGATTCCCGTCGAGCGACTACGCGGGAGCAGCACGTGATGCATCTCTCCGTGTCCGCACCTTTGAACTGAAAAACAAAGAATCCGGTCTCGAAAAGCTCGCCCTCCTGATTGGAGATGTCATAGCGCAGCAGTCCAGGAGTGATTTGGCCTTCCGGCTTGGTGAGATTTACTTCCATGACCTCAAAGACTATGCGAAAGCTGCGGCACAGTACGCCTCGGCGCTGCGTCTCGGTCTTCCCTCCGAGAGGCAGGCAACAGCGTTGTTCAATCAAGCCAAAGCGTATGAGTTTGCAGGGCTTCAGGAGTTGGGGGGAGATGGGTCGCCGAAGCTCGATCCATCAATGAAGGCGATTGCGTCATACGATTCCTTGTTGAAGCAGTTTCCGTCCAGTGAACTCGCCGACGACGCGCGAGCGGGTCAACTGACCATCCGCCTTCAACTCGCCGCCGGTGCGGCTGATATTCGCAAGATAAGCACTGAATTCCTCCAGGCGCATCAGGTGATGAAACGCAAGGATCTGATCTACTACTCCATCGGAGAAGCCTACCGCAAAAGGAAAGATCCGGAAGATGCGGCCAAATCGTATGCGCTCACACTCAAGGAGCGTCCGTTGAAGGACATCGAGGGGAATGCTTGGTTCCGCCTCGGTGAGATGTTGACGACCCTTGGACAGCCCGATTCAGCATCGGTCGCGTTTCAGGAGTATCTGAAAAGATTCCCGAACCACGAATTTACGGCTCGTACTGCCTGGCTGCTTGCACAATCCGAGTCGGGCAGGGGTAATGTGTCACGCGCACTCGATCTTTACAAGCAAATAGGGCAGCACTTTTATTACTCATCGTTCAACAGCCGGCTGACAGGAGCCCGGGCGGAGGCGTACTACAGAGCGGGAGATTTCTCCAATGCGTTCGAACAGTATCAGTCTTTGGTGCGGAGTTTGGGATCCGGTCCGGGTGTCCGGGAGCAGCTGCCGCTCGACGTGCTCTTCGAGATGGCAGTGACCTGCGGCAAACTGGGCAAGCGTGCAGACGCGAGGCGCACCTATGCAGAGTATCTGGCACGTGAAGACTCATCTGAGCGTGCCGGTCAGGTGTACTACCAGCTTGCAACCATAGCGAAAGAAGAAAACAATGTTGCCCTCGCAACGCAATACCTGCAGCGAGCGAGCCAGTTCTCGCAGGGCGGTTCAACGGGAATGAACCAGGCGGCGTTCGAAACTGCGGAACTCCTCTTCAAGAACGAGCAATACGCAAATGCAGTTTCGCGGTACGCCGAGGTCGCAGACAAAGGCACAAATGATTCACTCAAGCAGTACATCCAATCGCGCCTTGTCGTCTCGTACTTTCGCCTGAACAACGCGAAAGAGGCCGATACCCGGGCAACTGCCTTCATCAGGCTGTTCCCGAGACGGGAGCGCTACGCAGCAGAATTTGAGTATGAGCGGGGGATGTACTTCCTGCGGAAGGATGAGTACGTCTCGGCGAAGAGGTTTTTCGACAATGTGATTCAGCAGTATCCGGGCACGGTATCGGTTCCCCTTGCGATGTTTGGCAACGCTCGGGTTGCAGAGCTGTCGGATAAAGCGCCGGAAGCAGTCAAGCTGTATGAGGGAATTCTTCAGCGTTTTGGAAACGACCCGATTGCACCACGCGTGAAGCTGGCGCTTGGCAACCTGTACTACAGTCAGGAACAGTGGGATCCTGCGGCTCGTCAGTACAAAGCGATACTGGATAGCGAAAGCCGCGCTCCTGACCTCGTCCAGTTTGCGATGAACAATCTGATTCTCGCCTACAAACAGATCTCTCTTTTTGATGGTGCGCTGGAGTTGACGCGCAAGTACATCGATCGGTTTCCAGACGACCCGGACCTGGTAGACAAACGTGTTGACATCGGTGTTCTCTATCAGAAGCTGGGGTACTACGACCAGTCGGTCCTTCACCTGCAGAGCCTCCTGGACAACGCGGAGGCAGACCTCGAGGCAGAGGTGCGTTACTACATCGGTGAATCGTACTTCTACAAGGGAGACTATCAGCAAGCCATTCTGGAATTCCTCAAGGTGCCGTACCTTGTCACCAAGAAGACGAAGGTGGATTGGACTGCGACATCGTACTATATGGCTGGTCAGTCGTACGAGAAGATGTCGAAATTTGATCAGGCCATCACGATGTACAAACAAATCATCAGCCGGCCCGGGATCGATGCGACGTTCAAAACAGGCGCTCAGCGCGAGATCGATCGCGTCACTGCCCTTCTGAAAGACAAGAAGTGAAGTCCCACTGGGCAACTGTTCACTGTTCACTATTTACTATACACATTATTCGAACTTCCTACGCCCCCTATGGGTTACATTTTTGAGTCCGAAATAGAACTGATCATGAATGCAGTCCGCTCCCGCACCATAGGCGAGGCTGAGAGCATTCGATTGAGGGACGTTCTCTCCGCTCATCTGCATCCGGCGGTCAAGGCATACTTCAAGGCGCGTGTGCAGCAGATGCTGCAGCTGGAGCGGCAGACGGAAGTCCGTTCCAAGAAATTTCCGTATTCTCTCCCGGAGGTGGTCCGACTGCAAGAACAAATCGATCTCCTGATGGTGCACAATTACGTATTCGGTCAGCACGACTTTGCGCTCATGCTGGACCACGCGGTTCATTTCCAGTTCAATTTCCTTTGTCGTCCCCAGTGGACGCTGCTCAACTTCATCTTCGAAAACCAACGGCGCCGCCCGACTTCCGATATCAGGAGAAAGCTCAGGTATTGCGTCGATTATTCTTACTTCGCTGAGATCATCAAGCGTTTCATCGATGATCGCGGGCTCGCGGAAATGACGTACGAGGAGTTCAGCGAGCTGGTTGAGAAGATTGACCAGGAGATCGTCTCGCGGCACACAAGCGTTGAGCTCGCGTTGATGACGCGACCCATCCTCCGGTTTATCGAGTCAGCTCAGCTTGCACCGGGTCAACAGCCCGCCGAAGCGGCAATCCCGATCAACGCCGCAATCGTTTTCTTCGAGGACAAGAAGCTGAATGACATCAAGGACCGGCTCGAACTGGAGCGCGACCGCCACGAGATCGAGAACCTGAGCCTTCGTCGGCTGGCCAACATCATCGAGAAGGTCTCCACGAAGAACGAAGATGCCGAAGTGAACTTCCCCGAAGACCAACCCGAAGAAGCACGGGCTGCCACGGTGGAGGAGAAGCCGCAACCGGTGGACGAGGCACCGCCGGAACTGCCGAAAGCGCCGAAACCCCCCGTCAAGATCTATTCAGACTTTGAAGACGACGAGCCGTTCGTGATCTCCCAGGCCGCTTCAACCGAAGGGTCGAATGGAACTCTCGATGACATTTCCGAGTCCGGCGTGTTGGTCAATCTTCACTCGCTCTTCTCTCCTTCCGAGGAGAAGACATTCATCAAGAAAATATTTCACAAGGATGAGCTCCCCTTCCGGGAGTCGCTGGATCAACTCAACGGGATGGCGGACTGGAAGGAGGCGTCGCAGTATCTCCAGCAGATTTACATCACCAACGACGTCGACCCGTTCTCTGAGGAGGCAATCCTGTTCACGGACAAAGTACAGCGAAGGTTCCTTCCGGGTGAAGATTTCAAATCCGAAGGCTCGTAATTCAATCGACGTCCCAATCCTTCACTAATCTCCAGCCACCATGCAATTCATCGATCAAGCAATCATCTTTGTGAAGGCCGGTAACGGCGGCAACGGAGCGATCAGCTTCCGGCGGGAGAAATATGTTCCCAAAGGGGGACCTGACGGCGGAAACGGAGGTCATGGTGGAAGCGTCATCATCCGTGCGGATAAACAGCTGGGTACGTTGCTCGACTTCCGCTACAAGCGTTCGTACAAGGCCGAGAGCGCAGAGCACGGTCGCGGAAAGAGACAAACGGGAAAGACTGGAGTAGACACAGTTTTGAAGGTCCCGTGCGGAACCATCGTCCTTGATAGCGCACACAAGAAAACCTTGGCGGATCTGGTTCATGATGGGGATGAGATCGTCGTGGCTCAGGGGGGGAGGGGAGGACGCGGGAACTCCGAGTTTGCCACGTCAACCAATCAGGCGCCGAGAATTGCGGAACCGGGGACGCCTGGCGAGGAATGTGAGTTGATGCTCGAGCTCAAATTGATCGCCGACGTCGGACTTGTCGGATTCCCGAATGCCGGCAAATCGACGCTCATCTCGGTCGTATCCGCTGCAAAACCAAAGATCGCCGACTACCCCTTCACGACGCTCACTCCAAACCTCGGGATTGTTCGATACGCAGAGGGAAAGAGCTTTACACTCGCGGACATGCCAGGACTCATCAAGGGCGCACACCTGGGAAAGGGTTTGGGGATCCAGTTCCTTCGCCATATCGAACGTACCAGGGTGCTCGTCTTTCTCATTGAATCAATCAGCGAAGATCCGAAGCGGGATTATGAGAGTCTGCTTCATGAACTGGCAAGCTATAATGCCGCTCTGACCAAGAAACCGAAAATCGTAGCATTGACCAAGATTGACCTGTTTGAAGAAACGGCTCTGAAGAGGTTGAAGCGCGTTTCCTTTGGAAAGAAGATTCCGATTATCCGTATCTCGTCAGTGTCGAGAGAAGGACTTCAGCCTCTGTTGGACGAGATGTGGCGTGCTCTCAAATCGAAATAGTCGCCGTGTGAGGCTCGCCTTCCCATGAAACGATCTCCACTCACTCCCCGAAAAACGGTTCTCACGCTCGGTGCACTCTGCGTCGCTCTGGTGGTGTTCGTGATCGGCTCGCTTATGGTCGGCTCAACACCGATCTCAGTCGCCGAATTGTGGCGGGCATTGGTTGATCCATCGGATCCCTCGACGGAGATGCACCGCACCATACTTGTCAATATTCGATTACCTCGGGTGCTTCTCGCGTTCATCGTTGGATCAGGCCTTTCGGTCGCGGGAGCGACGCTTCAGGCGCTGCTTCGAAATCCACTGGCGGAGCCTTACATACTTGGAATCTCAAGCGGGGGAACGGTCGGGGCCCTGATCGCCATGATGTCCGGGATCGGGATGGCGTATCTGACGACGCCGCTTTTTTCGTTCATCGGTTCCGGTCTGGTAATGCTACTGGTCTTTGGGCTGGGCCATCGCCGGGGGATACTCGATACGAATGCACTGCTGCTCTCCGGAGTGATGGTTGGAGCATTCTTCAGTGCAATGGTGCTCCTGTTCACAGCGCTCATTAATCAGGATATTCGTTCGGCGTATTTATGGCTCATCGGAAACCTGAGTTCGGCGGACATCCGATCGTTCTGGGTGGTGGGTCCGCTGATCGTTCTGGCCTCAATTGCTCTTTCAACACAGTCCCGTTACTTCAACCTGATCTCAACCGGCGATGAAACTGCGCTTCACCTTGGCGTCGAAGTGGATAGAGTGAAGAGGTTCTCGTACCTGCTCGCTTCGTTCATAACCGGTCTTGCTGTTTCGGTGAGTGGCGTGGTGGGATTTGTGGGACTGGTTGTCCCTCACGCCTGTCGACTGATGTTCGGACCGGACCACCGTCTGCTGCTGCCGGCATCGTTTCTGGCAGGAGCAACGTATCTTGTCGCGTGCGATCTTCTTTCGAGAATTGTGCTTGCCCCCTCGGAAGTCCCCGTCGGCGTCGTCACTGCGGTTGTCGGGGCTCCCATCTTTATCTATCTCCTCAAGAAAAACCAGTAGTTTCACGTCTTCCAATCCCAACAGGGGGTCCGGTTTATTTGAAACACGGGGGAGAATTGCCCTGTGTGTGGAATTCTTTTGTCTTCCTTCGTGTTTTACACCCTACGTAGGTTCTCTTTTCGTGACCAATTTTCCTGAGACCATGCAAAGTCGACGCAGATTCTTGAAAACTCTCGGCGTGGGAGCCGATCGCACGGTTCAAGGCCGCGCTGAAAGAGATGCCCGAGCGCATCGCGTAGGAGGCCGTCGGCCAAACGTGGGCACTTGACGGCAAGATTGCCCAAGCAGTCACTGAGAATGGCTATCCGGTCGGACAGACATTTCTTGCTGTCCAGAACCAATAGAAGGCACTGAACACTCAAGGGTGAGGCGCATGAACAAATCATTCGAGCGAATTCTCTTCACGGGGAAAGCATCGAATCTCTCTATCGACGAACGGCTTGGGGGATACTTCTCCGAGAAACTTCCGAGCGGGGGATTCGTAGAAAACATGCGCGTTGTCTACGCGGACTCGGACCGTTGCAGGAACTTGGCACTGCGGGCGCCCTGGCGATTACATTTATCGAGAAGGACCTAAAGACCGAAGTGACGATGACCTACGCGGCCGGTGGATATATGAAGCAAGGGCTCGATTCCATTGGCGGGATCGTCGACGACGTGCTTTCTTTGCAGTTGAACCGGTTCCGGTCGTATGCTGATAAGAAATAGAGAATTGTATCATATGCGACCTAATGTTTGGGGAAACTTGATTAGAAGCCATCTCAAAAATGTTCACGCAAAGAAACAAAGCCGCAAAGGGCAGAAACAATCATATATTTTTGGCGACTTTGCGGCTTGGCGTGAGACCGTCTTTTCTTTTAAAAGTGTTTTTGAGATAGGCTCCAGGCAAGTCCTTCTGGTCGTCTCGATATCGTTGGCATTCTCTGCTTGTGGGCCGATCTGGCGTTCGCCGTCGTACTACATATCCTATGGCACCATCAACCTCCCGTCACCGATACTGACGATGGAGGAATACAATCTGGTTATTGAAACTCATCCCCGACCTTACCTTGTTCGCATCAAGAATGACCGCGGGAGCGTGCTGCTCTTTGGAGCGGAGCACACAAAGAAATCGGACGATCCACAGGTAGTTCAAATCCGATCCGAGTGGAGTGCTTTCAAACCAACCGTGGCGCTTGTCGAAGGGCGGCTTGGTTTTCTGTTTCGCTGGTTCTCTGATCCGGTTGAACAATATGGTGAAAGCGGCGGAGTTCTGGATCTGGCGAAGAAGGACGGCATCCCAGTCTTTTCGTGGGAACCTCCGATGGAGAAGGAAGTCGAGTGGATGCTGCAGAAGTATCCGGCGAGGCGAGTTGCGTTACTTTATGTGCTGCGGCCTTATGTGAGCAACCTGAGGCACGGGAAACCGGAAAACCCTGACTCGTATGTAGAGGAGTATCGGGAGAAGCGCACTCAGTACAACGGTTTGGAAGGAACGTTACCCTCAATGCAAGCCATCGATTCGATTTGGCGTGCTGACTTTTCTGCATTCAAGGACTGGCGTGAAACTTCGGATGAGTATGGGTGGCCGGGGTATCTTGGCGACCTTGCTTCTTCTTCGAACGCGTTTCGCGATGAACACTTCGCACGCGTTATCATTGACCTTGTGAACAAAGGTCACAGCGTGTTTGCGGTGTCAGGATCAAGCCATGCCGTGAAACTGGATGCAGCTTTGCAGGCGGCTCTTTCTCCCTTTCCCGCGAAAAAGTGAGTGCGTGAATTCTGGAGACCTTTCCAAGATTGGAGGAAGATCCTTTGTCGTGTGCGCAAGAGGAAGATGTTGAGGCGCGGCGAACATCCAATATCGATTAACGAATGTTGATTTTAGAAGGTTGGGTCTGCCGCGCGCCGCGGCTTCAGCAGTAATCCAAACTTCATTCGTACTGCTCATGCTCCTCAACTTCTCCAGTTGAGGAAACGACTTCCACTGGGCAAGAGGGAAGAGACCTCAGGAAGAGTTGTCCATAGCGTTTCACCACAATCCGCGAATCAAGCACCGTAACAATTCCCCTGTCTGATGTCGACCGAATCAATCGGCCGACTCCCTGTCGCAGCTTGATGACTGCTTCCGGCAGTGTGAAGTCCATGAACGCGTTGCCCCCATGTTGGGTAATGAACTCCGATCTGGATTCAATCAGCGGATGATCGGGCACTGCAAACGGAAGCCGCGTAATGATCACGTGTTCGAGCGCCTCGCCCGGGACATTCGACGCTCATCCAGAAGCTATCCAGCCCAAAGAGCACGGAGTCAATGTCGCGTTTGAACTCCTGCAAGAGGTCGTGCCGGGAAGGGCCTGTTCCCTGGACAAGCAACTGAAGCCCTTCTTCGTGAAGGGGGGCCCTCAGTACGTGTGCCATCCGTTTCATCAGGGCGGCGCTGGTGAAGAGGACGAGCGCTTTTCCCCGGCTTCTGACGATACTTGAAAGGATCCAGCCCGGCAGTTCACGTTCGTAGTCGGCCGCGTCAGGCGTCGGAATGTCTCCGGAAATGATCAACCTCATCTGCCGGCGGAAGTCGAAAGGAGTATCGAGGATCAGCGTTTCTGCAGGTCTGGCTCCGAGGCGGCTCTGGATATAGTCGAGAGAGCCTGCCACGGCGAGTGTAGCACTTGTCAGGATGACGGAGGTATTCTCTCGAAACAGGAGCGGTCCGACGCTCGTAGAGATGTCGGTAGGCGCGGCGCAGAGGGTAATGTTCTTCGATCCTTTTTCCGGAAGTTCTACCCAGTAGGTGAGCGACGGATCGGGTTGATCGAGAAACTCCCTGATCAAGGTCTGCGCCTCCCACAGCAACCGGTGTGCAATTGCCAGCTCCTCTTTGTTCAATTTTGAGTCCGGGTCTTTCGCGAGCCCTTTCACCATGTCTTGCAGCTGTTGCAGGTGGGGGTCGACGAGGTTGGCGACCAGATGCGGTCCCCGTACTCGCACTGTCGGTTTGGTCGCCCCTGACCTTCTCGCAGCCGCCACGACAGCATCAAAGAATTCGTTGACAACTTCATCAGCCTCAGCGCACAGCTCACGAACTTGTTTCTTCCTGATTCGTGATAACAATCCCTTTTTCGTCCGGGGGTTGTACAGTCTATGAATCGCATAGAGAACCTGGGACCGGGACAGGTCTTTGCCGATCCCCAAGCCGGCTATGGATTCAAGTGTATGAGCCTCGTCGAAAATCACAAAGTCATTGTCGTAGAGGAACCCTTCACGCTGTGGCTGGGATGCCAGCAGCGTGAAGAAGAGTGCGTGATTCATGACGATGAGGTCTGCATCGCGGGCACGGACCTTTGCCGCTTGGAAGAAGCAGCCTGTTCCGCAGATTTTCTGGCTGCACGCACCCTGCTCCGACCACACTTGCTGGCGGATGCTCGGGCTCAGGGGAAAGGGGAGAGCCTCGAGATCGCCCTCTCGAGTTGTCCCGGCCCATTCCCGGAGCATCTCCAGTTCATCGGTTTCATCCTTGCCGAACAGCTGACGCTGATGACTGTGCGCGTTTTGCAGCCGTGTTGTGCAGAGGTAGTTCTTACGGCCTTTCAGGAGGGCGGCGTTGAACTCGATGGGGAGAAGTGTTCGTGCCAGCTCAACATCCTTCCGCAGCAACTGCTCCTGGAGGTTCTTTGTATGAGACGAGACGATTGCTTTCCGATCCTTCATCACGGCGTGGAGGATGGCGGGGATGAGATAGGCCAGGCTCTTTCCGACGCCGGTTGGGGCTTCAACGATGAGATGGGACCGCGATTCCACCGCCGAAGCAATTGCCATTGCCATCTCCAATTGCTGTGGCCGAAACTCGAAATCAGGAATCGAGCAGAGCGTTCCGCTTTCTGAGAAGATCTCTTTGATATGGTCACGGACGTCTTTCACTGTTATGATAATACTGAAAAATGAACTCATTTCTGTCCGATCGTCATAGAAAATCATTCGGCGAAACGAGCCTTGACTTGAGCATGAAATGGTTGTATATTGAAAGCCAACGATCGCGGGGTGGAGCAATTGGAAGCTCGTCGGGCTCATAACCCGAAGGTTGCAGGTTCAAGTCCTGCCCCCGCTACGAAAAAATGCGACGCCCCCGTTTTTGGGGGCGTCGTCATTTTTTATAGTACCCGGACAGAACTTGGTGTCCTGTTTACCCCGACGAAGCGCAGCGTAGTCGGGGCCCCCGCTACAAGCTCGAAAGAAGAATCCTCATCGATGAAGATCGGTGGGGATTCTTTGTTTTACGCAGGAATTCTTCAATCACACCCCGTTTTACCCTCAAGTTGACGTGCGTTTGCTTTTGGTTTAAGGCAATCGTAGTTTTACATCCAGACACCGTACCCGCCTTTGACAATTGAGTTTGACCCGCGGATTGCGGGATTGAGAACCTCCGGATTCGTGGGAAGCGATGAAGGAGGTTTTTGTGTCCAGAGACGAAAAGAGCGTAACACTTCATCCTTCCTACCGTTTCAGCGTGCAAACACGCAATGCATTTATGCGTTAGGCGCAATGCGAGGGGCCCTATGATTTGCCACCTATTGTCAAGAGAAGAAAATGACCTTCGTCGTACTGAGGGCTGCGTGTAAGCTTGAGTCCAGAGCGGAGTGTGTGCCA
>JACVXU010000115.1 GCA_015661185.1 Bacteroidota bacterium
CAATAATCTCATGGGTATCATGCCAGTGACTAGAAGCACGGTCGAAAACATCAACTTTGCCACGAAGTCGCGAAGACACTAAGGAGATCTTTTGATTTTCCCCCACTTTAATAACCCTTGGGACTTCGTGTCTTTCCTGCCCGCCCCGAGGAACTAAATTGGCAGGCGGGGTGGCACCACTTTTCGACTGAATCTCTAAGAGTGATTCTCCGGTGGAGTGGAACGTTGGAGTTCGACGAGCCGTCGGTTTTCTTCTTCGAGGCTTTTGACTTTTTCTTCAGCAAGTCGCTTTTCTCCTGCTACCTTGACGACCGGCAGAATGAAACCGCACAGCAGGATCGGAACGATAATATAGATGGGCTCGAAAAGGACGTCGTGTGTCTTGAAAAGCCAGATGCTTACTGCCACTGACGCTACAGCCAGAACAAGTGAGACGAACACCGTAAGTCCGTTTCGGACCGTGTAGCTGAAGACAGAAAGCAAAATCACCAGAGTTGTGATCAGGAGGACATTCCACTCGTTGTGCACTTTGACGAACGAGCGGTTGAACAATGCGTCGAACACCCGCATGTATGCAATCGCGGGACTGGGGTATCGATAACCGGCGGAACTGCTCCAGTCAATGAAAACGATCTTGCCTCTGTGCGCTTGCCACGCAGAGTCGATTGCCACGCCGCGCGGCTGCTTGGTGTCCCTCGCCGGAAAATACTCAACGGAATCTGATGCCGGCTGAATCGAGGGGTATATCTCGATCCACCTTCTCTGGGTGGAGCGATATCTGACGTATGAGAGACCGTCACGTTCTATTTGAAAAGCGTACGGTCCGATTGGCACGCGGGAAGAAATAAGCTGGGTCTCAGCCTTGTCGGGGATGTCAAAGTAGCGTTTCAGTGCAAGCAATGCTATGTCGGGCACGGGCTCGCCGGTGTCGAAGTCACGGAATCCTGTCGGAACAAAACGGGTCAGGATGCTGAGATGTTTGGTGTACTGGGACATCACACCCCACGGGACATCAACTCGGTGGTACAGCGGATGGCGAACCCACCAATTGTTTCGATCCTCAAGAGTCGGGTCCCGATCAAACATGAACTGGGAATTCATTGGACCGGAGACTGCGAACACCACGATGCTGTCGCGGACTATCTCTCGGATACTCTTCATGATCTTCACGGACGGCTGCAGATACTCAGGCACGGGAACGATGACGACCTTCGCGCCAGCCTTTTTCAGATGACGCACAGCATCCCGAACAACCTCCAGGTACAAATCCGGGGAAATCTGCCCGTAGATCGGGAGAAGGACAACGGGGATATCGGTTTCTTTCAAGTATTTCGAGTATGGTCCATAGTTCCGGCTGGGGAAAAAATCCAGAGATCGCAGCTCGAATGACCGGAGCCCCCGAGTGCTCAGGAGGCCCATTGAAACAGCGAAGATAAGCATGCTCCAGATGAAATATCGAAGGATCAGGGGAGTCTTCATACCGGGTTCGCTGTTTTTTGATTTCTCGATGATCGATGTTGTGTGAGCGCCTGTTGTCGAGCGAGCTCCAACGCGAGAAGTGGTCACAAAGGATGCAACAGAGGCGACGAATAGCTCGGGATGTGCAACAAAGAGTGGGCGGATGGCGCGTTTGATCTCAGATCGTGCTAACGACATCGCCCGCAATACGGGCGATGTTGTTGTGCAAACCGTTACGATTGAGCCTACCACCCTGAGCTGAAAGAAGGGACGGTAGCAGGTGCTACCGGTTACTTGAAGCTACCGACCGCGCGTTCAACTGTCTCGTAGGTCTTGAACACTTTGACGAGCTGGGTAATGGCAAAAAGGCTTTCCACCTTGTCGGTGACGCGAGCTAGCCGTAACTCTCCTCCTTTGTTCTTTACGGAGGTCATGGCAGCGATGAGAGTCCCGAGGCCGGAACTATTGACCCATTTCACCTGCCCCATGTCAAGCACGATCTTGCCGAAGCCTTCCTGGAGCAGCCCGTAGATTTTCTCGCGAACCTCTGTGGTGTCTGGCTCACCCATGAGATTGCCCTTGAAGGTAAGCACGGCAACATCGCCGTGCATTTTTTCTTTAATCGTCATATGAGATTCTCCGTTAAGAATTCTATCGGTGGGCGCACATCTGTCAGTACACGCTCGACTGTTTGGCGGCTCTCTGGGGGGGAATAGTACTGCCTTTTTTACCGAATGTCAACATTGGCCGGAACGAGCGAAGATGAAGGAAATCAATGGAGATAATGAATATCGCCCATTTGTAAGACCCTGGAAATCATTCTGCCGTTGATTTCCAGACACTCTCCTTGTATCATTCCTGTATGACCCTCATTCCCGTCCTCTCTCTCGATGAGCCCAATCTCCACCCGTACAAAACCCTGCGGCGTCCACTCGAGCATCAGCGGAATGGCATCTTTGTCGCCGAAGGGGAAAAGGTGGTGAGAAAGCTTCTCGAGAGCACTCTTGATGTGCTCAGCATCTTACTAACGCCGGAATGGCTCGGGGTGTACCGCCCGCTCCTTGAAAAACGCACCGGAGACTTCCATGTCTTCGTTGCAAACAAGCAACTCGTCGAGGCGATCGTGGGGTTTCATTTTCACCAGGGGATCATGGCTGTTGCGCGCATTCCACGTTCCCAAACTCTCTTGCAGGCTATCATGCAAAGCAAGCGCCCCGCGTTGTTTGTTGCGGTCGAAGGCCTGATGAATGCAGAAAACCTCGGTGTGCTGGTCAGGAACTGTGCAGCGTTCGCTGCGGACGCGCTGCTGGTCGGCGAGACATCAAGCAGCCCGTACCTTCGTCGCGCTGTGCGCAATTCCATGGGAACCGTCTTTACACTGCCGGTAGTGCACCCTGCAAGCCTGGTTGAAGCAATTGAAGACTTGAAATCAAACCATCACATGCGGGTCGTCGCAGCTCACCCGCATGCTGAACAGACCATGCTTCATCAGGCATCGCTGAGCGTGGATTGCTGTGTTGTCTTCGGAAGTGAGGGGGTGGGGATCAGTGCTGCGGTTCTTGCAGCATGTGATGAATCTGTGGCAATCCCAATGCAGGAAGAGGTCGATTCACTAAACGTCGGCAGCGCAAGCGCTGTGTTTCTCTACGAGGTGCAGAGACAGAGAGGCGAATTACGCCTTGGGGGGAAGCGGCGGTAGGGTGCGGGCAACAACTTCAGATTGAAAGCCGCACACCTTGTGTGTGCTGTCGCACAGAGGCTGGTTCTTGCTTTGTCCGCATCGGCACAGCTTGATCAGCGTCCGCCCATTCAGGTCAAATTTCCCACCGTTCTGATCGAACAGGTCAAAATCTCCTTCGATGTGAATGCTTCCGTTACTCTTCACCGTGACCTTCGTAGGCATAGCGTGTTCCTTCTCTGATATCAGCTAGAGCGGATCGGTTTAGTTGCTCTTCAATGCGATAGGGATTGAAAGGGAAGTCTTTTCCCACTCAATCTTTAACAGGCCGGTACTCTGTGTGCGTTGCTCAAGCGTAACGGTAAGCTTTTCAACCGGAGCCTTCAGTTGCTTGCTCTCGATGTTTATCCGTCCGAAATCCTGTCGGGGATCATATTCGGTCCCCCATTGTCCTGTCTGCTTGTTGATGATCATTTTCCACTGTGTTCTGGAGGGGAGCGTGAAGAGAGTATAGGAACCTCTGGGAATCACCATTCCTCCAACTTCCAGGTCGACTTCCGTGACAAACCTGGTCGCCTCATTTGCCCCCGTTCTCCAGACTCTATTATAAGGCACGAGGCCACCGACGATTTTTCGACCGCGCGCAGACGGTCGGCCATAATCGAGCACGATCTTCTTGCCGCCGAGCACAAGCGTGACGGAATCCCGAGGGCTTACGTCGATATAGTCGCCGGGGATCCGCTGACCACCAGGGAGACGACTTGCCGAATCACGAGGCGATGGAGTCGCGATAATCGGGATTGAGCTGGCCTTAAACGGAACAGAGAGTGACGTATACTCCCACTCGATTCTCAGCGTTCCGGAGGAATTTGATCCTCGCTCCAGGGTGAGGGTGAGCTTCTCAACTGGTTTCGTCAGCTTTTTCTTTTGGAGGTTGATGCGGGCAAGGTCCTGTTGTGGATTGTAGACCGTTCCCCATTGTCCCACTTCTTTGTTGATGATCAGCTTCCAATGTCCTTCTGAGGGAAGGGTCCAGAGTGAATATGAGCCCATCGGGATTTCCAACCCCCCCAGCTCCAGGCCCGACTCTGTTACAAGCGTGGTGCTCTTGCCAGAACCCGTTCTCCAGACCCGATTGTATCGGACATAATCTCCCATGATCTTCCTTCCAAGCATCGACGGTCGGCCGTAGTCCACGGAGGTCCTTTTGCCGGCAATGACGATCGCTGTGGAATCCCGAGGCACCGAGATCGGCTGTTGGGCATGCGCCCCATGGAAGAAGAGCGAGCACAACGCGAAAGAAAGAAGTGATCGACTGTAGCGATTGTGTCTGTTCATAGTGTTTGAAGCGAGGGTTCTGGACAACAAGTTTCAATCTTACACAAATTTATCACCGGGTGCAAGAAAACCACGTTCGAGCATTAAAGCGCTCACGCCGGTTCAACGGGCCGGGCCACCATGATTCCCAGCCGCTTTGGACTGGCAGCGAGGTACTCGGCGAGCGTTTTTTCTGTGATCTGCACCTTTGAGCCGGAGAGGGGGGCATGAAGGAAATGAAGTTTGCCCTCCTGCCAGATCGCGATCCCGGTGTGAGCGACGTCCATCCCCGGAATGTCGGCTGTGATTGCCAGGATGTCTCCGTTCAGTATCTTCTTCGCTTCCTTGTGCACAGCATCTTTGGGAAGATGATATACTGCGCGTTTGCTGATCACAGCTTCCTGTTTCTGTATCACCTCAATCAGGGCGGGCTGCTCCTTCAACTGACGGTACGATTCCGGATGCGTCGACATGAAGTTGATCGTCTTCTTGAATGGCACACCGCCAATGGTCCTTGTGACATTCTTGAGAACGGTCTTCTTCTCGTTATCGTAGAAATAGTCGCTGGAGTAATGCAGCCGGCTGGGGTAGCCGTTGATCAGGCCGCCGCGGTAGCGAATAAACTGCAACTCAGCCTTGTAGTCTTTAAAGGTTGTCTTGTTCTTTTTGATGCAGCGGGCAAACACCAGTGCATTCTCATAGAACGAGACACAATCCAATCCACGCAGGTTAACGACCAACCGCTCTTCTCCCGGCTGCTCGAGGGTGTTCGCAACATAGTCGGTGCCAAGAAAGGACTTCCCGATCTCGATGACAACCTCGCCGATGGGTTTCCTCCGAAGGTCGAGGGAAACCGCTAGCTCGAACTTCTTCGAGCAAATCAAAGCATCCTCATCTTCAAGAAGAAACGACCTGAGCGACGGAATCCCCACCAGGAGCGGAGCACCAGCTGCAAGAGGAACTGTTTTCAGAAAAGTTCGCCTGTCCATGGTGTTATCCTTTGCTAGAGTTCAAACTGGAGGCCGGCGCTGACAAGTACGCCTGAATAATCAAACTCAATCGTCGTGGGTTCTTTGCTATGTTGACCAAACCGGGTGATGTCGCTTTCAAGAATGCCGAGCTGCGCCAAGCGATACCCGGCGCCCATGGTGAGAGAAAGACCACCAAACAACCGTATGTCCGCTCCCATCGAAAGACCAGCACTGATTTTTGATTTCGCGGAGGTTCCATCCGTATCAACGAACAGTACGGGCGTCAGCACAGAGCCATCTTTTTGCATGCGTGATCCGACGGCTCTTGCCGATGCGCGCGCCATCGCCAGGCCGAGACTAGTCTGAATGTACCACTCAAGAAAATACGGACGGGCCGGAGGATAGTAAGCAATGCCAAGCACGACATCTGTGGAACCAACGCCGCGATCGAGATGTAGTGTTGCATCCGGGCCATCATAAGAGGAAGAAACCGTCTTCGACCAATATGAAGCGGTGAGTGAAATGGCGATTTCCCGATCGTAGCGATACCTCACGCCGGCAGAATAGAACGGGGAGCGTTTTACTGAAGCAAACTGTCCAACGGGAATCCCCTGGTTGCCCCATCCGTCAACGTCGGACTGGTTCTTCTCATCAACCGCATCAAGGTTGAGTCTGTTGTATCCGATGGATGCCGTTATGGACCATTTCCGATGCTGGCTGTGGAGCATCTGGGGGGTGGAAGCGACTCCGAGAAGGAGCACGATCCAGATGAAGCAGCGGTCAGCCGCTCGCCGGTTGCTCTCAGAACGGTGTCTCATCAGTTGGCTCTGGGGGCAGGAACGCAGCCTCTCGGAACCGCGTCAGGTTTTCAAAGCGAGCATACTGTTTGACAAAGGCGAGGCGGGCGCTCCCTGTCGGGCCATTACGTTGCTTGCCAATAATGATCTCGGCCATGCCCTCCGTCGGCTCATTATTTTCGTCGGTTGTTATCCCAAACATCTCAGGACGGTGGACAAAGAGGACAACATCCGCATCCTGTTCGAGAGCCCCGGACTCGCGTAGGTCGGCAAGTACAGGACGTTTATCGCCGCGCATTTCGACGGCCCGGTTCAGCTGTGAGAGTGCAAGGACGGGGATGTTCAGTTCCTTTGCTAACGCCTTGAGTGATCGGGAGATTGTCGAGATTTCCTGCTCGCGGCTCTGGGCGTTCTTTGGACCTTGCATTAATTGAAGGTAGTCAACAACGATCAGGCCGATGTTGTGTTCGGCTTTGAGCCTGCGAGCCTTGGCCCGGATTTCGAGGGCTGAGAGGGATGGCGTGTCATCCAGGAAGATCTTCGCTTTGTACAGCTTCCCAACGCTCGTGCTGAGTTTGCGCCATTCGTCTTCCGGCAGACGGCCGGTGCGGACGCTGTGTGCATCGACGCGGGCTTCGGCACAGATCAATCGCAACACAAGCTGCTGGGCGGACATTTCGAGACTGAAGAAACCGACCGGAACGTCGTGAAGGATGGCAGCGTTGCGCGCAATGGAAAGGACAAGCGCTGTCTTCCCCTGGCTTGGCCGTCCCGCAACGATGATGAGATCGGACTTCTGAAAGCCCCCCGTGAAGTTGTCGAGCTCGGTAAAGGCAGACGGCACCCCCGTGACACCGCTGTGCTTGCCATGAATGCTCTCGATCATCTCCATCGTTTGATGAACGGCCGTGTTCATCGAAACGAAGCTCTTCTTCATGCGCTGCTCGGAGATCTGAAAAATCTTCTGCTCGGCTTCATCCAGGAGGTCAAGAGCATCCTCGGTTTCGCTATATGCGCGGCCGACCACCTCCGACGATGAAGAAATCAACTGGCGCATCAGAGCCTTTTCCAGAACGATGTGAGCGTGATACTCAACATTCGCGGCCGTGGTGACTTTTGTCGTGAGCTCGGTGAGGTAGTACTCTCCACCTACCTTGTCCAGATCCGCGCGTCGGCGAAGTTCTTCGACCAGTGTGATAAGGTCAACCGGCTCGCTCCGTTCGAACAGAGCAGTCATAGCGGCAAAGATCCGCGTGTGCGCCGGTTTGTAGAAGGTCGTTTCGTCGAGCATTTCGATTGCCTTGGCGATTGCGCCTTTGTCGAGCATCATCGCACCGAGCACCGCCATCTCCACATCCACCGCCTGCGGCGGAACACGGCCTTCGCTCGTGCCGTCCTGTTGTCCGGTGTTGAATGTTCGTCGTGGGTCTGCCATAACCTGACTCCTTTGACTCAATGTACGCGAAAATCAGTGATCTCCAAAGGTCTTCTCACCGGCCTCGATCCGAACCGCCAGACGATTGGACTCTGGAGGGAGGGGGCATGTTGCATAGGGTGTGAAAGCACACGGCGGGTTGTGTGCCTTGTTGAAATCGATCACTGTGGCCGCTTCAAACTGGCGATACCTTTCTGATGCCATGTGCTGACTTCGGCCTCGTGGGAAAGTCTGATGGTGTCTTTCACAGCACTTGGTCGATTCTCGGTGAAGAATGTAGTTTCAGTCTATTGGCAGAATGCCGATGTACAGTGATTCAGTTCCCAGTGATTGACTTGATGAACGAATACATGAACTCGAGACCATCGTAGAATTCCTTTACTCCAATGCGCTCATCTCTCCCGTGAGCGCGGACGTCGTCGATGTCTGCAAAAATTCCGGAGACACCATAGACCGGAATTCCAGCTTGCCGCAAAAATTTTCCATCTGAAGCACCGGTCGACATCACAGGGGTCACTGTTACTCCCGGCCACATTGCCGCAGCCAGTCGTTCGACCACATCCATCACATCTTTTCGCAGCGGAGACAATGGTCCCGGGCGTACCGGAGCGATTTGGGTTACAACGATTTGGCTGTCTGCAAGGACGCGATGGAGGGTCGCCAACACGTTTTCAACGGTCTCATCAGGCAGCATGCGGCAATTGACGACAGCTCGTGCACGCTGCGGCAAGGCATTCTCGGCGTGCCCGCCACTCAGCATCGTCGGCACCCAGGTCGTACGCATCAGCGCGTTGTAATAAGGACTTGATGTCGCCAGCCTGTTCGCGGCAGCAGTGTCGATCGGCGTCTTCATATTGGCCAGCATGTCGGACTTCGTCTGGCCCTCCTCTTGTTGCGCAGTTCGCTCGAAGAATGTACGCGTTGTCTCGTTGAGTCTCACGGGGAAGTCAAACGCCGAAAGGCGCGTAAGACCAGCGGCAAGCCGGTAAATCGCATTTTCTTTCACAGGGATCGAACTGTGGCCGCCTTTGTTCAATACGTCAAGCTGAAAGCTCACATACACTTTCTCGCTTGTCTGTACTTCCAGCAAGGTTCGTTTTCCCTTCTGGATATCACCGCCTCCGCCTTCAAGATTGATGGCAAATTCCGCATCGATCAGATCGCGGCGGTTGGCAAGGAGCCATAAAATACCGTTCGCGTCGCCATTTTCTTCGTGCTCCGTCAGCGCCAGGATGATGTCGCGTTTTGGTACAAATCCTTCCTTCTTCAGGCGAATGAAGTTCGCGACGATCTCAGCCACTTCGGATTTCATATCCGAGGTTCCGCGGCCGTAGAAAAATCCATCCTTCTCGACGAAGATAAACGGATCCATCGACCAATCCTCCCGGAGCGCTTCGACAACATCCAGGTGGGCGATGAAAAGAATCGGCTTTGCGTTTCCACTACCGCGATATCGGACCACGAGGTTCCTGTTCTGATCACGTGGACCAACAAGCTGCATATCGCTTTCAAAAAAGCCGGCAGCTTTCAAACGCCCTACCATCGCTTCAGCAGCTTTGGTGCTTCCAACGTTCATCGTCGTGTTAATTTCGATGACCTCGCGGAAAATATCGCGGGCCAGTTGTTGGTGCGGGGAAAGCACCCGGGCCGATGACTGTGCGAAGGCCACGTGAATGGAAAACGAGAGCGCAAGAACGAACAGGGCGACATATGTGCCGTGGCTGCTGTGCTTCATCGTGTGTAATTCTCCTTTGATGTGCCGGTCATGGATTATCGTGGGATCGCCGACGGATGAGACGCCTGGATACAGCGACCACCAGGATCAACAGAAAGAAAAGATTTACCCAGGCAAACCAGTCTCCCGCCATAGCATAGAACGTACGACCTCGCCCGGACCTCACATCACTGAGAAGAGAGATCGAAGAAGCTCTGGAACTGGATGCTTCACCAATTATTCGTCCTCTCTCATTAGTCACGGTCAGATATCCGTTGTTGGCAGAGCGGACAAGAGCAAAGCCGTTCTCAACGGCTCGCAGTATCGCCATGCGGGAATGCAACCAGGCGTCGGATGAAAAATCCCACGCAGGAACGAAGAGAATGCCCACGCCTGCTTCACCATAATGCCTAATCCAGCGCTGAAAATCCATGTCTTTGCAGATGGCTATCCCCGCAGACACGTCTGAGATTGTAAGCTGAAGAGTTTTTTGACCGATGCGATACTCGGACTCAAGTCCCGGGATTGGATATACCTTGTCGTACTCTCCGAGAGCAGCTCCGTCGGAGGAGAATACAACTGCAGAATTTCTGTGAGGCTCGGAACCGATACGATTCAGGCCGGCGACAATCGCCACGTTCTCCTGTCGCGCGAGCCCGGAGAGAAACGCGAAGACATCCCGTTCGTAGTGTTCTGCTACTCCAACCATTTTTTCAGGAAGA
>JACVXU010000361.1 GCA_015661185.1 Bacteroidota bacterium
TAGTAGATAATCGTCATCACTTCTCTTCGAAGCGTGCTTGCGTTTGCGTGTGCCGAGTGAAGAGCGCGTCCGGCGTGAAATGTCGCGTCCCCTGCCTTGAGTGCGTAGCTGCACACGTCGCTCCCCTGTTCACGAATGATCCGCTCAAAGTACTCCTGGGAAGTCTCGGAGATAGGGAGTTTCTCAAAGGCGCTGTTCACATGTGAACCGCGTACAAAGCTCATCGAACCCATTTCCCTGGATACATCGACGAGGGGCATCCACATCGTGATCGTGTGCTCCGTATCCAACGGCCAGTAGTAGTAGTCCTGATGCCACGGAGTCGGTTTGCCGCCCGGTTCCTTGATCAATGCCTGATCGTGATACAGGCGAACGCCGCTGACACCCATCAAATCGGCCGCGATCTGAGCGAAGCGCCTGGCGAAAACAAATTGCTTGGCGGCGTCACTCCTTCGCCAGACGTTCGTGACCTGCGTGAACATCTTGCCATAATCAGAAATGCGCCCTTGCGTATCCCGTCCTCGTGCAACCGCATCCACGATTTCTGTGATCAGCGGGCGGGACTCACCCACCTCGCTCAGAGTAGCCACGTTCTTCAGGAAGATGTGTCCATCGCTCTGATAAGCTTCGAACTGTTGTCTGTTGATGGGATAGATCGAAGAAAGATCCCGGGGTTGCGCCATGAGGTCACCTTGAGAGGTCTTTTGATGTCGGAACGACAATCGCTGACGGACGGTTCAATATGGACAACACCGAAAAGAAAAGCAAGGTGAAGTCTGCGGTGTGCGGTCCGACCTGTCGCGGACCAGCGCTCACCAATTTCCATTCTGCCGATAGTGCATGCCGCCATTCTTGCATTTGCCTCAACTGTTGGTTACTTTTCGCGTGATCTTCCGATACGAATCCCATCAACGCCGATCGTCGGTATGACCGAACTGACTCCTCGAGATGACATCAAGAAGAAGGTGAGCGAGATCCTCAAGCGCGTCGATCATTTGATTCGCGCGGGCGAGGTCGACCAAGCGATGCGGGAAATCATCCACGCGAAGGAAACCGATCCAAAGAATGTCTATATCTTCGCCTACGAAGAGCGAATCACCTACCTCAAAGAGGAGCACGAGAAGCACCGGCAGCAGGAACAGACCCGCAAAGCCGCTGAAGAAGCCGCGCGCATACGTGACGCCGAAGCCCAGCTGAAAGCTGAAGAAGCTCGCCGGAGCCGTGAGGCGGCAAGACAGCAGGCGGTCGTTCGGGAGGTGCAGGCGCCTCGCCCACAACCCCCGGCATCTCCGCCAGCTCGTTCAGTCGAGGAGCTTGAGCGGGAACTGCATGAGCTGGAAGCCGATGTGCGAAGAAAAGAAGAGGAGGAGCGCAGACTCCTTGTAAACGCCCCCTCAACACCCGAGCGGCTGGAGCGCTATCAAAACGAGCTTGCACGAGCGTGGGATGACGGTGCTCTTACCCCCCTCGAAGAGGAGCAGCTCAAAGAGCTCCGGATGGAACTCAGTATTGGAATCCAGGAACACATGCGGCTGTCCAAGCAGGCGCAATTCAACGCATGTGTGAAGGCCTTCCGCCAGGCTTGGTCCTCCGGTACAATCACCCCCGAACGTTTTTCTGAACTTTCCGACATTCGGAAGCGATTTCAGATCTCGCCTGAGGATTCCGACAGGCTCGAAGCCGAAATCCTCTCGGAAACCCGATCGGGACTCCAGCCCGCGACATTGGTGGTCATCGACGATGACATAAAGCTTCTCAACCTCGTCAGCGATATTCTCCGCGAGGCAAGTTACAGCGTCCTCACATTCTCAACATCAGACGATGCTTACACGTACCTGAAGAAGAACAGTCCCGACATGATTATCTCCGACATCAACCTGGAAACCTCCACGATGGGGGGGTTCACTTTCTACGAAAAAGTCAGGGAGATGGACCACCTGCAGAATGTTCCCTTCATCTTCTTAAGCGGCCTGACGGACGAGGTGCTTATCCGAACGGGCAAGGAACTCGGGGTTGATGACTATCTCACCAAACCGTTCTCCGACGAGACCCTCCTCGCCACAATCAAGGGGAAGCTGAAGCGCTTCAGGAAACTCTCTCAGACAGCAAAGAAAAAGTAGAAATGGCTCCCGAAGCCAGGTTGATCAGAAGTTATCTCAAAGACATCTGAAGGAGGGGGACTATCAGTTCTTGTGAAGGACAAAGGCACGACAACATGAATTAAGCGTCCCCTCTCCTGTTGGGGAAGTGGGTTGAGAGAGGTGAGCAGAGTCCCGTTCCGCCCGAAGGCGGAACGAGGATTCTCGTCCCGAACTGCAGTCTGGACGGAAGGGTGTGTGCACTTGACCAGCTAAGTGAAAGACTAAGGCACACACCCCTTGCATCCCCTCTCCCCCGCGCACGAGCAGCACACAGAGGGGACTGCTCGAGCTCTGGAAAAAGGTGCAAAGATCTCAGAACCGCTTGTATCAGAGTGAGATACCTCATCCTCCCGCGCGGTATCTTCGGGATTGGTTCAGTGAGCAAAAGCCCGAAGAACGCTGTCATCGAACCTCGGCAAATTGCCATCTCGCCGGCACAATTCGCGATATTTCTCAAAGAAATTTCCTACACCCTTGCGGACGGTCTCAGTCAACGCAGGCCGCCCCAGTCTGTTCTCGATCTCATAAGCGATTCGTAAACCGGCGGTTGCTCCATAATTGCCTTCAAACGAACCTGAGAGATTTGAGTTCATCATTAGCTCACGCGCGCGCTGGGCTGTGAGATCCGGCGATTGAAGTTCGAGAAACGCGGAATTGAGCGTTTCCACAGCTCGTCTCGTCGCATCGAACCACTGCGACGGAGGCACTTCGCCTCCATCCCGAATTTCCCGGGAAAGAAAGTATGCTATCCCTTCATTCTGCACGAGATGAGCGAGTGCGAAGAAGGGCGTCTTCGGGAGGGTGTCTTCAGAGAAACCGGAACGGTACGCTCCGTAGACTGCATGGAAACTTTCATGAGCAAGCGTGCTCAGAACCTGGACGAACTCCTGCTGAACGTCTCCCCCGCGGATCAAACATCTTGCAAGATTCAATACAATGACCTGCTCACCCTGATCGTCTCCGACAAAGACCGGGCTATCATCCCTCCATGCAACACGCCGGACAAACGCGGCAGCGTTCTCGTTTCCCATGGCCACGACAAATACCGGAATTGTCAGTGAGACGCTGGCGTCCCCGGGGAACAAGGATGAAATCGTGGCGACAACGCGCCTCTCTAGTTGCCTTCTTTTCGTCTCCGCAAGCAGTTTCTTCAGTTCGTCGAGGCGTGACATCGTCATGTTCAGACCGTAGATG
>JACVXU010000007.1 GCA_015661185.1 Bacteroidota bacterium
CCCGATATCGCACTGCAGCTGGACTACTTCAGACAACCGGATGGAATCATGACGGACACGATCTGCGTCCTGACCAAGAAGAAGGCCCGGCCGTTTTGTCCGGAGGACACAACCGAAATCTTCAACGCAAAATACCCCATCGGCCAGTGCGACGTCCACACGAGCATCCATTGGAAGGAAGAGAAGAACGCAAACAAGATCAACTGGTAGAGGAACAGAATTCCGAATACAGAAGACAGAATGCAGAACACAGAATGCAGAAGAAAGAAGACAGAAGGCAGAATCCGTACGAGCGCATTTGTCTGCGATCTGTGAGCTGCGCTCTTCTTCCCTCCCCTCCACTATTCCATTACTCCCCTACTCCACTACTCAAATATTCCCGTACTTCTCCGCTCCCACACTCCACCATTTTATTTTGTCAGCAGCATTTTCTTCGTTAATGTAACATTCCCGGCTTTCAAAGAATAGAAATACACGCCGCTCGGAAATGCCGAGCCTTCCCATCGCACAGTATGGACACCAGGTTTCTGCACCTCGTTGACGAGTGCGGCAACTTTTCTTCCGAGAACATCGAAGATATCCAGTGAGACGTGGTTAGTAGCTATTAGCTGATAGCTGATAGCTGTTGCCGGATTGAACGGGTTCGGATAATTCTGATGCAGAGCAAACTCCTTCGGAACCTGTGAGGCCTGCTCGACACTGACTACGCCTGCCGAATTAAGACCCATGACGTTGCTCAGACCGCTTTCGTTGTGCAATCGATCCAGCGCTGTTACCCCGTAGTAGTACGTCAATCCGGCGCCGGGCAGCGACTGCTCAATGTAGTTTGGCGAAGGTTGGACAGCCACGATATTTCGGGCGTCGTCGAACTGGATCGGCAGAGATGTCGATCGATAGAGGACATACTCTTCTGCCATGCCGCCATCCTGTGCCGGGGACGGTGCCGACCAGGAGACGGTTGCAAAACTCGAGAATCTTGCAATCGCAAGCGAAGATGGAGGATTGGGAGGGATAGTTTCCTTCCACGCCATGATGGGGCGCAAAGCCGGATACTTGTAAAGATTGTTCTTGAGAGAATCGGCAAGCCCTTTTGGGTTGTCGAGGAGCCCAAGCTTCGCCCTAAAGAAGACACTCCCACTGCCTACAGCACGATTTAGTCGCACCTGATTGAGAACGTCGCTCGCTGGCCAATCGCTCTTCGGGTATACATCGTTGGGTGCCGCATCTTTCAAGATCCTGTATGAAGCCAAACCCGGATAGAGATGTTTTCCGTTCCGCATCGAGGCCCACCACGGTGCGAGTCTTGCGTAGTCTTGACCGTATCCAAAGGTCCAATACAATTGAGGAGTAATGTAATCAATCCACTGTTGGTTTAACCATGTCACAGCATCGCAGTAGAGCGCGTCATATGCAGACGTGCCTACGATTCCTGATGGTGTACCGTTTTTCCATATTCCGAATGGGCTGATCCCGAACTTAACATTTGACTTCAGAGCTTGAATGCTGTCATGAACTGTCCGAACAAGGAGGTTGACGTTATCTCTTCTCCAGCTTGCCTTGTCTGTGAATTCGCGGTTGTACAATCTCCAGCTCGCGCTGTCCTCGTTCGCAATCCCGCTGTAAGGGTAGAAATAGTCATCCCAGTGAATGCCATCTACGTCGTAACGACGAACGACATCCATTATGACTTTGACAACATGATCGCGAACGGCTGGCATGCCGGGGTCAAGCATTCTCAACGATCCAAAAGAAAGTATCCAGTCTGGATGCTGCACAGCGACGTGATTTGAAGCAAGCGGATAGTTGCCCGCCACCCGCTCCGCCCGGTAGGGATTGAACCACGCATGAATTTCCATTCCACGTTTACGCGCTTCAATTGTCGCGAATTCGAGAGGATCGAATGGGGAAATAGGGGCTTTCCCCTGTTGACCGGTCAGCCAATACGACCAGGGCTCGATCAAGGAAAAATAGAGAGCGTCACATTCAGGCCTGACCTGGAAAACGACGGCATTGATACCGACTCCTTTGAGTCCATCTAGTATGCTTATGAGTTGGGTTCGCTGGGTATTCGGATCGGTCCCTCTTGTGGTGGGCCAGTCAAGGTTTACCACTGTCGCAATCCATGCCCCGCGAAATTCGCGCTTTGGGGAAACCTGAGCTGAAGTCGGAGAAACAGAGAAAAAGAGGCAGATGAAAACCGCGCGGACAAACAATGTGCTCCAAGATCGCATGCGTTGCTCCAGAGGTGGCGGATTGTTACGATGATTCTTCTATCATCTTAAGCAAGCCCCGACATCGGACAGACAGTTCAATGGCATATGGCTCTGGGCCGTTGACAGGACATTGTCATAACGCATTCATCAGGCCTCACATGCTCCCAGCACCAAGCTGCCGAAATCATCGGAAGCTGCGCCGGGCGGCCTTAAACCCAGTTGTCCGACAGTTACACTGTCGGACTCAACTCATGCGAGAGTTTCACTCTCGGATCTTGCTCAAGGCGTTGATCTTTTCGAGCAATGCACCTGTGGCCGAAACTGCGGCATGCAGAGCCCCTCGACAAACTCGTCAGGACTCCTGGAGTTTAACTCCAGCATGGGCCTTCTTCGACAGTATAACTGTCGAAGAACAGCAGGCGGGCTGACGAAAGAGAATAATCGAAAATGAAAAGCAGAGAGTCCCGCGAAGCGGGATCCAAAAAACGGAAAAGTAACTGACGCCTCTGCGCTCAAGCAAGTCGCGTCACTACTACACTGAATGAACCGTTCTTTGTATTGACGGAGAGTCAGGTATCAAACGTAACCGAACAGTACCGCGAAGGCCCGACAATTCTCTGAGATTATTGAGACCCCTTCCCCGCAAGTCCAAAGACATACCGGAGCGAAGACTGGATGAGGGGGACATCGACTTCATCCACGACCTGAACTTCTCCCAGCCGGATCGGCAGGATGAATCGTGCCTTCCCTTCCACCGATTTCTTATCGAATGCCATCGCCTTGAGAACTCGGGAGCTTGAGAATGAAGATCTGGCAAGCTTGACCGGCAGTCGGCGAAGAGTCTGCACAATCCTCTCGTGGACATCAGGAGGCAGCAGCCCCATCTCCCGCGCAATGAAACTCTCTGCAATCATGCCCAACAGAACAGCTTCACCGTGCTTGAGGATCCGGTAGTGCCCCGCGGCTTCCAGCGCATGACCCACGGTGTGGCCATAGTTCAGTACTGCTCGAAGGCCCTGCTCCCGCTCATCCTCGGAAACCACGTGCGCCTTTAACTCGCAGCAACGGGCCTGAACGTGCAGCACCGATGCCGGTTCCAGCTTAAGAATGTTGTCGAGGTTTGCTTCAAGATAGGCGAAGAATTCAGCATCGAAGACGACTCCGTATTTCAACACCTCACCTAACCCGCACACGATTTCACGTGCCGGCAACGTGCGAAGAGTCTCGGCGTCAACCCACACAAACTTCGGTTGATAGAACGCACCGATCATGTTCTTGCCGAGGGGATGGTTCACGGCGACTTTTCCCCCAACCGAGCTGTCCACTTGCGAGAGAAGAGTCGTGGGTACCTGGATAAGCGTGACTCCCCGTTGGTAGGTGGCTGCAATGAAACCGGCCAGATCCCCGATCACTCCTCCGCCGAGAGCGACGATGGCAGACTTGCGGCCCACTCCCAGTTTGAGGAGCGCCGTGTACAGGACATGTGCGCGTTGAAGGCTCTTTTGGTTTTCTCCGGGTGGGATGACAACCGATGAGACGTCGAAATCGAAGTGCTTGAGGTTGTTTTCCAGCGGGGCCAAATAGTGCCGTGCAATATTTGTATCGGTGACGATGACAATTCGCCGCGGGATTCCATGCTGCTGGCACGTCGGAGCAAAGGACGCAGTCAGTTCGCTGCCAAAATAGACGGGATAGCTCCGGTCCCCGAGGGACACATCAATTTGTCGCTGGATCACCCTATCCTCCTCAGGTATCGACAAGACCGCGAAGTCTCCGGGCAATTTCGTCAACAGTTGCCCCTACACGTTTCCGGTCAGCTTGAATGACTACATCGGCCCGACCATAGAACTGTTCGCGCTTTTGCAGAAGGTCCTGTACGCGCTGCTGGATCTCTTCCTTCGGGAGCTTTGTCCCGTCGGCACTTGTGAGCAGCGGGCGGTCGGTTCGATGGTGAACCCGCTGCAGTATCTCTTCAGGAGAAAGCTGCAGGTATACAATGATGCCGCTCTCCCGAATCAGTTGAAAATTCTCCTCATTCGCAATGGTTCCACCGCCAAGTGAAACCACGCAATGGTCGCGGGCAGCAATCTCTTTCAATGACAGTTGTTCAACAGCGCGAAACCCCTGCTCCCCCTCGGTGGCGAAGATGTCGACAATCCTCTTGTGCGCCTTCTTCTCGACAAACTTATCGATGTCAACAAACTCAAATCCCAACGTGTTGGCGAGAATCGGCCCGATGGTGCTCTTGCCGCTTCCCATGAAGCCGGCAAGGTAAATGAGACTTTTCTTATGATGAGCGGTTTCTTTCATGTGTCAGCGTCACTTCAGTCAACGGAGCACTACCGATGGCGTCACCACCACCAGACACTGCAACCTACCTCAAAAATCCCTCCTGAAGCAAGGGAAGTCTCACGCCACGATCACGTACATCGTTCTGTGCTTTGCGGCTTAGCGACTTTGCCTGTCCCGATTTACGGGATCCCGTACAGCGGGACCCGCCTCGGGCAATACCAGAGTGCAGGCGGGCGTGAGGCTTTTCGACCAGGCCTCTAGAAAAGCTCGAACCCAAATCCGACACCAAAGTTCATACCGTTCACGTTGATCCTTGCACGGAATGGATCGCGCGGCAACAGAATAAGGACTCCGCCATATTGCGTCGCCTGTTGAGAAAACCGGCTCTCCGTCGTGAACTCCGGGTCCCGGAATCGCATGTCCACCCGGGCAAACAACTTGGGCGTGATCCGATAGTCGAAGCTCGTTTCCACATGGATGCCATAGGACACGGGTTTGTTCTGTTGGGCGGCTTCGACACCGGCTATCGTGAGGTATCTCGTTCCGATATAAGCCCCGAGACCGCCGCCCATCGTAAGGCGCACCCGGTCCGAGCCAAGAGGAACAAAGATGAGAGCCCCGAGCTCGATCGGGATAAGGCGAAGACCTTCCTTCACGGGAAGAGCGCGAGGCGGATTCAAGAAACCCACGAGTTGGGTCTTTTCATCTGATTTCGACAGATACTCAGCAGCGAGCGTAAGTGCAACGGAAGAGCCAGGAATAGCCCAGCGCAGCTCGAACCCCAGGCCGTAGAGATTATCGATGCCGTTGTACTGACCGCGGAGATCGGGGGACGGAGAATCGGGGCTGTAGAAAACTTTTGAAGTTGTGGTGTAACCGCCGCGAAGGGTAAAGGAAAGCAGACGCTCCTGGGATTGTGCAGACAACTGACCGAGGAGCATGACAACGGCAGCAATCGATAAGATTGAACGCCTCATCAAAGTCCTCGAGATCAGTCAAGAATGGTGGTCTTCGGACGCCCCCCGTGCGGATCGAACGAGCGAAGCTCATGCAAGCGGAAGGCGATCAGACCCGTTCAGAGAGTCACTCACGCACGTACAGACTACCGATAGAACATGTCTCGAAAATCCTCGATCTCTGCCTTCTCCCGCAATGCAGTCAGCCAGTCTGAGAACATCCGGTTCCGCTTCTCCTGCAGCATCTGCTCCTTCAGCGTGTTCTTCGTACTGGCATATTGAGTCGAATCAAAAGCGGACTTTGACAGCAGCTTGACGATATAGTAACCGCGAGCGCCTTCAAACGGTTTGGAAATCTCATTTGGTTTCAGGCTAACGACATGTCCGGTAAAGGCGTAATCGCGTCCGACACCCTGTGGCGCATCCTGAGCTTTGAACGATCCGGTCTTCTGTTCAATCGCGGGTGGCGTCAATCGCGCGGCCGCAGCAAGGTCGGCGTTCGGACCCAGGTTCTTGTGGAACGCATCCACCTGTTCCTTCAACTTCTGCATTTTCTTTTCACGAAGCACCTTGAACCGGATCACGGGTTTGACATCATCCAGCGGTCGCACACCTTCTTCGCGAACACCCGAGATCTTGAAGACCGCTACTCCGCCCGTCACAGTCATCGGTTCACTCAACGCGTGAAGCTTCTCGTCGAACGCAAAGTTCACGACCGCATCGTTCATTCCGATCCCCGGAATGACCGATCCCTTTACGAACTCCTGCGTTTCTTTTATCTGGTAAGTGCTCGTTTCAGCGGCTTTTTCGAATCCTTCTTCTTTCGCGAGATACGCATAATCCTGAGCCCGTGAGTGAGTATCATCCGTGCTCTTCGTACTCGGCTTCACTTTCATCGACAGGGTCGCAATCTTCAACTGCCGGCTATCCCGCCCCGTTACCTTGATGATATGCCACCCAAACTGTGAACGGACAGGGCCAACAATGTCACCAACCTTCGCACCGAAGGCAGCTTGCTCAAACGGTTTCACCCAACCGCCTCGTCCGGTCCAGCCAAGATCACCGTCCATCACCTTTGATCCGTAGTCGTCGCTGTTCTCCCTCGCAAGTGCTCCGAAATTCCCGCCGCCGCGTGCGCGCTTCAAAAGATCCTTTGCTTTATCAATTTGCTTGACGCTGTCTGGTCCGGAAACCGCATTCAACAGAATGTGGCTTGCCCTGACGTATTCCGTGCTTCCCTTCTTTTCGTCGAGGATCTTCATAAGGTGATAGCCGGCGAAGTCGGCGACCGGCCCGACGATGTCGCCTTTGCGGGCTGCAAACGCTGCGGATTCCCGTTGACGGCTAAGATCACCGTGCTTGAAGAATGTTGTGTCATTGACTGGCGTCTCTGAATATGTCTTGGCGAAATCAACGAAATCCGAAGCCCCCTTTGCCTGATCGAGAAGGCGACCCATCTCCGTCAGCACCGCGGTGGAGTCAATGTTCGACGGCGCGAGGCTGAAAAAAACGTATTTCAGTTTTCTGGCCGGACGGACCTTATGCTCTTCCTGGTTCGCGTTGTAGTGCTTCTTCAGATCGTCATCGGTGACCTGCACCGATGAATCGGGCACAAAAAGATTCGGGTCGAAAAGGACGTATTCTGCGTCCATGGCAATCGACTGGTCTTCAAACCGCTGTCGACTCTCATTCTCCGATACGCGGGTAGATGCGAATAGAAGGCTCTGGAGTTTCTCCAAGCGCCGTTGACGGCGCACCTGCTCTTCAACCTGGATCACCGCCTCACGGTTCTGTGGGTTCATCACAGCTTGTTCGTATGCTGCACGGTTGAATGCGCCCGTTGAATCCCGGAACTGTCCGGCGATCATCTCCGGCGGAGTTGGGCCGAGAAGAATTTCACGGATCTCATCGTCAGTGACTGCTATCCCAATACGGTTCAGCTCCTGGTCGATGAGGACCTGTTGCAGGAGCATGTTCCAGACCTGTGATCGGAGCTGTCGCTCAGTCTCATCATCGGGTTCGGCGCCGGTCTGCTTTCGATAATTCTCGCTTTGTTGCTTCAGCAGATCGCCGAATTCACGAGAGCTGATATTCGTACCATTGACAGTTCCGATTTGGTCCCTGCCACCGGCCCCTCTGCCCTTACGATCGGTGATGTCCATCCCCCAGTCGAGCACGATGTAAACGATGAAGAAAACGGCGAAGATTGCGAACGCCTTTGTCATATTGTTTCGGATCTGCGTCATCAACGGCATAACGTGTACATCTCCTGATAAAATGCGAAAAGTTGGAACACGGACGTTCAATATAGCCGTGAAACGCTTGATATGCAACGATTTTCTTATTGACTTTGCAGGCACATTGGTTTATATTTTGAGTCGCTTTTCATAACTTTTTTCGCCTCCAGTTTGCATTCGACGTGAGTCTGTTTTCCTGCCACTCGGTGCCTGAGAGAATGATTATCGATTTAGCCCGGAGAACGATTTGTGAGAAACCAATTTTCAAGAATCTTTTTGATTCTTGCGGCCGTCGTCGTTTCACTGATCTTCCTGTATCCGACATTCCAGGATTACCAGCACCGCAAGAAACTTGTCTCGCTCTCAGGTCAAGATAGCATTTCCTACCTCGACCAGCACCAGGATGACATCCTCAGCGCAAAATTGAAGCGCATCAAGCTGGGTCTCGATCTCCAGGGCGGGATGCGCGTTGTGCTGGAAGTAGATGTGATTAAACTGCTCGACGACATCGCAAAAAACAAGGACGACAGTTTCGGCGCGATCATCAAAGAAGTGCGCGATCAGGCAACCAGCAACGACGAATCCGTTATCCCCATCTTCGGCAGAAAGTTCCAGGAACGCGGCATCCGAATGAGCCGCTACTATGGGAACATCCGGGACGCCGACGCTGCAATCCTGAGCCAGCTCGATGGCGAAACAGCCAAAGCGGTGGACCGCGCGATTGAAATCGTTCGCAACCGTGTCGACCAGTACAGGGTGTCCGAACCGAATATTCAAAAACAGGGGACCCGTCGCATCATCGTAGAACTCCCGGGCGTGAAGGACGAAAACGAAGTTAGTAGCCTCCTGCAGGGAACGGCGTTACTCGAGTTCCGGTTGCTGCGTGACGCCGCTATCTCATACAAGGTAATGCAATCCGTTGACGACTTCTTGTCCGGAAAAGTAGCGGCTGACACCTCGTCACCAACCAAAACGGCCAAAAAAGAGGAAAAACCAAGAGATGCGCTTGAAGAGTTGCTCGGCAACAACAAGCCGTCCAGTTCTGACACGACAAATGAAGCAAAGTTCACCCGTGAGCACCCTTTCTTCGCCTATGTCACACCCGATCAGAATAACACGGGCGAGGGGTTTGTTCTCGAGAATAACCGCGACCGTGTGATGCGTCTGCTTGCGCGTCCTGATGTACAACGCCTCCTCCCGGCTGATTTCGAGTTTCAGTGGTCCGCCAAGACCGATCCCACTCCCGACGGCAAGAAGTTCTACCACCTCTATGCCGTCAAGCGAACCCCCGAACTGACGGGTGGTGTTATCGTCGAAGCCCGCGCAAGCGTCGATCAGGAAAACAACCGTCCTATCGTAAACATGGAGATGAGTTCGGAAGGTGCCCGCGAATGGGCGCGGATCACCGGCGCAAACGTGAACAAGCGTATCGCTATCTCACTCGACAACGCGGTGTTCTCCGCCCCAACGGTGATCAACAAGATCGTCGGCGGACGATCGCAGATTACCGGTATGGAAAGCCCGAACGAAGCACGGTTGTTGGAGATCGTCCTTAAAGCCGGCGCTCTCCCCGCTCCCGTCGCGATCATCGAGCAACGGTCAGTCGGACCATCCCTCGGCGAGGATTCCATTCGCTCGGGATTGAATTCAACGGTATTTGCCTTTCTGCTCACGATCTTGTTCATGGTGTTGTACTACCACAGCGCCGGCGCGATCGCTGACGTTGCGTTGCTCTTGAACGTGCTCTTTATCCTCGGCGTTATGGCAGGATTCTCGGCAACGCTCACTCTGCCTGGCATCGCTGGAGTTGTACTCACGCTCGGTATTGCCGTTGACGCCAATGTGCTGATTAACGAGAGAGTGCGCGAGGAGTTGGCGGGAGGCAAAACGCTTCGTGCAGCAATTGATGCCGGGTACTCACGAGCCTTCACTGCCATTGTGGACTCGAACGTCACGACATTTCTCACAGGTGTGGTCCTCTATCAGTTTGGCACAGGCCCAATACAGGGATTTGCGCTCACGCTGATGATTGGCATTGCCGCCAGCATGTTTAGTGCAATTATCATCACCCGCGTGTTTTTCAACATCATGATGAGCAAGGGTTTGAATCCAAACTTCGGATAGGCTGTGAAGGGCCGGGTGCCCTGCGTGATATCTCGTCACAATTGATTTTTCCAAAAGGAGTGTTACACTCAATGCGGCTTTTCAAGAAAACGAATATCAACTTCATGGCATTACGGGGAAAAATGTACTTCCTGTCTTCTGCCATCATTGTGGTCGGTTTGATCTCGCTCTTCATCAAGGGCGTAAACTATGGCATCGATTTCCGCGGTGGAACGGAGCTTGTCTTATCATTAAGTGAGCGTGCTGACTATGGGCAACTTCGGGGTGCACTGGGGAAAGCCGGCTTCAGCGATAGTGAAATCAAATCCTTCGGCAATGATCAGACGATCCTGATCAGAACAACCCAGCAAGCGGAAGGCATGATCGTCGCAAACAAGATCAAAGACGCCATCCAGACCAGTCTCCCGAATCAATCATTTCAGGTCCTTCGGGAAGACAAAATCGGTCCAAAGATTGGAAAAGAGCTCAGACGCGATGCTATGTATGCCGTGGTAGCCAGTCTGTTCGTCATCCTTGTGTACGTTGCCATCCGATACAAATTCCTCTACGGCATGGGAGCAGTACTTTCTCTGTACCACGACGTCTTGTTGACGCTGGGAATTATCTCGCTCCTCGACGGTGTGGTTCCGTTTCTCAACCTCGAAATAACGCAGGAGATCGTCGCAGCCTTTCTGACGATCGTTGGACTCTCCGTAAACGATACCGTTGTGGTCTTCGACAGAATTCGCGAGAACTCCAAGATCTACAGAAGCCTCTCCCTGACGGATGTAATGAACAAGAGCCTGAACGACACGCTGAGCAGGACGTTCATTACAAACGGCACGATCTTGTCCGTGTTGCTCGTTCTCCTTTTCGCCGGCGGCGAGGTCACCCGCGGTTTTGCTTTTGCCATGGTGATCGGCACCATCACAGGTACATATTCATCGATCTACATTGCCAGTGCAGTCGTGCTCGACACAACACTCAGAATCAAGAAGCCGGAGTAGAGAGCGTGGGATTGGATTTTCCAGTGGAGACCCTTTATATTGTGGCGTAGGTAACAACAACCGGAACAGCCAAAGGATCAGCGAATGAAACTCAAGATCAAAGAAGTCAAAGGTGTCATACTTATCGAGCTCAAAGGAAATGTGATGGGTGGACCCGATGCATCGTCTTTGAACGAGGAACTGCACAAGCTGATCGACACAGGAAAAAACAAGGTTGTGGTGGATCTCGGAGAGGTGAAGTTCATGAACAGTTCTGGCCTGGGCATGCTCATCGGCGCGTTAACCACTGTCCGGAACGCCGGTGGCAATCTGAAGCTTGCCCGCGCCTCCGATAAGATCGAGCAGCTCCTGGTTGTGACAAAACTCGTAACGGTCTTCGAACACTTCGATGCCGTTGATGAGGCGCTCGCCTCCTTCAAGTAAAGGCATTCGTTTTGACTACTATCTTCAAGAGCGGATCACTGCGATTCGCTCGTTTTGTTTCCGCCCTTCACGCGGGGAGGTTGTCCCTCGTTCTCCTTCTCGCTGCACTCAGCTGGTCCTCGTGCACGCAACGTGAAAGACACAATTCCCAGCCTCTCGTCTCCTTGACTGATGATCTTGGCCACGTCGTCGCTCTGCAGCACGTCCCCCGGCGCATCATCTCACTCGCACCCAGTATCACGGAGACCCTTTATGCCCTGGGTCTCGATTCTTCGTTGGTGGGCGTGACAGATTATTGCGACGAGCCTCCGGCTGCAAAGCGGAAGGCAAAGATCGGCGGAATCCTGAATCCGAATATTGAACGCATTCTCGCTCTTCAACCCGACCTTGTATTGATGTCCGGATCAGGAAACATGAGATCGGACTACGACAAGCTCACGTCTTCCGGCATATCCGCCTTCGTCTCTCATCCCCGGTCAATCGATGGCATCCTCAAGTCCATCACCGATGTGGGCATCCTGACATCGAGAGAACCCATTGCGGATTCGCTCGTGAGACTCCTTCTCCAGAGACGCGATACGCTCGTTCGTCAGGCCGCAACTCACCAAAAGAAAACGGTGCTCATGCTGCTTTCGCTGAATCCCATCGTGGCGATCGGGCCCGGTACTTTCCTCGATGAATTGATCACGCTCGCAAACGGCAGGAACATCGCCCACAATTCCACCACGGCATACCCGCTCCTCAGCAGGGAGGAAATCCTCCGCCGTCAGCCCGATGTCATCATTGCCACCAACGACATCGTGCGCTCCACCGATGACCTCTTTTCTCCCTATCCGGAATGGAAATCTCTGACTGCTGTTCAAAACAAACGAGTAGCCATTGTGGACGCAAGTATCGTCAGCAGACCCGGACCCCGCATCATCGATGGTCTGGACGCTGTCGTCCGGGCGATTCACTTCTCCCGGTGAAAACCGGACCGGCGATTTCTTGCTTTTCTTCCATGATTAGAATACATTCAACGAGCCCGCAATAGGCTTACCTCAAACTCAACCCTGAGCACTAACGATTATGACAGACTCTTCGAAATCACTCTTTGTGGCTGTGGCGGGGAATATCGGCGCTGGCAAGTCCTCGCTCACGCGGCTCCTTGCCGAACAATTTGGCTGGAATCCTTACTTCGAATCGGTCGACGACAATCCATATCTTCCGGACTTCTACGCAGATATGAGCCGTTGGTCATTCCACCTGCAAATATATTTCCTGGCGAACCGCTTCAAGCACCACAAGCGGATGACTGAATCCGGCGAATCCGTAATCCAGGACCGTTCCATCTATGAGGATGCCGAAATCTTCGCACGGAATCTCCACGACATCGGCAAGATGGACGATCGCGACTACAGCAATTACGTCTCTCTCTTCCAGGTCATGACCGACTACCTCAAATCGCCCGATTTGATGATCTACCTTCGAGCTTCCATCGACACGTTGGTCCAGCAGATATCACGGCGCGGTCGATCCTTCGAACAGGGCATCCAGCGTGAGTACCTCGAACAGCTCAACAATCATTACGAGGACTGGATCACCAACTACCACCGCGGACCTCTTCTCATCATCGAAAGCGATAACCTCGATTTTGTCAACAGACAGACCGATCTGGAGCAGATTGTGCGCCTTGTCAATGCACGCCTTAGCTCCACTCATGCGTGATCCATGAGACAGAGTGCCTGAGAACAGAAAAGGCATCCCCACCGTGAGGTGAAGGATGCCTTTTTTATGCCTGCCTGTAGGACAGCGGACATTGCCCGCCGGACGCCTTTATTTCTTATCCCCGCTCAGGAGCTTGTTGTAGGCCACCTTGTTTCTCAGGAGTGTGGCAGCCACTTGAAGCTGACGGTCATCCTTGAACGATGCCTGGATTGCCGCTTTCTCACCGTTCATGCGTTCTATGATTTCCAGTTTGAGCGCGTTTCGGATTTCTTTGTCGTACCGTTCGAAGGCTCGAGCTCTCTCCACAGCGATGATTTTCTCCAGTTGATCGATTTCTTCATAGAATGATTTCCCATATCGCGCCTTCCCTGCTGTTTCGCGTAATTCCTTGAGCTTGGTGTCGGCCTCCTCCTCGTGCTGAAATCCTTTTTCTTTCAAGAACGTTTCGAATTCCCGCAAGAGATCGTCCGTGACCTCACCGTTTTCAGGGAACGTTCTCTTCTGCGTCGCGAAATGATTGGCGAACTTGAACAGCATCGCCTTGCGGGCCAGCTCATCGAGAACCTTGTTTGACGGTTCCTCGGGCACAGTCGTATCAGGTGCAATCCCCTCGCCGTCGAGCACGATCCGATGATGCGCCGTTCGAAACTGCTTGCGCGCACTGTCGGGCTTTATCGTGAATACCCCATCCTTTGTCCGGTGGAAGTAATCGATTTCCTGAATGCTCCGGCCGCTGGGTGTGTAGTACCTGCCCGACGTGATCTTGACCGAACTGTTTTCGGTTATCCGGGTAATGGTTTGAACAAGCCCCTTGCCGAATGAGCGTGTGCCAACGATGATACCCCGGTCCATATCCTGTATTGCGCCTGCGACAATTTCACTTGCGCTGGCACTCCCCCGATCGACGAGAACTGCCAGCGGAACATCCGCCAACACCGGTGTCTCGATTGAATAGTACTTCCGTTCCGAGTCGCTCCGCCGTCCTCTCGTCGAGACAATGAGAGTGCTCTCTGGCAGGAACTTTGACGCCACGTCGACTGCGATGTCGAGCAGTCCGCCCGGGTTGTCACGGAGATCGAGAATCACCCCCCTGATTGTTCCTTTGTCGCGGAGATCTTTGATCGATGAGCGAATGTCATCTCCCGCTGTTCTGGAAAATCTTTCAAGTCTGATGTAGGCGACGCCCTCTGAGACAAACCCCGCGTAGGTGACGTTCCTGACCGGGATTTCTTCTCGGATAAGAACGAATTCGAGTGGCTTGGATTCGCCTTCCCGCTCGATTTTCATCTTCACCGTTGTTCCCGGGACGCCGCGAACCATCTCTCGTACGCTCTCTGTCGAGAGAGATTTCATCACCTTCCCGTCAATCTCGAGTATCCGGTCTCCGCTTTGAATCCCCTGCTTTGCGGCGGAAAAGCCCTCCATAGGGCTGATGACCGTGATGTGCCCGTCACGCAGTCCAATGGTAATACCGACACCGGCATATTTCCCGGTTGTCACAAGGTCTATTTCGTCGGTTTCCTTTTCGCCAAGGTATACCGTGTACGGATCGAGCGTTTTCAGCATTCCATCGATGCCCGCATGCATGAAGCGCTCCGGATCAATCGGATCGACATAGTTGAGCGCGACGTCAGTATAAACTTTCCCAAAAACCCCAATCCACTGACGGGTCTTCAGGATCAGATCATCTTCGTTCTTACCGAAGAATCCCATCAAGAATCCGCATGCGGTTACGGCGATCGCAAGAAGCGAAAGCGACCTCACCGAGAGCGTCAATCTCTTCTGCAACACACCGAACCAGCGCCTGTTTGTGTTACCCATCCTTCTCTCCTTTTTCCGTAAACTGATTGAGCTCTAGGCTCGGGACTGCGCCGTTTCCTTTTCGAACCGGCTCCATATCCTCTTGTGTATTTCCTGAATTCCAAGCATTCCATCCAGTACTTCGAACCGGGGTTCGATTCTGGCCATGTTGAGAAACCCTTCGCGCACCCGCTCGTAAAACGCTCGCCCGCTCATTTCCATCCGGTCCGCACCCGCTTTCTGACGCAGCATCCTTCGCTCAACCTCCTCTACTGGAATGTCAATGAAATAGGTGATACGAGGGACCAAGCCGTGTGAAGCGAGACGATTGATGGCGGAGATTGAATCGAGAGGCAGTCCACGCCCCCACCCTTGGTACGCGGTCGTTGAATCATAGAACCTATCCAACAACACAATCGTTCCGCTCTCTAATGTTGGCTTGATGACCTCGTGGACGAGCTGTGACCGGCTCGCAGAAAACAGGAAGAGCTCGGTGAAATTTGACATATCAAGCACTGCCCGGTCGAGCAGCACAGCACGAATACGTTCACCAATCGCGGTGCCGCCGGGGTCTCTCAGAACGACATTCTTCACGCTGGAACGCGTGAGACTCTCCGCCAAGAGGCGGACCTGTGTCGATTTGCCTGAGAAATCGAGTCCCTCAAAAGTTATGAACATCGCTGGCTGTTGATCAACTCTCGTCATGCAAAAAAGTACTCAAATTCGCACACTGATGCAAACATCGTCAACGCAGTCGGTTGCGGCTCAGGATTTTTTTAAGTACTTTCTTTGGCAAATCAATCTCGATTCGCGTTTCACGCGCTCTCCTGAACGGAATTTCTCGCGTGCCAAAACTCGGATCGCTGCCGACAGGTCCTCGTAGAATGGCCAAGAGTACAAAGAAACAAAGCGTCGCCAATTCTCCTCCCGCCCGCGAACCTGCCAACAAGTCAGAGCAAAGGCGAATCGAATCGCGCGAAGAAGATGCCGTCCTGATCCGGCGTGCTCTTTCCGGTGATCAGCGAGCGTACAAGAAACTCCGGCAGAAGTACCACGAATCGATTTACAATCTCATTTACCGCATGATCCGGGACAAGGACGAAGTCGAGGATCTGACGCAGGAAGCTTTCATCAAAGCCTTCATGTCTCTCTCCAGCTTCAACGATGAGTTCGCCTTCTCGACCTGGCTGTACAAGATTGCGACGAACAACTGTATCGACTACATCCGGCGCAAGAAGCTGCAGACATTCTCGATCGACAAGCCGATTGAATCGAAAGAGAGCGACTACACATATGAGCTCCCGGACTCAACCTACGAGCCGGACCAAGACCTGATCGACAGACAGCGCAAGAAACTCCTTGAGGACGCCATCAATTCACTGCCTGCGAAGTATCGGCATGTCATACACTTACGGCATGTTGAGGAGAAAGAGTACCAAGAAATCGCCGCAATTCTCAGACTTCCGTTGGGCACTGTGAAAGCTCACATTTTCCGCGCGCGTGAAATGCTAAACAAGTACCTGCGCGATAGGCTCCGCCATTATTAGAAGCCTCCCGCAACTCTGCTTCTCCGTTTACGTAAGCCCCTGAGGGACTATTCCGCCTCTCGATGGTATGAATCGTACAGCCAAATACCGACATCTCTTGCTCATATCACTCTTCGTACCTGGGACAACTCTGCTCGTTGCCGCGCCCCAGCAAGAGGTGTTACGTCGCGAGGTCTCGCGAACAACCGAAAAGGAAGTCACCATTTCGCTGGACGCGTCCTTTGGAACTCTGAATATTCTCAAGGGTGATCGAAACAAGATTGTCGTGGCGGAGTATCGCCGAGACGAAGACGACAAGCGCCAACTTGAGATGTTTTACAATATCGAGGACGGGCGAGGAGATCTCGAGATCAACCTCACCGATGAGAAGAAACACAAAGAACGTCGTTCATCTTCCATCTCTTGGGAAGAACTCAAAGGGAACGACAACCGCGCTGATGAACGGCAACTGACCGCAAAATTGACCGACGCCCTGCCTCTGTCCTTGAAAATTGGCATCGGTGCCGGGAGAGGCAATCTCGATTTGACCGGGCTCAAGATCAAGAACCTGAAGGTTTCTGCCGGAGCGAGCTCAGCGGAACTTCGGTGTGATGAACCCAATCCGATTTCATGCGAGACAGTCACCATCGAATCTGGCGTTAGTAAATTCTCGGCGAGTCACCTCACAAATCTCAACTTCCGCAAGCTGAAATTCAGCGGAGGCGTCGGTGCCTACACGCTCGATTTCGCCGGCAAGCTTCAGCAGAAAGCATACGCAGAAATCGATATCGGCCTCGGTGCAATCACTGTCTATATCCCCAACGACCTCCCAGCGAGGATCATCACCGAGGACAGTTGGTTCTCGAGTGTCGATGTGGATGATTGCTATGAGAAGACCAGAAAGAATTCCTACGAGAGTGAAAATTTCGCTCAGAACGAGAGGACGTTGACGATCAAAATCGGTTCAGGACTTGGAAGCATCAAAGTCCGCTGTCGATAGGCCAAACGATTGGAATCATTGGGGAGCCCCGACGAGATTCCTCAAACCCAAAGACAAGTTTTTCCCGCACCCGGCTGACCTCCTCGCCGGGATTTTTGTTCCCTCCTGGTTGATTTTGAGGCGCATTTTGTCAATTATTGTCGTAACCAATCTCCCTAGTCCGACAGGCTTCAAAGCTGGCAACCTGATTCCATCCCGATGCGCAGATCGCTCTTGTGGATGTTGAATCCTGGTCGGGGAACAATGACAGAGTGCTTGGGCTGGTCAACCAGGCATTGCAGAGATTTCCGTTGAATCAAGAGTGCCACGTGCGGAAGGTAAAATTGCTTGCTGCGTTGGGACGGAGAGATGAGGCGCTCCTCGGTATCAATCAGTTACTGAAGTTGAACCCGTTGAGTGCCGACGCACTCGCACTCCGGAAACAACTGGGAAAATAAAACCAACGAGGAACCGGGCACATGCAATCCTCCTATCGAATGCCGGCTGCGAAGAAGGTCTGCTGGACCCTCGCATTGATTCTTACCAGCCTGGTACTCCGCCACAACGCGCTAGCCCAAACCGACACATCAAAGTTGACGTCCGATGAGCTTTTTTCGCTTGCACGCGAGAAGGCTTTTGCCGGTCAACGCGAGGAAGCGCGAGGGCTCTGCAGAACCATCCTGGTTCGTAGCCCTTCCTACAGCGACGCGAGAATTCTGCTCGGCCGCGTCTATGCCTGGGACGGACGGTGGGAAGAGGCGCGGGCGGAGTTCCGCCGGGTACTGCAAGAGAAACCCGCATACAAAGACGCGCTCCTTGCTCTGCTGGATGTAGAAATCTGGGATGAGAAGTATGACCGGGCTCTCACTCTCGTCAACGAAGCATTGAGCTCTCACCCCAGCGATGAAGACTTCATCTTGAAGAAGGTCCGCGCGTTGAAAGGCCTCACTCGGGACGAAGAGGCCCTTCTCGTCCTCAACAAGCTGGAGGATCTCAATCCTTCACTTGCGGAGATTGCTTCGCTCCGCAAAAGCATCAGCAGAACGTCGATGAACAACAGTATTGGGATCAACTACGCCTCCGACCGGTTTTCGGACACATACGACCCCATGCAGTACGCCTATTTTCAACTGAGCCGTCGGACGGCGTTGGGTTCACTCTTCGGACGAGTGAATTATTCCAGCCGGTTCGGAACTCGGGGATTGCAGGTCGAAACAGATCTGTACCCGAGGCTCGCCGATGGGGTGTACGCCTATCTCAATTATGGGTTTTCGAACAGCGATCTCTTCCCCAGGCATCGGGCTGGAGCGGAGGTGTACACCAAGCTCCCCGCGAGCTATGAGGGCTCGGTTGGCCTCCGGCATCTGTACTTCGGCCCCTCATCGTCTGTAAGCATCTACACGGGTTCCCTGGGTCTCTATGTTGGAAGCTATTGGCTTTCCTTCAGACCCTATTTCATTCCGAATGATGCCGGCCTGTCGAAATCTGCGAGCCTGACACTCAGAAAATACCTCGGGGATGCGGAGAATTTCCTTTCGCTACGGGCTGGAGCGGGATTCTCCGCGGATGAGCGGACGATTCAATCGAACACGGGATTTCAAGGTCAGACAGAAGTATTCCACCTGCAGTCGCAAATGGTGGGGATCGGCATACAACAGAATATTGCTACGTACCACCTGTTCGTTGCGACATTCGACGTGACAAATCAAGAGCTGAGTTTCAGCCCCGGTAACTACGTTGTGATGTACTCGTTGTCGGTCGGCCTCCGCGTCCGCTTCTAGAGAGCCGGTCAAAAGGTGTTTCGTCCAGGCTTCTGGCGGAATCAACCCAGGCCAAAGTGGAAGAACTGTCCCCACGAGTGAGGATGACTGATGTCGCGTGTGCGAATCAGATTGAGAAGTGCTTGCCGATAGGCGTCACCCGGAGCAAGACCATTCGCAAGGTGGGTGTAGAAAAACTCGCTGAAGAACTTTGTTGCCTTCCTGTCCGAGAACCAAGCGTTCAGAAAAACATCAGACGTACCATTCATGCGCAAGACCAGAGCATGAATCGTCGAAAGGCCCAATCCCTGACCAGATTGATTTGAAAGGACAACGAGCGGTGGAGCCGGGATCTCCGTCAGTCTCTCGAACGGGATCTTCGCGACATCGTCGGGAGTTTGAACCTTCGTCAGGGCAACGACACCCAGTGGAGACACTCCCTCTCCCAGCAGAAACTCGGATGAAATCTGGAGTACATCTGCTTTTGCGCCCTTCAGGTTCTCCCACGATGCATCCTTCCCGATAAAGATCGTTGCTTCCTTGAAGAAACTTCTGATGTCTCTGAGTTCATAGTCGATTGACCAGTTCTTTCCCGTCGGGTTTCCCATCGCGACGACGCGGTTGATCCGGTCTGTCTCACTTGTCTTGAATCGAATGGACGCGAGTGATGGGAGATAGTCCACGCTGGTGATCTCGATGAGGTATTTCACCGACCCGCCGCGATCCTGGCGCTCGATAGCGTGAAAGGGGAACCTCTCGAATTCCGGGCTCGAGATAATGACAAGATTGCGTTCCAGCATCGAATCGATCGGCCGCATCAGGTAGTCATAGAGCTGGGTCGATAATGTCGCGAACCGGGTCATCGTCGAAACGCTGTTCTCACCAGCTGTGCCCGTGTACACACTGGGGTCGTTCAGGAGGCGCATGTACTCGCCAACCAGCGACATGAGCTTTTCTCTCGTGACGATCGTACTCTTGATTTCGAACTTCGTCTTTGAGATCGCAAAGACATGAAGCTGTTCATTGACCGGAAGGTACCGCACTACAACCGTGCCTGGAGGGATGCTTGCCTGAACCTCCCTGATTCTAGTGAATCCCGTGTGAAGCAGAGGCTCATAATTGGGATATTGACCCGTGATACGGTCAGACAGGGTTGAGAACTCCCGCTGCAGCGACGTGATTCTCGTGTGGAGGGTGTTCACGACGGCGTCATTGATTGTCTCGCGCCTGAGCGAGAGAATGCTTGACTGCTCGATCTGAAGCATTCGCAAATCCTGCATGACCGAGCGCGCCTTGAGGAGATCCTGTTTGAGAGTCGGATGGCGAATGGCGGGGTTCACATCCAAAAGCGAATTCGCTAGTGAGCGTTGAGACCCGAGCTCGAGGACGGCGAGAGCTTCCTCCCGCACTTTCATCTGAACTAGAATATTGGAGAGTTGTGCATACCACGTGGTTCGCTCTTCGCTGAATTTGAGCGCCTCTTGGTAGGGGTAGTGGTTTTCCGGCACCATGAATTCGCCAAACGTTGACTCCTCCACCTCGATTGCCTCTCGATATTCCTCCCGTGCCTTCGCAAGATTTCCGACCATCTCCTGAAGACGGCCAACCTGGGCGTGAGCATATGACTCGCCCGAGCGATGCCCAGCCGACTGAAACTTCTGCGCCGCTGCCTGGTATTCTTGAACGAGCCGATTGACTTCCTGGATCTTCTGATTGGCATTCAAGGACCGCTCATCGCAACGGATGTCAAAAAGATTCAGGTACGCTTCGGCAATGCCGTCGCCAGAAGAGCGCGCGAGGCCCTCGGCCTCGGTGAAATACTTCTTCGCATCGGCAAAGCGGCCATTTTCATTGTAGACCAGGCCGATATTGAAGAGAAGCACGATCTCCTGCTCCCGGCCCACTTTCTTGCTTCGAAGACTGTTGACTGCCTCACGAAACCACTGAAGCGCATCATTGTAGTTTCCCTGGACCTTCTGAATGAGCCCAAGACTCATCCGGAGCTGTGCATCAAGAATGGACAGGTTGCTTTCTTGAGCTATGGAGCGGGCCTGCATGAACGAGGTTTGTGCAGCATCGAATTTCTTCTGGCGGAAATACAATTCGCCGAGTCCACGCAGAACCTCGGCCGAACCCTCTCCCCCTTTGCCCTGATAATAGGAAGATGCGGCTTGATAGTACGGAAGTGCTTCATCCAAGTGTTGGTTGTACATGGAAACTCTTCCCATGCGCAATTCGAGCGAGGCTCTCATCTCAAGATCATTGAATGCTGAACTGAGACGATGTGCTTCTCGATATGATGTTAAAGCCGACTGACCACTACCGAGGGATGTGTACGCATCTCCGATCAGTGCGTGCAGCGACATCTCGCTTCGAAAGTCCTTGACCGATTGGGTCTGCTGCAAAGCCGTCTCGAATCTGCCTAGCGCAGTGTAGAACCGTCCTTCCGCCTGATAGATCAGGCCGAGATAGCGATTCGCTTCCACAACGGTATAGAGTTGGCCTGCTCGCTCGAAGATCGGAAGCGATTGTACGAAAAGCGATTCCGCGTGGAGATAGGCCCGATCTTCGTAGAGCGCTACTGCCCTCTCAAACAATTCGGTCGCATCCGCGAGGGGTCGGTCGCCCACTTCGCAATGGGAAAAAAACAGAAGAAGCGTACAGGAGAGGATTGCAGTTCGTGAAATCATGATTGCGAATAGTCTCTTCAGCCGAGTACGGTTTGACGCAACTGCAACACGGACAGTTACGTCATTGACTCCGACCTGATTTCGAGTTTGTTCCGGTCCTAACGGAATGAGATCCCTACCCCGACCGTCAGTACCGGCTGTTGTGCAAAAGAGTAGTCAGCGTGCACATTCACGATGAGCAGAAGTAGTCTGACTCCAACGTGGAACCGCGATGTGTTCTTTCCGTCGACAGAAAATCCCGGGATGTCGATCGATGTCGAGGTCGACGGATCAAAATAGTTGTACGGCTCCAGTGTCCATGAAGATTTTTCGATCTGATACCCTCCATAGACAGTGAACAGTACTAAGCTCTTGCTGACTTCGATGCCATATGCGGTACCGCTCGCACCAAGAATCTTGTTGTCGTTCATGTCGGAGATGGTCAACTTCTGAGTCATGAAGTGGACGGCCACATCGATCGGCATCAGTGGAAAGTATTGATCGATACTGTGCCGGATACCAAAGCCGATGAAGTTCGCCTTCCCGACATCGTTCGGCAACGTGATATTAGGGACAAATCTGCCTACGACTTCCAGGCCGAACGGCAAACCGATCGCTGCCTGTGGCATAAGCAACGGAGCGTATTTCATATCGAATCCCTGTGGGGTAGTGAAGATGGTCTGACCCCGGAGCGGAACGAATGCCGAAGTGGATTTCACTTTGACGGCTTTGCCAGCCGGATCTCCAAGGGCTGTCGGTGTTCCAGAAATCACCTTGTCATAATCTACACCCGCTGTAAGCTTGAACGGGACTCCCTGATACGTGTATGCGATCTGGTCCGGCAGAGTGAAATCAAAAACCTTATCTTCGTCTGTCACGAGAACAGCTCCGGCCTTCAGTCCAACATCGAACCCAAGGATTTCGTGCAAATCAGCCGAATGGTAGAAGCCACTATTGAGATCGGCGCCCCACGCTGAGAGGAGGGGGGAGAGATAGTTCACGGCGTTGACCCCCGCAACCTTAGCAAGTTGCTTCGAGAGGTCGTCCTGAGCGTAGACACTAAGTGAAATCACCATCAGCAGTCCAGCGAGCACTGCGAACTTTGCTGCTTTCATAGGTTATCGTTTCCTTGTCCAGTATGTGATAAGTCGAGCTTCACTCAATAATATGGAAAAAAGCAATTTCAGAACCAAACCGGCGCGTGACGGAGGTCATCTTTTAACGAATTGCACGATGTTGTCAGCGATATCAGAGAGGATTCCATCGACACCGAGTTCAATCATTCTGCGTACCGAGGAGGTGGAATTGAGCGTGTACACGTAGAACGCTATGCCGTTTGTCCGTGCATCATCGAGCATCCGTCTTGTTACTTCGCGTTTTGCGCACACAAAGACGGAGGCTCCGACCCGCCGTGCCAACTTCGATGGCATCCTGCCAAAGTCCCTTCCGACACTATACAGAACACCCGTTACGGCCGTCGGGTTGAATCGTCTGATGTTGCCCAGCATGCGATGATTGAACGACGAATACATCACACACTCCTCGTAGCCAAGATCGCCCACCGTCTCAAGCACCTGACGCTCGAGCAGCTCCGGCTTCTCGGGAAAGAAGAAATCCGATTTGAGCTCGATGTTGAGCCACCTTCTTTTGTTCACCATCATGAGTACGTCAAGGAGTGTTGGAATCCGCTCCTGGGCAAACGACGGATCGAACCATGATCCGGCATCGAACTCCTTGATCTCTGTTGTCAAGTAGTTCCGCGCGGCTCCATTCCCTGTCGATGTCCGCTGGAGGGTCCGATCGTGCAGGACGATAACCTCGTCATCTTTCGAAAGTCGGACGTCGAGTTCAATCATGTCGATTCCCGGCGTTTCACATGCGAGAGCAAACGCGGCGAGTGTGTTCTCGGGAGCCTTTCCCGAAATTCCTCGATGGGCCATGACGTATGGTCCATGTCCGGTTGGTGGTTTTGGCTGGAACAGCTTCGGGGCCACGGCCTATTTGCTCTTTGATGGCGGCTGGCCTTTGTGAAGAAGAGCGACAACTTCTTCATACACATTTGAGATGTCGCGCATGCCATCGATCTGGGTAAAACGCCCCGTGAGACGGTAGAAATCCTTCAGCGGCTTCGTATCACGCACATAGACCTCCAAACGCTTCTGCGCCGTAGCGAAGGTGTCATCAGAGCGCTGGAACAATTCCCCACCACACTGCGGACATTTGGCAGGATCATCCTTGCGCAGTTGGCTCGAGTTGAAGATGCGCCCGCACGATCGGCACACTCGCCGGTCAGTGAGACGGCGGACAACTTCATCGTGCTCCACTCTGAGACTCACGACACCGTCGAGTTGAATGCCCAGTTCCCCGAAAAGGCGGTCAAGGGCTTCGGCCTGGGGAATAGTCCGGGGAAATCCATCCAGGATGAAACCGTCTTTCGCCACACCCCCGGCCACCACTTCACGAATCAAACCAATCATGATGTCATCAGGAACGAGCGCTCCAGCGTCGAGGTAGCCCTTTGCCTTCAGACCTATCGTCGACTGTTTCGTCACCGCCTCACGCAACAGATCGCCTGTTGAAATGTGGGGGATGTGGAATTTCTCCGCAAGCAGCTTTGCCTGCGTCCCTTTTCCAGAGCCCGGGGGGCCAAATAGTATGATACGCATTGAGAAGTCTCTCTTTAATCCTAGTCGGTGGACGTTGAGGATGAACTAACGCTGCTTCGTCACGCCCGCACGAGCTCCTGGTGTGGTCTTGCCAATTGGTGTTTTCGAAGTTTCTGCGCGCATACTCGTCTTCTCTTCTTCAACTGCAAGTTGACCGCACGCTGCCTCGATATCTTCTCCGGAACTGCTTCGGACCATGACAGTGATACTTGCATCCCGCAAAGCCTGCGCAAACTGTTCTATCCGCTCCCACGGTGTCGGCTTCAATGTCGCGCCGAAACCTGCCATGCCAGTGAAGGCGATTGAGTGAAACGGTATGATATTGACTTTGCAGGGAATGCGTTTTGAGAGCTTTACAAACCTCTTGATGTCTTCGTCGGTATCGTTATAGCCGTCAAAGGGAATATACTCGAACGTCGGGCGCCGACGCGTCTTCCGGTAGTAATACTCCAGCGCCTCAATCAAATCTTCAACGCTGTACTTCTTCGTGATCGGCATAAGCCGTGTCCGCTTCTCGTTGTCGAGCGAATGCAGCGACAGCGCCAGCTTTACTTTCCGATCTTCATCTGCCATTTGTTTGATCTTGTCGGCGTACCCGGCAGTGGAAATGGTGATGTGGCGGGCCCCTATGTTCAGAGACCGGTCATCCGTGAGGATGTCGACGGATTTCATCACTTCATCATAGTTGAGCATCGGCTCGCCCATCCCCATATAGACGAGATTAGTAATGCGGCGATCGGCGAGTCGTTGCGCCTGGATGACCTGATCGACAATCTCACCTGCAGTCAGATTGCGCAGAAACCCCATCGTCCCCGTCGCACAGAATGTGCAGTCAAGCGGGCATCCAACCTGTGTCGAGACACACAGGGTCAGGCGCCCGTCGGAGGCCGGAGAGATCTCGGTTTCTTCCTCCGGTCCCTCTGAGCTGTCAGGGTCCTGATATGGAATCAGCACACTTTCGATCATCAGCCCGTCGTTCAAGCGGAACAGGAACTTTGTGGTTCCATCGGTCGGAGAGATGCTCTTCCGTACCAGTTCCAGATTATCCAGCCGGGCACCAGAAGCGAGCACCTCGCGGAACTCCTTCGAAATATCCGTCATTTCATCAAAGGAGTCGGCCCCTTTGGCATACATCCACGAAAAGAGCTGGGCACCGCGATACTTCTTCTCGCCGAGAGACTCGACAAATGCCTGCAACTCCTTCAGCGTTAGTCCTTTGATATTCTGTTTCTTCAATCGTTTATCTGGGGAACGAGACAATCACAAGCCACAAAGTCACGGAGCTTGGTGTCTTCGTGGCTAAGCTGGAAACATGGGGCTGGAAAGTACGCAAAACTGTCTAGGGGAGCAAGGACGATTGCCGAAAACTTGCCCTGAAGGCGCGGCTGTTTCACTCCGAAACGCAGGAGAAATGCGGAATTGAAAACCATCGCTACTTCCGCTATATTCAATCGGTTGTCCTATTTCCTCCCTACTCAATAATGGAGCACACCATGAAACTGCTCGTTGGCCTTTTGCTGATGCTTGCTTCGACACTGCGCGCTGGCGGTGATGATCCGCGGCTGAAGAATGCTTCCCGCGAAAATAGAAACGGGTGGATCTCTGTCCACCTTGAAGGCACACCAGCAGAAATCGGTTATCAGCACGGTTACCTCCTGGCTCCCGAGATTGACGATTGCATCAGGATGTTCGCGTTTTATTTCGAGAAGGGCTCGACGCAGAAAGACTGGAAGTTCTTCCGTGAGGCGACAGAACGCATCTTCTGGCCAAAGATCGAGAAGGAATATCAGGAGGAACTCCAGGGAATCGCCGAAGGAATGGCCGCACGCGGATACAAGTACGACAAGATTGATATCACCGTACTCAACGCCAATATCGAGCTCGCATCCTACTACGTCCCTTGGCTTGCGAACAAGATCAAGAAGGACTCACTGAACAACCGGGCACCTGGCAAGTGCAGTGCATTCATTGCGACGGGTAGTTACACGAAAGATGGAAAGATCGTCATTGCCCACAACAACTGGAGCGACTACATTGTTGGCGAGCGATGGAATGTGATCGCGGACATCGTTCCTACAAAGGGCTACCGGATTCTCATGGATTGCATGCCTGGGTTCATTCACAGCGGCGATGATTTTGCCATCAATAGTGCGGGAATCTTGTACACCGAAACGACGATCACGCAGTTCAAGGGATTTGACGAGAACGGGGTGCCTGAGTTTGTGCGGGCACGGAAGGCGGCGCAATACGCGAACTCGATCGACGACTACATCAAAATCATGACAACCCATAATAACGGCGCCTATGCGAACGACTGGCTTGTCGGTGACACGAAGACCAACGAGATCGCACGGCTCGAACTTGGTTTGAAGAACTTTCGCGTGTGGCGTACCTTCGATGGATGGTATGAAGGTTCAAATTTCCCATGCGATCCAAAACTGACAGCCGAAGAGACAACATTTGATCCGAACGACATGCTGAACTCAGCCAACAGCCGGAAGTGCCGCTGGGCACAACTGGCGCTGGAGAAAAAGGGGAAGATCGACGCTGAGATCGCGAAGGAGATGGAGGGAGACCATTTTGACCCAATCAGGAAATCGACGGTGCTCAACGGGGGCGTGTTGTGCGGTCACGTCGACAGAGATCCCCGCGGCGCACCGGAATGGAACTCTCCTCCCTTCTATCCGACAGGAGCCGTGCAGGGGAAAGTCACGACTGCCGCGTTGGCGAAGGAGATGAAGATCTGGGCGAGGATGGGCCACCCGTGCGGAGAGGATTTCCTCGCGGCGCCGTTCTTCGAGAAGCACCCCGAGTTCAAATGGCAGGAGGCGTTTCTGAAGGATATGAAGGGAAATCCTTGGACGCTGTTTGAGGCGAGGAAGTAAATCGGAGGGTCACGCTTCGTTATTCAAGATTCCTTGGTCGGGATTCGCCAGCAGCCCACAGCCTGTTCGAGTTTCACTCACGATCTCTCACGAGGAAATTAGGAGTTGGTAACGATGCGCTTGAAAACACTTTTCCTCCTGCTCCTGCTGTTGTTAACCGTCGTATCTGCCCAAGCACAGTTTGACCTCATCATCAAGAATGGCCGCATCATCGACGGAAGTGGCAATCCGTGGTACGAAGCCGATGTCGGAATTCGCGACGGACGGATCGTTGCCATTGGTCGTCTCGACACGGGGCAAAGCAGGCGGGTGCTCGATGCCCGGGGGATGATCGTAGCTCCCGGTTTCATTGACGGGCACACTCACTCTGAGGGAGGAATTCGCCGGATCCCGACGGCAGACAATTTCCTCTTCGATGGTGTTACGTCCATCGTGACGGGCAACTGCGGCGGTTCTGTGACTGCCGTTGATTCCTTTTTCACCGAACTGCGGGGGAACGGCATTTCCATTAATCTTGCAACATTGATCGGACACAACAGCGTGAGGCGGGAGGTCATGGGAACCGCGCAGCGCGATCCCTCTCCGGAAGAGATGGCGGCTATGGAGGCGCACGTCGAGAAAGCAATGAGGCAAGGTGCCATTGGATTATCGACAGGGTTGATTTATATCCCGGGCACATACTCGAAGACGGCAGAAGTCGTGGCTCTGGCGAAGGCCGCTGCAAAGCACAACGGCATCTATGCTTCCCATATCCGCAATGAGGGAAACGATGAGCAGGGGGGCGTCTTCGCTGCCATCACCGAAGCGATCGATGTTGGTCGGGCTGCCGGCATGCCGGTGGAGATTTCTCATTTCAAGGTATCGAGTAAGCGGCTCTGGGGACAAAGCAAGCGGACCATCGCGCTTGTTGAAAAGGCACGGGCTGAGGGGCTCGATGTGACAGTTGACCAGTATCCGTACACGGCGTCGAGCACCAGCCTCAGTGTGTTGATCCCTTCGTGGGCTCTCGCCGATGGCGACTCTGCCGTGAAGGCGCGGCTCAATGATCCGAAGCTTCGGAAGAAGATCATAGACCAGATGCGTCACACGATCGTCGATCGCAATGGGCGCTACCGGCTCGACTATGCGTATGTCGCTCGTTGCGAATGGGATTCCACACTCAACGGAAAGAATATCTCCCAGATCAACAGACTATGGAAACGGAAACGAACATTGCGGAATGAGATTCAGACCGTCCTTGATATGGTTGAAAAAGGAGGCGCGGGGATGGTGTACCACACCATGAGCGAAGACGATGTACAGCGCATTATGAGATACCCGTACTCGATGGTGGCATCCGACGCCGGTGTGATTCGATTTGGGAGCGGAGTACCGCACCCACGTGGGTACGGGAGCAATGCCCGCGTACTCGCTGAATACGTTCGCAATAGGAAAGTGCTGCGAATGGAAGAAGCCATTCGCAAGATGACCTCGTTTCCGGCTCAGCGATACGGGCTGGTAGATCGCGGTCTGATCCGTCCCGGCATGTGGGCCGACATCGTCGTCTTCGATGAAAAAACCGTAGCAGACAAAGCCACCTTCCGGAAGCCTCATGCATACTCGGAAGGGTTCGCATACGTGCTCGTAAACGGGGAAACGGTAATTGACCATGGGGTACACACTGGAGCTAGGCCAGGCAAAGTTCTTCTCGGCCCCGGAGTCACGCCACGGTAGACCTGTCAGGTTTCTGAAACCTGACAGATCTCACAAGTTTCACAGTCTCGTCAGTACCATCAATCCATGGAGCAATCATGTCTGAACGTGGAATCAACTCTTTGTCGCGACAGCTATCCCGGCGTTCGTTTCTGGCATTTGGGATCACCGGACTTACGATGAATGCAATTCCTTCCGGGAAAGCGCCCGCCGCAAGTCAGCAGCCCACGGTGACCACGCCGGAGACGGTGTACGACGACGACTGGTCAGCAATTCGGGCCCAATTCATCACCAGACCCGGTGTCACCTTCATGAACAACGCAAGCATCGGCATGCCCCCTGAGGTTGTTACTCGGGCAGTGGCCCATGGGTATGAGGCGATGTCACGCGATCCGGTCCTGGCCAAGCTCGAGCTCAGTCACCGTATCCAAAATCGTGTTCTTCCAAACCTCGCAAGGATTCTCGGTGCCCACGCGACGGAGATTGCTCTGACGCGCAACGCATCGGAAGCGTTGCACCTAGCTGCGACTGGTCTCAGGCTCGAGCCCGGTGATGAAGTCCTGTTGACGACTCAAGAACATCCATCGGGCCGCCGACCGTGGCGATATCGGGCGGCCCGACACGGAATCATTGCAACAGAGGTCTCAATCCCCAGTCCGTTTGAACAGGAAGATGTAGTCGTGGAGCGTATTGCGGGACACATGACGCATCGGACCCGCGCAATTGCATTCTGTCATGTGACACGCGGAGGACATCTGTATCCAGTGCAAAGACTCGCTTCTCTCGCGCGGGAACGCTCCATCATCACAATCGTCGATGGTGCCCAGGCCATCGGAATGATGCCCGTGAATCTCCACGAGCTCGGCTGTGATGCTTATGCTGCCAGCCTGCACAAATGGATGCTCGGTCCGATTGGCACTGGTATGCTCTACGTGAAAGAGAGCTCACGGAAGTACTTTCGCTCTGTGTATAACGAGGAATCGACCCCCGAACAACCGAACTTCGAACCGACAGGAACTGTGGACCTACCGGTGAGGGCAGCGCTCGATGCAGCGCTTACCTTCATCGACACGATAGGCCTCCAGGCGATTGAGCGGCGGAACCGGTAT
>JACVXU010000116.1 GCA_015661185.1 Bacteroidota bacterium
CAAACCCCGACCACAAAGCCGGGGTTTGCTCTGTACGCGCCAGGGATAAGGTTCCAGGAGCTGAGGAATCCTCGCAGGCACCCGCGTTCGTGCTCGCTTCACGCTGGTCACCCAAGAGGGCGTGTCGAATCCCTTCTGGTTCGAACAGTCAATATCCCAGAAGGCCGAGGACAATTCTCACAAGAAGGAGCGCCCAACCTATTACAATAACGATCCATGCGATCTTCTTCGCAACTTGAACGAGAATAATAAATGCGGTGAGAATAGCCAGGTAGCCGATCGGATCGATCAGGTCAGCTGGCACCTTCGCGGCGGGCAACAACTGTCCGAGAAGATATACAACCAGCATTCCGACATAATGTGCGATCGAGTAAAGAAAGGTAAGAACCCCGGAGAGAATTTCCTTCCAGGGAAAGTCGACCAGAGTGATCCAGCACTCCCGTATTCCATTCATTATTGATCCCTCCTGAACAGTTCTCTAGTTCATTTTTTCATTTATCTGTAATGTTGCGCCAATAACCTGAAATCGGCCGCTGACAACACCTGTCGTTAATGCATCTGCCGTTCCTCTGGATCCGGGCTGCTTTCCGCCGACGCTTAGCTCAAAGCTTCCCGGCTCAAGAACGCGCTTTGACTCGGCATCGATAAGAGAAATCTGTCGTGGAGTCAGCGTGAAAGAAACGGTCTTCTTTTCTCCCGCCTTAAGCTGCACGCGCTGAAATCCCTGCAGGGAACGAATTGGAACCGGAGCGGAAGCTTCGAGATCAGAGACATACAGTTGAACCACCTCTTCTCCATGGCGCTTGCCTGAGTTCGCGACATCGACAGCAACAGCGATATGTTCTCCTGTACGGACACTTGATGGAATCCGAAGATTGCTATACGTGAACGTTGTATAACTCAATCCGTGCCCGAATGGAAAGAGCGGCTCACCCCGGAAATATCGGTAGGTTTTTCCCTCCATAGTATAGTCAGAGAATGGGGGAATTTGGTCAGCCGATTTGTAGAATGTGACGGGCAAGCGCCCGGCGGGATTGTAGGTACCGAAAAGGACATCGGCCAGGGCTGTCCCCGCAGCCTGGCCCGGATACCACGCCTCGACGATTGCGGGAATATGTTCGGCCTCCCAGTTCACAGCGACAGCACTGCCATTCAAAAGTACAAGAACAACTGGCTTTCCAACGGCAGCCACGGCCTGAATCAATTCTTCCTGGACGCGCGGCAACCCGAGATCAATTCTATCGCCCCCTTTGAATCCGGGCACCTCCACAGTCATTTCCTCTCCTTCAAGCCGCGGGGAAAGTCCCATCATCATCACAACGACGTCTGCTGACTTTGCGGCAGCCAGGGCTTCTTCTCTAAGATTCGGGGAAGGCCGTGACCAGATCATCTGAACGCTTGCATCGGCCCGACGGTCCCAGTACTCAACGCGCACTGTGTATGCGACACCGGCCTTCAGTGTGACATTGTGCGATTGCGTCATCACCGAGTGTCGATCAGATGCATCAAACAAAAGCGAATCAGCGATCCATAATCGCCCGCCTCCATATGCCCGCACGCCGAGTGCATACCGGCCATCCACCGGAGGAACGAGAATTCCTTTCCAGCGAATACTGAAGCTGTCAACTCTCATACCGCGCACCGGTGAATCTTCCCACCAATTAAAGTTGATCGATGGATCAACCCGTGTGATGAACGGCTTCCCCTCGAAACGATTATTGTTGAAGTACTCACCTGTCAATCCGGCCTTCCGGCTGCCGTTGTGCTCCGTGAAGAGCATACTTGATGGTACAAGCTCGAACGACAGAACGTTTTCAGCGACCGAGCATCCGCGCGCGTAGATGACCCTTGTCCCCCTGGGAGCCCCTCGTTTTATCCCTGCGAGGGGGGTGACGGGGTTGGACGGCAGTCCATTGTAGTTGCCGAACAGCAAATCCACATCATCCGCGTTGGGACCGATGACGGCGATGGTCTTCGCACTCTGTCGTAACGGCAGAAGGTTTCCCTCATTTTTCAGGAGCACAATCGATTTTCGTGCGGCCTCAAGAGCAAGCTTCTGATGCTCCCTGGAGTCGTTGTTGCTGATTGGGATGTTTGCATACGGGACGAGTCCCGGAGGGTCAAACATGCCAAGCCTAAACCGTGCGCGAAAGAGCCGCTTCACGGCAACGTCAACCAACTGCTCACTGACCAATCCCTGTCTGACTGCGACACCAAGACTGTCATAGGTAACACCGCAGTTGAGATCAGTTCCTGCCATGAGAGCGCGGGCAGCTGCCTCGGGGGCGGTCTTATCGACCTTGTGGAATGTATAGAAGTCCATGATTGCCCAGCAGTCGGAGACGATGTAACCGCCGAATCCCCACTCTTCTCTCAAGATCCTCTGCAGTAATTCACTGCTTCCGCAACATGGCTCGCCTCGAAAGCGGTTGTACGCGCACATGATCGATTGTGCGTTTGCTTCGAGAACGGTTGCGCGGAATGCAGGCAGATATGTCTCACGGAGGTCGCGCTCGTCCACCATAGCATTGAAAACGTGCCGGTCGGGCTCGGGTCCACTGTGTACAGCAAAATGCTTCGGCGTTGATATCGTCTTGAAGTAATTAGGATTGTCTCCCTGCATACCTCGAACAAACTGAACCCCCAGCCGACCTGTCAGGTACGGATCCTCGCCGTACGTTTCCATGCCGCGCCCCCAGCGGGGATCGCGGAAAATATTGATGTTCGGAGACCAGAAGGTAAGTCCTTCATAGATGCCGTGTCTCCCTTTTCGCAATGCGTCGTGATGTTTGGCGCGCGCCTCGTCGGAAATAACTGTCGCAGCGCGAAACATGAGGTCAGGATCCCAAGTAGCTGCCAAACCGATGGCCTGGGGAAAAACTGTTGCTTTGCCTGCCCGGGCAACGCCGTGGAGGGCTTCACCCCACCAATTGTATTCAGGAACTCCCAGCCGGGGGATTGCAGGAGCACCGTAAAGCATTTGCTTCACCTTTTCGTCAAGCGTCATCCTCGAGACGAGATCGCTGACACGTTCATCGATGGTGAGAGAGGGATTCTGGAAGGGGAATGCCGCCGCTAGGGTGAATTTGTTTTGTGACAACGCCACCCCCGCCAGGAAGATCGTGAGAATCAGACAAACGTGATGTTGGTTCAATCTGACCATGCAACCTCCGGGATTAACACCAAAGTAACTACTCTTACTTTCAGAAAATGATGTCGCATTTTCATCAGTAAATGGTTCTCAACGCGGAGTCGCAGAGGTCGCGGAGGTACGCAGAGGCATTGATAACCATTCTCCGCGTTTCTCCCCGCCAGACCGCATGGCGGGCTGGTGCGACCTCAGCGTCTCTGCGATAAAAACCACAGAATAATCTGTCTGAAGTGGCGCTCCCATATCTATCCACCTACCCAGGATGTACCACAGATGGCGCGGTAGGGGCATTGAGGACATGCTTTGTGCAACTCTTCGGTTGGTTCGAAGCGCTTTGCTGGATCAAGGATTTCGTGAATCGTACCGAACAAGATCGGCCGCACGGCTTCGTACACCTCCGATGCCGTGTGGTTTTTTCCACCAATACCGGTTTCAATGTCGGGTGTGATTTCGTTGCGCCCCAAAAACAAATATGCGGGCATGATCGATGTGATCGGGACTTGTTTTGCCTCAGAGTATAAGAGCATATACATCGGAAGCTGGAACGATCCGATTGCCGCGTGCCAGGTGGAGGAATCGCCTGGGATCAATTTGTCTATATTGATCCTGACGTGTGAATCGTCGCGGCCGGTTTTGTAATCAAGGATGACGTGCTGAGTACCCCTCTGCTCGATTCGATCTATGCGCCCCGTGAAGCTGAATCCGCCTGCGTGCACCGTTATGGCCTCTTCCAGTCCCAGAAGTCTGACAGCCTCCTGCTCGATCCCGGGCATTTGATATCCGGTGATAAAGGCCTCGAGCTGGCGTATGAGCTGCTTCTTCACGAGATACGATGAGCCCACGAGATCGGTGCCGTATTTCTCTGCGTAGAGCGTGTCGATAAGTTGCCGGAGCCGGTCGATATCAAGATCGGCCGAAGTCAATGTGTGGCCCACGGTTTTCTTGAAGAAAGCTGTCAGCACATTGTGCACGAAGCTCCCGACTTCAAGCTGATCGATGTCATCTGCGACCTCGTCCTTCTCCGACAGCTTCAAAACGTGCGCATAATAGAACTTGAGCTGGCAGGTGAGCCACGTATCAAGTGATGTGGCGGTATATTCGAATTGCCTGAGGTGATCGAGCACCGCCTCTGTTTTCTCGACCGCATCCGGTTTCGCGGTGGCAAGCTGCACGTTGTACCGAATGACCTGGATGAGGTCCTTGACATCCAGGCTTTTCTTCTTTTGTTGTTCTTCCCACAGGAGCTTTTCCAGAAACCGGCTCTTTTCGTGATTGCCGGACTCGGTGAAGAAACAGTGTACCGTTCGCGCACCGGCAAACAAGATGCTAAAGTAGTATTCGATCAACCGTTCGCGCTGACGGTAGGTCTCAAGGCCGAGCTTTTCGCGGAACGGCTGGGGGAGAAAAACGTCATTGCCGCGCGTTCCAGGGATCACGTCATCAGTCGCGTTCAGAAGGAATACGGTATCGAACGAGAGGTTGCGGGTTTCAAGGAGTCCGAGCACCTGAAGTCCGACGAGTGGCGTTCCGGAGAAGGGGACTTCCTCGGAAGCGACCGCGTTTCGCAGGAAGGCGAAGTACGATGCTGGATCGCTGAATCGGTGCGGCGCGAGAAGCGACATGCGAATCGATTCGAATAACTCTATAAATCTCTGCGCATACGGATGGAAAAACCGGTGTCGGGTTGCCGTGCTCTGTTTGTAAATGTATTGAAGGATCTCGACAGCTTTGGCCGCGAAGTCACCGAGACACTGAAGATTCAGAAATTTCCGGATCGTCTGGTTATGAATTGTCCGGAGGTGGTTCTGAAGCTCGCCCAGGCTGACGTCGATTCCGGCGGCAGCGAGGGAGCGACAAACACCGTCGAGGAGAACGTTGTTCTTTTCGAGTGATTCAAGGGACACGATCGTTCGCGACCGGGTCTCGGCAAGATACTTTTCTATAGTATGAAAGAGAACTCTGGTGACATCGGACCGTTGGCCAAAGCGAATATTTTTCGTGTATGGGTGCAGCACAAACGTAGTGTATTCCGTTGCCGGCACATCTCCGTTGCGGGCTTCGGCTCCGAGGTCCATCAGGTTGCTCAGAAATCCGAACAGCGGCGTCCGCTGCAGCGGATACCCGAGAGCGATATTGTATTGATCCTGCGGGAGCAGTGGAAGCGTCTGGTGGACCACCGGGAAAAGCGCATCAGCAGTTGGGAGGATGATCGCCGTCTTTTCGTTTATCGGTGTGCCTGCCGCAAGCATCGTCTTGATCTTCTGGCTCACCGCAAATACCTGTCCATGCGTATCGGATGCCTTGTAGAAATGGCAGGCCGGAGCGGAAGGAGTGTCGGGAGATTCCACTTTGTCAGCATCGATCCCGAGAGCGTGTACATGGTCCTGCAATCCCGGTCCCTGCTGCGCTATGAACACGCTGTTTTCCCGCCGTAACAGGCTGCTCAGGATGCGCTGCTCCAACACCGTGTACGCATAGAAACCAGCAAAGAGTATGCGTTGATGTGACGAAAACTTTATGGTCTCGATCTGTGCCGCCGCTTTCCGGTAATTGAGCGCACGAGTGATGAATCCGTTCTCTTCAACAACGGCGTAGAATCGCTCGAAATACTTCGGCAGAGCATGTAATCGTCCAAGAGGAACAGCCTCCATGGCGTCGCTCACACGCCGCACGCTTACATCCGCCATCACAAGCTCCTCGAGTTCCGTGTACAGCTTCAATCCCAGACCGATAAAACGGTCGATGGAATTGAAATGATCGCCTCCAAGGTGCTCGGCGAACGAAGTGTGGATATCGAACAGAAGAGCGACGGCGTCGAAGTTGTCGAGCGGCTTGTAGGCGAGACCGAGCTTTTCCGAAACAAGGTATTCGATGAACGAATCGATAGAGAACATACGCGGGGGGATGAAGCTTCCCCCGATCCGCTCCGCCAAGGCCTTCCGCACAAAATGCGCTGGACGCTTTCCGGGAAAGACCACGATCGAGGAGCTGAAATCGTTCGTACCGCTCTCCAGCCGCGAAGCAACCTCATGGATCAGATTCTGCGTGGGGGATATGATGAGGTGTTGGCCCACTACACAGTCCGGACCAATTTCTGATCGACGTACACGAGCAAGCCATGAATAGATCTGCCTGCATAGTAACTTCTGAGGATCTTCATGTATTTCAGCACTTGTTCGGTGTAGTCAGGTTTTTCTTCACCGGTTTTGTAATCGATGACGGTCACGGCCCCGGGATCAACCACTACGCGATCCATACGGACAAGTGCTCCGTCACCTCCGACAAATTCCTGCTCGTTCAGGATGTCGCGACCCTCGCTCTTCAGGAAGTAAGGACGCAGCTCGCTCAACGCGATGACACTCAACAATACATCCCGGAGTTGCATCGGATCGGTCTCGAACGGAATGCGCACCAGCGCACGCTCCCCTGCTTTTGCAAGACGAGCCTCGATATCAGGTCCCACATACTCGATCGCCTCCAGAACGGCGTGGACAAACTCCCCGCGTCTGGCCTCGGCGACAGCAATGCCGGCATATTCCACCTGCCGTATAGGTGTGCGGGGCAGATCGTGAGAGAGTTCCACGCTGATCTCAGGTTTCGGCGCTACGCGCTGCACAGCCGGCTTCATCTCCGGCCCATAGCCGCTCTCCGGCAAGTATTCAGAAGGGGTCTTTGACCGCTTTGCCTGTACACTAATGACGTACATTTCCTCTTCGGCTCGCGTGAAGGCAACGTATAATTTGTTCAAATCATCGACTGTCTGCCTCAGCGTCTTTTCCCGATACAGCCCGGATAATTCATCCACCTCTTCTGCAACATCTTTCGCGAGGCGTACCAATCGCACTTCATCCCCAGCTTCCTCGAAATAGAGACTATCGCGACGGGGGGTGGAATCATAGAGAAGCACGATGACAACCCTCGATTCCAATCCTTTCGCCTTATGAATCGTCATGACCCTCACCGCATCGACATCGGTCGGAATGTCGATGTTCCAATCGGCATCTTCCGACGAGTCGCCGGCAAATTGGAGAAAGCCCTTCAGGCTGTTCTCGCCTTGTTCCTCAAAATCTTTCACGACTTCGAGTATCTTTGCAAGCGTCGCTTCCTCCTGGCGCAACAGCGCAAAGATATTGAATGTGCTGAATGCCTCGGAGATCAGGTCATACACGGGCAAATAGCCGACAACGTTGAAGAGATCCTCAAAATACATCCGCCATAAATCCGGGTACGTCCGGCGGAAAGTGATATACAGGGGATGCTCGCGGCGATGACCCAGCCGGTGTTCAAAGAGAAGGTCGAGAAGGTTCTGCCGGGAAATTGTCTTGTTGTCGCGCTGCAGGAGTCCACCGAAAATATTCCCGAGCAGGAATGTTGCGAATGAAAGATCATCAATCGGCGAGTCGAGGAAGCGAAGCAGCGCCAGGAGCTCACCCGTCACCGCGCGGCTGCGGACGTCCAGACTGCTGTGTGAAATAAAGGAAATGTCCCGTTCATTGAGCCACCCGCTGATTTCGATGATGTCACCATTGCGTGGGGAGAGAATCGTGATATCGGAACGCCGGTAGCCGCGGGAGAGGCAATCGGCGACGATTTGGAGGACTTTCTCCTTCTGGGGGATTCGATCGGGCTGGCCTTCTGCCGCATCTACAGGAATTGAAATAACTTCGACGTATCCCTTGCCGACGAACGAGTCACGGACATGCTGCTCGTCGGTGGCAAGCCCGCTCGCACGCGCGGCTTCTGCATCGACTTTTTGTGGGAGGATTGTTTTGAACACATCGCCATTGAAGCGGAGAATTTTCTCGAAACTACGATAATTGGTGTCGAGAGACTTGAGGTCTTTCGTCGCGGAAGGGAAGACGTCCTCTACCTGCAGGCGTTTCATGATACGCCAATCAGCTCCCCGGAATCCGTAAATCGATTGCTTCGTATCGCCCACGACGAAAAGGCTCCCCCTCGTTGCAAGGGCATTGCCGACCAGGGGTTCGAGGGTTTCCCATTGAATTGGATTTGTGTCCTGAAATTCATCAATCAGGTAGTGGCAAAGGGTCTCCCCGAGGCTGTAATAGACTTCCGGCACGATTCCCGGCTTCAAATACATGGCAAGCCGTTTGACCACGTCGCCGATGTCCACCTGTCCCCGCTCGCGCTTGACGGCCTCGATTGATTTCGACAGAAGAGCGTGCGCTTCTGCGTACGGCTGGTAGTGCTGGCGTGCCTTCAGCAGAATCAGCTGGGCCCGCAATGCAGCGATTTCCTCGCAAAGAGGCCGGGATTCCTGGAGTGCGCGCTGAAACTGCTTTGGATCGCTCTCTGTCTTCTTCATCGGCGATGAGGGAAACTTGTAGCTGATCAGGCAGTCCACATCGTCTGCTTTTGCATATCCAACATAATCCTCAAATCGCTTTATCTTCGCGATTTTCGGGTGACTGAGAACCTTATCGAGTTCCAGCACCTTCTTCGGGAGTAGTCCACCAAGCGCCCGAATTTCATCCGAGTGATCTTCCAGCCGCAATTGCTTTGATGTAAGGATGATTCTCTTGTAGAGATCCTTCACCTTATCGGCCAATTCTGGATACGGATTCCAGAAAAACCGGTCGTCGCTGCCACGGGTTTCGAGGAGTAACTGGATCAACTGATCGAAAAGACGGGCAGAGGATGTCCCCGCGTGTAACTCGCGCGCGAAGAGTCCGAACGCTTCATCGAGGATTGCGTCGCTATCGAGCACGATATCGAGGTCGGGCGACTGGCCGAGCTCCAGGGCTGAGGCTTTGAACACCCGGGCAAGGAAGCTGTCGATGGTACGGATCTGGAAGTCAGAGTAGTTATCAAGAATTTCGTCGACGAGCCGGCCGGCCTCGATCTGCAGCTCAGATGAGCTAAGAGAGAGAAGCTGTTGAAGTTCTTCAAGCGTCTCCCGCTTGCCCAAAGAGGCAGACTTCAGGGCGTCGAGAACGCGTTGTTTCATTTCGCGCGCTGCGTTGTTGGTAAACGTAATCGCCAGAACGTTCTTGAGGCTGTTGTTGGGAATCGCCCTTGAAATCAGCAGCTGGACAAACCGTTGTTTGAGCGCTCTCGTTTTGCCTGAGCCGGCGGAAGCCGAGACAACGGTATATTTCGGCAGCTCGCGCGCAAACTGGCGATCGTTGTCAAGGATGGTAAGCATAGAGGAGGATTGAACCACGGGAACAATGTAGGAAATATTCCCGAATGTTCGAGAGGAAAAGTCCTAAGGGATTCGAAGGGAAGGAAGCGCGCTTACTCGAGTTTCAGCTTTTTCAGTTTGGGCTTGATCACAAAGACGCAGTACGGTGCGTTCGCGTGGTTCTTGTAATAATCCTGGTGATAGTTTTCGGCAGGATAGAATTCCTTCAGTGGCTGGATCTCTGTGACTACTGGGGAATCGAGATCCTTCTGGACTGCCACCTTTGACTTTTCGGCGGCTGCTTTTTGGATAGCGTCGTGATAGAATATGACCGATCGGTACTGTGTTCCGACGTCAGCCCCCTGGCGATTCAACGTGGTGGGGTCATGAGCTTCCCAAAACACCTCCAGCAATTTTTCGAAGCTGTTTTTCGACGGATCGTACGTTATCTGCGCCACTTCCGCGTGTCCGGTTGCGCCGGTGCACACCTCTTCGTATGTCGGATTTGCCTTCGTGCCCCCGGCATAGCCCGCCACGACCGATTGTACACCGTTCAATCGCTCGAAGACTGCCTCGACACACCAGAAACAACCAGCTCCAAATGTTACTTTTTCCATGTGGACTGCCTTTCCCGCCTCTTGGGCAAATGCCGAGAAACATAGAAGAAATGGTAAAAAGAGTCTCATACAGTAATTGCCGCGCATGTCTTTTTCAACAGCAGGAGAGGAAGAAAAGTTGCAGGACGTCAGCAG
>JACVXU010000117.1 GCA_015661185.1 Bacteroidota bacterium
ATCAAGTACTATCGAAAAGCTGCGGAGGCGCGACCGAGTGCTCCGGATCCGTACCTCGATGCGTGCGACTGCTACGACCCCGACCTCAACATCCCACCGATCGATGTGCTCCTTGAATTCCTCAAAGGGAGCCTGGATCACGTGAACAACAGGAAAGTCATTCTTGCCCGACTCTCCCACCTCTATCACATGATCGGCGACGAGGATCAAAGCAAGTACTACAGGGATCTCGCAGAGCAGCCGGATCGGCCGAAACTATCAGATGGCCTCAACTGACCATTCCTCCACCCGCGGGATGCTGTTTGTCGTCCTTGCGGTCTCTCTCTGGGGAGGTTCAGCATCCCTCGCAAAGTACCTGTTCCTGACACGGTACGACCCGCTCATTATCACGCAAACGCGTTCGTCACTTTCATTCGTTCTTCTTGCTGCATATTTCCTCGTCGCTGACAGGACTGTGTTTCGGATTCGACCGGAGGAGCTCTACAAATTTGCGCTAATCGGTATCGTCGGGATTGCGATCACGAATTTCACGTACTACTTCACGGTCAAAGAATCGACGGTGGCGACAGCGATCCTTGTCCAAAATGTTGCTCCCGTGCTCGTGATGATCTATGCGGTCGCTGTGAGCAAGGAAGAGGAACTGAACGGGATAAAAGTGCTCTCACTTCTTTTCGCATTGTGCGGATGCTTCTTCGCAGTGAGCGGAGGCTCCCTGAGCGAAGTGAGGCTGTCCGGCTGGTCGCTTCTCACCGCTCCCGCGTCGATGCTCACCTATGCGTTTATGCTCATCGCGTCAAAGCGGGTGCTTCGACGGCACGACGTATGGACGACGCTGGTTTGGGCCCTGGGTTTCGCGGCGGTTTTCTGGCTTCTCGTCAACCCGCCCTGGGCAATTGCGGCCAGAGGATACGGGATCGGAGACTGGGGAGTATTCCTGGGCTTTGCGGTCGCATCCATCCTTCTTCCGTATATTTTCTTCGCGAAGGGTCTAAGGATTCTGGAGGCGACGAGTGCCGGCATCATCACGACTTTGGAACCTGTCATCGCGATCATCGTTGCCTGGATCGCGCTGGGTGAGTCCATCAATGTAGTGCAGATCTGTGGGGCCGCAGGAGTCGTTGGGTCGGTGCTTCTGCTCCAGGTACGACGAGATTCTCTTCTGAAATTCCTGAGGAGCGGTCATCATGCCAAGTGAACGGAGGCTCGCACGACTCGAGTTTGTGCTTCGACATCGTCAGCCGGACCTCACGGTGGTGATGGAAAACATACACGACCCGCACAACGTGAGCGCCATGCTCAGGTCATGCGACGCGGCTGGCGTCTGGGAGGCTCAACTTCTCTATAATACGGACGCCTTCCCAAAGATCGGCAAGAAGAGCTCCGCAAGCGCGGGGAAGTGGGTGGGGCGTCGTAAGTTCAAAACGGTGGCAGAGTGTTACGCGAAACTTCGATCAGAAGGCTTCCGCATCGTTGCCACGCGTCTCGATGAAGGGGCGCAGTCGCTCTACGACGTCGATCTTACACAGAAAGTCGCCATCGTATTCGGGAATGAACATCGCGGTGTCTCCGATGATGCGGCCATCGCTGCCGACGGTTTGATCCAGATACCGATGTTCGGCATGATCCAAAGCCTGAACGTGTCAGTTGCTTGCGCAATTACGTTGTACGAAGCACTGCGGCAGCGGCTCAGGAAGAGAGGCTATGGAACGAGCAAATTCTCGAAGGCGAAGTTCGAGGAATTGACCGAAGAGTGGAAAAAGAAATGAGCGGACTGAAGTGAATATCCCTTGAGCCAGAATGACATCCTATCCCATCAACGGTTCTCCCATCGTACCCTCCTGTTCTTGAATCGACCTGCTTGATTTTTCGTTTCGCCTTGTTTATAGCTCCAGATCACCTTATATTTTTGACGAAAAGGAGCAATGCTGAAATGGCTTTGCGCGCTGAAACGCTGGACTTCCTCCGTGAGCTCGAACGGTTTTCCGACCGATCGCTGAAGTACCCGAACGACGTCGGCGATCTTGTCGAGGCCGCGGTTCAAAACCGGAAGATGGATGCATTCAACGAGGCCATCTTCCTCGCAAAATTCATCACGAAGTCCCTCGGTGTCATGAAGCGAATCGGCGTCGATGGGGAGGGGTATGACAAGCTCTCCGCTGAATTCCAGGCCAGCCTCCGGAAGATTACATCCCTCCTCAAGGATATTGTGGAAGGGGCACCTGAGGAAGTCCGGCGAAGCCAGACCGCTCTCTTTTTCAACCTCACGCAGGAGAGCCTCGACCGCCTGATGCCCCTGCTTTCGGATCTCGCCATCGTCAAGAACTGGGTGCTCGATGGAAAACAGATTCCGCAGCAGCCCGCCGCCGAATGATGAGACCATCTAGGGAAGTTGAAAAGCGTGTCGATCCAGCAATCGAACTTACGAGAATCTTTGTGTGCGCTGTTCTGGCTTTTCTTCTGCTCGTGCTTTCTGTAACCCTCGATGGTCCGGTCTCCCTTCTGGCATGGATGCTGCTGGCGGCTGCATTCCTCTGCCTCGCGTATGTAGTCATTGCGTCTCGGTATCTGTTAATACGTTTTCGCTCACAACATAACAAGGTTGAATCACATGACTAAGATCGGTACCGATCGTCGAGGTTTCCTGAGAATCTTTGCCGCGATCCTCGTGTTTCTTTTTTGCTCACAGCAGGCATTTCCGCGACAGGCGAAGGTTGCAGACAAGCCAGTAGTAAAACCGGGCATCGACGTGTTGCGGAGCCGTGGGTTCGATATTCTCAAAGGGAAACGCGTTGGCCTGATCACGAATCCAACGGGGGTCAGCTCCACACTGGAGCAGACTGTCGATATCCTGCATCGGGCGCCGGGCGTGAAGCTGGTTGCGCTGTTCGGACCTGAGCACGGCGTACGCGGTGACGCCGAAGGGGGGAAACTGGTGGACAGTTTCAATGACAGCCAGACAGGATTGCCTGTCTACTCGCTGTACGGAAGAACGCGCAAACCTACCAGGGATATGTTGCGAGGGATCGATGTGCTGGTGTATGATATCCAGGATATCGGGGTCCGGTCGTACACTTACATCTCAACGCTGGGTCTGGCGATGGAAGCGGCGGCGGAGAACAACGTGACGTTCGTCGTCCTCGACCGGCCGGATCCTCTGACGGGTACCAGGGTGGAGGGCACGATGCTCGATCCGAAATTCAAATCGTTCATTGGCGCCTATCAGATTCCCTATGTGTATGGTATGACCGCCGGAGAGCTGGCTGAGATGATCAACATGGAAGGGTGGCTGCAAAACGGGGTGAAGTGCAATCTCGTCGTCATACCGATGGAAGGATGGAAGCGATCAATGTGGTGGGATGAGACGGGTCTCCCCTGGGTCCCGACGTCTCCTCATATTCCCCATGCTACAACACCCATGTTCTATGTTATGACGGGACTGCTCGGAGAATTGGGGACGGCGAATCAGGGAGTTGGATACACGATGCCCTTTGAACTCGTTGGGGCCTCATGGGTTGATGGAGAAAAACTCGCAGACTACCTCAACAGCCGGAACCTTGCAGGCGTGATATTTCGCCCGCTTTCCTACCGACCATTCTACTTCGACACGTCGGGATCCCGATTCCTGGGTGTGCAGGTTCACGTGATTGATAGCGAGAAACTGAACATGACTGCCGTTCAAGTGAATGTCCTCGACGCATTGCAGCGACTCTTTCCTGAAAAAGACATCTTTGCTCGTGCCAAACCCGAAAGGATCGGCTCGTTCGACAAAGCTGCGGGGTCCAGCGATCTGCGCAGAGCGCTTCAGAGCCGAAGGAGCGTCGAGGAGATTCTGCGTGACATCGATCGTGAACGGGCTCCCTTCATGATAGAGCGTGGGAAGTATCTTTTGTATGACTAGAACTGCTCCCAACAAATCAGTTTGTATTCTTCATCGCAGAGACGCTGAGTCCGCAGAGAACCGCAGAGGAAAAGGGTCAATAGTCTCTGCGTTGCTCCGCGTCCTCTGCGGCTCTGCGTTGAGAACCATTACCTTCAAAAACACAATATCTCCTTTTAGAGGCGGCACTAGCCTCATGGCTCATCGGTTCCGGGAACGTCTCCTGGTTTTTCTTGCGCTGGCCACCGCTCTTTCCTATGCGGTCCAGCCACTCCACGCCCAGGAGAAATCGTCGCCGGGATTTGCATTCATTCCCTTCGAGAACAAATCCGATTTCAAGGGGAAATGGGATGTCGGCATCGATGTGCCCCGTTTTCTCAGCGCCTACGTCAAAGAGCGGTATCGGATTCCGACCATTTCGCCGGTCATCGTCAAGAACTTCTTCGATGAGCAGAACCATCAAGGTTCGGAAATCTACGATGTCAGGTTCTGGGTGGAGCTTTTTCGGAGATTCGGTATTCGCTATCTGGTGGCAGGAACCGTTGAGATGTTTGACGTCTCCCGCTTCATGACGGGCCAGCCGATGGTCGGTGGGTACGAAGCGTTCAAAGGGGAGGTCGGTATCACGTTCGCGGTCTATGACCTGGAACGAACAGCGTTTTCTTCAACACCAGTCGCAGTCAAAAAAGGCGATGCTGCCGGTGAATTCGCAGATCGATCACTGACGCTCACGCTATTCGGAAAACAATCCGACCGGACGGTTGAATACCGGGAGCTTGACAAGATTCGTTTCGGCAGCGAAGACTTCAACCGCACCGTGATAGGACAGGCCTGCTTTCAGCTTGGTGAGCGTCTTGCGGTGCAACTGGAGACCGCGATACCAGGCATCAGAGCTTGGGCAATGACAGATCCCGACAGTCTCCTCCGTTTGGGACAATCAATGGACACTCTCTCCCTCAGCTTCAAGCCGTCGACGATCTCCGGTACCGTGGTTTTCGTTGAAGGGGAGAATGCGTTTATCAATCTTGGCAGCGAGGACGGAGTTCGTCCCGGCCAGCAAATCCTTGTTCATCGCGACCCGATGGCGCAGGATGCCGCAACGGGTGCGATTGGACAGCTCCACGTGGTTGAGGTGCGCGGGCCTCACCTTTCGCTTGCCCGCATCGTGAATGGACAGAAATCGATCAGAGTCAAAGACAAGATCAGCGTGACTGTGATTCGTTGATCTCCTTGCTTTTCACTCATCCCTTTGGTATTTTTGACAAACCACAGGGAAGCTCACGCGCACAGTCATCCGCTTCATGGAGCAGGCCGTAAACCTCACCAGCCAACACCAACTTCACCATGATGCAGTAGACCCCCTAGCGCCGCAGCCCCATCACACAACGCTATCTGCTCATTCGGAGATCACAACGTCAGACGCGAAGCGGTATGCGAAAATCAAGCTGAGGATCGGCTTGATGGGCACCGCAGTGTATTTCATCTTGAGCCTCGTTCTCCTGGTCAGCGGCGCGACACGGTTTGTTGAGGAGGGGGTGCGAGTCTATGCGGGGAACGACTACATCGCTCTGCTTGCCTTTGCTGCATTGCTGGGTCTCGCCGAGACTCTCTTGACGTTTCCACTTCAGTACTATTCGGGTTACTATCTCGAACACAAATACAATCTTTCCAATCAGACGATTTGGGCCTGGATGCTGGAAGGGCTCAAAGGATTGCTCGTCAGCATTCCGATTGTTACTCCCCTGATCCTGGCGTTCTACTATTGCCTGAAGTCGTTCGGATCGCTTTGGTGGCTTCCCGTAGGCTCGCTTCTCTTTCTTGTTTCCGTGGTTCTGGCGAGGCTCGCCCCGGTGCTCATCTTCCCGCTTTTCTACAAGTTCCAACCCTTGCCGGATGGTGAGCTGAAATCGAAAATCCTCCGGCTCTGCCACAACGTCGGTATGTCTGTTCAGGGCGTGTTCGTTTTTGATCTGAGCAAGAATACGAAGAAAGCCAACGCTGCGTTTGCCGGCATCGGAAAGTCGAAACGGATCATCCTAGGGGATACGCTCGTTACGAACTTCCGGAATGAGGAAATCGAGACTGTGTTTGCACATGAACTTGGACACTACAAGCTTCGGCACATCATGGTGATGATGGCACTCGGCACGCTCAACAGCTTCCTGGGCCTCTATTTGACGGCTGTGCTGTATGAACATAGCCTGATGTGGTTTGGATTCACATCCATCGAGCAAATTGCAGCCCTGCCGTTGCTCGCGGTCTGGCTTGGTGTGTACTCTCTTGTGACGAATCCTCTGACGAACATCGTCTCCCGGTCGCATGAGCGGGCTGCCGACAGGTTCGCGGTTCGGCTGACCCGAAACGGTGAGGCCTTTGTGAACGCACTGAAGAAACTTGCGACGATCAATCTCGCTGACGTGTCGCCCCATCCGGCGGTGGAATTCCTGTTCCACAGCCATCCATCGATAGAGAAGCGCATCCGCACAATAGAGCTTATGGGTGATCGGTCCGCGACCGGGAGCCTGCAATGATCGTCACATTCTTCAAAATTTTCCTCATGTGGTTCGTCGCGATGCCCTTGTCGATCATCGCACTCCTGTCCACGCCGCTTGATCGGAGCGGTCGGACTTTCCATTCGATGAGCAGGATTTGGTCGCATTTCATCCTGTGGCTTTTTGGCATCAACGTCAGAAGTAAAGGTGCGGAATTCATCGACCCGGCGAAACACTACATCTACATTTCAAACCATGCGAGTGCGTTCGACATACCGGCCGTCGTTGTTGGCATCCCGGACGATATCCGTTTCGTTCTCAAGAAGGAGTTGACGAGAATTCCCATCTGGGGGTGGGCGCTCAAGTATGGTCACTATATTACGATTGACCGCGGGAAGGCGAGAGATGCGAGAAAGAGTTTGGAGGAAGCGGCTGAACGCATGCGCAATGGGGCTTCGGTCATTCTTTTCGCTGAGGGTACGCGTACGCGGGACGGAAAGCTTCAACCCTTCAAACGCGGTGCATTCGCGCTCGCTGTGAAGGCCGGAATTCCTATTATCCCTGTGACTATCAATAACACGTTCAGGATACTCCCCAGGGGGTCGCTGCGCGTACATCCGGCGGACATCGACTTGGTGTTCAGCAAGCCTATCCCCACCGCAGAAATCGGAGGAAGGGAAGAGGAACGGCGGTTGGTGGAGCTGGTGCGCGATGCAATCGTCAGCAACTACATTGAACAAGGATAGGATAGACCATGTCTGTTACACGAAAGGATGTCGAGCACATCGCGAAGCTTGCCCGACTTGAGTTCACCGACGAGGAGAAGGCGACATTCACTCATCAGCTGAACGCCATTCTCGCGTATGTCGAGCAATTGAACAAGCTCGACACAAGCAACGTCGAACCGCTGTCTCACGTCATTGAACTCGACAACGCGTTTCGTGAGGACGTTCTCAGGCCCGGATTGACCCAGGAGGAAGCTCTGAAAAACGCCCCGGTGAAAACGGAGAAGTTCTTCAAGGTCCCGAAAGTCATAGGGGATCGATAATCATGGCGCGTGTCATCGCAGTCATCCCCGCGAGGTATGCGTCGCAGCGGTTGCCGGCAAAGCCGCTGGTCGATCTTCTCGGCAAGCCGATGATTCAGCGCGTCTACGAACAGGTGCAACAGGCGACGTTGCCGACCCGGATTGTCGTCGCGACCGATGATGATCGAATTGCCGACGTTGTCAGGAAGTTCAGTGGAGAGGCTGTGATGACCTCGCCGGAGATCAAAAGCGGAAGCGACCGTGTCGCGGCCGTCGCACGCGAAATCCAGGGGGACATCTTCGTCAATGTGCAGGGGGACGAGCCCCTCATCGCGCCGGAGATGATCGATGAAGCTGTGCGTGTGGTCCTCGACGACCCATCGGCGGTGGTCGGTACGCTGGTCAGGAAGATTGAATCGACAGAAGAACTTTTGAATCCGGGCGTCGTGAAGGTCGTTGTCAGTGCTGACTGCGACGCTCTCTATTTCTCGCGGTCCGTGATTCCATTCGTTCGGGATGTTCACGATCAGTTACAGTGGCTTCAACGCCATACGTTTTTCAAACATATCGGACTGTATGTCTACCGAAGGGATTTCCTCCTGAGCTACGCCGCGATGCCCGAGTCGAGCCTCGAGCGGGCTGAGAGACTGGAACAGCTCAGGATCCTGGAGCGAGGGTACAGGATCAAGGTTGCCATTACTCAGCACGATAGCGTCCCGGTCGACACTCCGGATGACGTGAGGCGAGTGATTGACATCTTACAAACCAAACGATAAGACATTCATTTTCCGGATAAAATCAGGTCATGCCGAAAAATCACGTCAAACATATCTTTGTCACTGGTGGTGTGGTGTCCTCGCTCGGAAAGGGGATCGCCGCTGCCTCGCTTGGGCTCCTGCTGAAATCGCGCGGCCTGAGGGTCACAATTCAAAAGTTCGATCCGTACATCAACGTCGATCCCGGGACGATGAACCCGTTCCAGCACGGCGAGGTGTATGTCACGGACGACGGCGCAGAGACGGATCTTGACCTCGGCCACTACGAGCGCTTTCTCGATGTGAGCACGACCCGTCAGAATAATGCGACGACGGGTCAGATCTATTACGAGGTCATCTCGAAGGAACGGAGAGGCGACTACCTGGGGGCGACTGTCCAGGTCATCCCCCATATCACCGACGAGATCAAAAGGCGCATCGCCGCGCTTGGAGCAACCGGCAAGTACGATGTGATCATTACTGAAGTCGGTGGAACCGTCGGTGACATCGAGAGCCTCCCGTTCCTTGAGGCGATCCGTCAGTATACGCTCAAGGTCGGTCATCGCAATGCAATGAACATTCACGTCACTCTGGTTCCGTACATCAAGTCTGCCGCCGAGCTGAAGACGAAGCCGACCCAGCACAGCGTGAAGACGCTGCTCGAGATCGGGGTCCAGCCGGATATATTGATTTGCCGCTCGGAGAAGCACCTCAGCCGTGAGGTGAGGGAGAAAATCGCCCTCTTCTGTAACGTCGAACCGGATGCAGTTATCGAAGGCCGCGATGCGCAGTCGATCTACGAGGTACCTCTCTTGTTCGAGCGGGAGCGGCTTCCTGAAATTGTCATCGAGAAGCTTAATTTGAAATGCGGCAGGCCGGACCTGCGGCGCTGGACGCGTTTTGTGAATCGCATCAAGCAACCGAGAGGGAAGGTGACGATTGCGGTCTGCGGGAAATACACCGACCTCCTGGACGCTTACAAAAGCATTACCGAGGCATTCGTGCATGCCGGAGCGGAGAACGATGTTGTCGTCGAAGTGCGCTGGGTGAAAGCAGAGGACATAGAACACTCCGGCCCCGAGCGGTATCTGAAGGGCGTGGGCGGTTTGCTCGTACCGGGAGGGTTCGGCGAGCGAGGGGTTGAAGGGAAAATCGAAGCGATTCGCTATGTACGTGAACACAACATCCCATTCCTCGGAATTTGCCTTGGACTGCAGTGTGCAGTGATTGAGTTCGCCCGTACCGTGTGCGGTTTGAGGGGGGCAAACAGTGCAGAGTTCAAGAAGACGAAAAACAATGTCATCGACCTCATGATGGATCAAAAAGGGGTGAAGAACATGGGGGGCACGATGAGACTGGGGGCGTACCCATGCATCGTCGCGAAGGGAACGAAGGCGCACAAGGCGTATCGCAAGGATCTCATCTCCGAACGGCACCGGCACCGCTACGAAGTCAACAACAAGTTCCGCAAGAAACTGGCAGAGGGGGGTATGGTCTTCAGCGGAGTCTCCCCTGATAATTCGCTTGTGGAGATCATAGAACTCGCCGATCACCCGTGGTTTGTCGCCGGACAATTTCATCCCGAGCTGAAGTCGCGTGCCATCAACCCCCATCCGCTCTTTCGGGATTTTGTGAAAGCGGCAAAAGAGCATGCCGAGTAGCCGGACCCCGATCTCCCCGATGTCATGGAGAAGCGAAATGATGGTTCGTCAAATCCTCATTCTGTTGTTTCCTGCCCTCCTGCTGGTTGGGTGTACCGCCTCGTCGAGACTTCAGTCGACCCTGGGGAACAAATACCAGTATTCGATTTCAATGTTCGCACCGGAAAAGTCGAAGGACTTGCTCTTTCGCGATGACCAACTC